>PLNU01000118.1 GCA_003142835.1 Syntrophaceae bacterium
CAATGGTCGCAGGGCGTAATGCACCGGCAATCGAGACTTTTTGCTCATTGGCAACTTTCTCAAGTTAAGGCTGGACAATAGGAGCTGTGATGACGGGAGACTGTCACGTCCAGTTCTCGGAGAGCGCGAGGGTGAGATTCCCTCGCGCCACTCGACTAAACACAATCCACGCTCGACAATCCTCAGCACTACATCCCATATTTTGTGGCCAAGATTTCCTTGACATACAAGACCTTTGCTGCTTATACTTCCTCGGTCAAAAGTAATACCTTATCAAATTTTTCTCATTAGATAAGCAAAGTCTACTGACTTAGCTAAATCCCTGCAAGTAAGCAATAAAACTAAAGGCTTAAAGTCTAATAAAGAAAGTATATTTAACGCCTACCATAGAAAATCATGTGCCTGTCGCTAACAACCTCTACAGCTAAATGTCCAAGACCGGCCTTTTTTAGCTCGGCAACTAGTTCAGTTGGAGTAAGTGCAGCTAAAAGAGAATTATAAAAGTCCACTTTCATTTGCTCAGGAGCACCTTTAGCATGCATAGCGACTAGCTCATGCGCTCTCTCTGTAGAGACTGGGCGGAAAAGGTCCATTCCCATTAGAATAGCACCTCTTTTTGCAAGTTCTGCCATTGTTGGTAAAGCCTTCTCTACCTCGTGTACTTGATGGAGCCAACTGTTGCTTATAATTGCATCAAATATGCCACTAAGACCTGTGATATCTGGTAAGATGCGCTTTATAAGTCTAACTCTATCCACTAAACCTTCTTTATCTATCGCTTTTCTGGCTAATTCAAGCATTTTATCAGAACCATCGATGCCAGTAATCGTTAAGCCTTGAAGCTTTTTTGCCAATCTAATAGTTGGATCACATGAACCACAACCTACATCTGCGACTAAGCCTTCTGTGAAATCAGGAAAAAGTTCTATAAAGTGATCAACAAAAGCATTATGCGGTATCGAGAAATCCGAGCCTGCATAAGCTTCTGCTTCCTCGCCTTCCATTAACTCTTTTTCTAGCATACGATGTTCGAGACGCATAAATTGAATTATAGTTATAAGCTATAAAACTGTCAATAAGTTTTGATATACCGTAATCCACCACCAACTTTTGGATGGACGGGTTTTTCATACTTTTGGGACTCATTCTGTTCGTTCCTGGGCCGGTTATCCGCTTAAGAATGCCATGACGACCTCATATTTTCCAAAGTTTGCCGAAAATCCATGACCCGCCAATCCGGGAATATGCCGCTGCCGATCTCCAGCTTCAAACACACACTGATATTATCTACGGCGACCCCGAATACACATGGGATGAATACATAAAGTCATAACGCATTGTGAAAAAAAGGCGTGCAGGAGAGGTCTGTCTGAATTCTGTCCAAAATACCTTTTTGGCAGGTGAACAGACCAAAAGGTGAGCAGATTTCTCATAAGGACAAATGTTGTAATTTAGCCCCGGCACGGTCTTCGTGCCGCACCCTACATTTTGTGGTCAATATTTCCTTAACATACAAGCGTGGCTACCCTATACTCACTTCCAGTGAAAGCAAGTTCTTATCAAACAAAATGGCAGGTACTGGATGAGGAATTTGCCTTTGTTGCCCGCTGCAACGAAGGCGGCGAATTCATGGCGCCAGAGAAACTCGTCCAACTGGAGCAGATTGCTTCCCGAACGTGGCTGCGAACCCTCGATGACCGGATCGGCCTCTCGCACGAGGAACAGACTCGTAAGGCGCTCACCGCTGCAGCGCCACTACCGGTGCGCGAGCTGCTGCTGGCCGACAAGGCCGAACACATCATCTCGCGGCAGACCAACAATCAGATCTGCCCTGATAACTGCTGGGGCTTCAAGCTGAATGTCCCGCAATACATCCATAACAGAGGCGAGATCTATAACCTCAGTATCAGCCGGGGGACCCTGACCGAAGAAGAGCGCTACATAATTAATGATCACATCGTCCAGACCATTATCATGCTCTCTCAGCTACCATTTACAAAACATTTGAACATGTGCCGGAAATTGCCGGCGGCCATCATGAAAAAATCGATGGCAGTGGATACCCGAAACGCTTGCGACAAGATGAAATGAGCTGGACTGCGCGGATGATCGCTATTGCAGATATCTTCGAAGCACTGACTGCGGAAGATCGTCCATACAAGCGTGGTAAAACCCTGTCCGAGGCGCTACGTATTATGAACATCATGAAGAATAACGCTCGTGTGGATCCGGAGCTGTTCGAGCTGTTTTTGCGCTCGGGAGTGTACCTGCGCTACGCTGAGCGCTTCTTGTAGCCGGAGCAGATTGATGCGGTTAATATTGAATAGTTTCTGCGCTGACTGCGGCGATCTGCACAATTCCCACCTCACCTATACACCGACTATTGTCAAACCGCCGGCTATTTGTGATTTCATTTATAATGATGTAGAATTAAAGTTAATTTTTTATCTTTTTTATGCTATACATGCAAACGTCCATCTTGTAACGATGGGATTACGAACACAATCCATAAGGTCCATTCATGAACGGTTTCAATGACGGATCAAAGGAAAACAATATCAGCTATACCAAAGCAGGTGAGAAACCTTCGTCTGCAGAGGTCAAGCAAATGCCGCGTATCATAGCAGCCCTGAACATGATCAGGATGAATCTCGGGATGTACCCACCTGGTCATACAAGAATTACGGAAAGTTTTGATTCTGCTTTTGCCATCATCCAAAAGGCGTTAAAAAATCGATCCGAATTGACCTTTGACGTCACCGGCGAAACACTCATGTTCGGAGAGATTGTCCTGGATAAAAAGAATGCCGCCATTCGAGATTACGTCCGTACCCTCAATAACCTCCGCATCCTCTCCCTCAGTCTTCATCGCGGCCTGAAAAAGGAAGACCTGATCGAATTCAACCGGGTCCTCACTTCAAAACCATCAGACATATGGGTGCAGGGAAAAATAGAAGGTATTCTCGCGAAGGCTGGAATTATCAGCATCAAGGTTAAGGAGGCTGACGCAGACATCTACAATCTCACCGGGGAGAGAAAGATCGTCCGGGATGAGGCCAGAAAGAAGATAAAGGGTGAAGAATTCTGGCAGGATTTTATTTCCCGTCTGAAGGAGTCTGATAATTTAGATTCAGAAGAAGCCACGCTGGTTCTCAACGAGCAGCGACAGTATTGGCAGGTCGCTGCCCTAAGCTACGAAGGAGCGATCCAGGACTATTTTCAAGAAATTCATGAAGGACGAGAGATCAGCGCCGAACATTATGAGACCTTGACCAAAGTAAGCGGTTTCATCAAGGACCTCCATCCCGATTTGAAAAAACAGTTTTTAGAGGTTGTGGAGCGACAAATTTCTTTACAACCCGAAAACACACTCATCATGGAGAATCTCAAATGCTTTCCACGGGAGATATTCCTGGAGATAGTCAATCAAGCCAACGAGAAGAAAAGCCAGATCTCTCCTGCACTCATTATGATCCTTCAGAAGATGTCTAAAATTGAGGAAGATAAAACAATCGACAATGAGATGAGTGGGGATGATTTATCACATGAAGATATGGAAAAACTCCTCAAGCGGGAGGAACACGAAAAGTATGTCCCCGAAGAATACGATCAGATACTGAGAAAGGCAGCGCAAACCTCTCACACAGACTCAGACACAGGCGAAGAGAAGTTTCCTATCCATGAGTATTTGAAGACAATCGCAGAAGATCACCTCGTTTTCCGGATCTGTCAAATTCTCCTCGCCTTAATGGATGGAGAAACCACCGATGAAGTTTACCTCGCATGTGCGACAAGACTGACGCGCGCTGTACCCGAACTCATTAAGTCGGGGCAATTTCCTTTTTTGACCGACGTTATAGAAACCCTCCGCCGTCATGGACGGGAAAGGGAAAAACCTTCAGAAAAAATCCGCCAAAAGGCCATGTCCAGCCTGAAACCCTTTTCCGATCAGGAATACATGGCAAAATATGTTGCTCCGTTTATCCTGCGGGGATTGACGGATACCAATGTGATGACGAAATTTTTAACAGCAAGTGGCAGTCAAAACGTTCCTTGGCTTTTTGATCTTTACCTGGACCCACTATCCCCTGCATCGGCAGTACTTACTGATATCCTCAAGAGCTTCGGCAGGAATGCGATCGATGAGGCTGTAAAGAGGCTGACCGGACAGAGCCCGCAGAAAATCGTTCAATTATTGACTTTTCTCCGGGCAACAAAGGACAAATCCGTTGTCACTTACTTGAAAGATCTATTTGATCATGAAGACTGGAATGTGAGAAGAGAGGTCATCGAAACCCTTTTTTATTATAACGACTCTGCAGCTGTTGATATCTTAAGGAAAAGCCTTAGATCGAGAAATCGCGAGGAATTATTAAATGCGGTGAGTTTGACATGCAGACATCGGGTCAGGGAGCTGATAAATGATCTGATGTCCCTGCTGAAAACATTTGTTATCCGTGAGGAGGATGCCATTCTGAATGATTGGATCATCAAACAGCTTGGCGCAACAGGTGATCCTGCATTCGTCCCTTGCCTGGAGAAAATTGCCCAAATCAGGTTTTCTTTGACGCCCAAACAACTTTCCCGGATGAAGTTGATCCTCTATGCCTCCCTCGTCAATTTTTCCAGGGAAAGCGTGCAAAAGATGTTAGAACAAGGGAAACGGTCATATAATAGAAAAATCAAGGCTTTTTGTGTGAAGATTTTGGAGCAATAAGAGCAATATGGATAGCGCTGAATATAATAAGGAGATTGGTAAAGTCATCACGCAGCTTACTGCAGCCATTCAGAATGTCGGTATGTATCCACCTGACCATCCCCAGATCGTATCGCCTATCCAGGAAGCACATAGCTGCCTGGAGGCACTGCTTAAAACAAAACGAGATATTACCCTCATCCTGATTGGTGAATACCTAATGGTAGACAATAGGCCTCTTATTATTCCTGGTACTTATGAGGCCGCCTTTGTCGGGATATTGAAGAAATGTTCGATCGAGCGCATAACCTTTTTGCGTGGCCTGCCCCTTGTTCAGCTCGAGGAGTTGATCCGCAACCTTGCCTCATCAGGGGTCTCATCGATGCGCTTCACCCGTTATATAAAAACTGGAAAGCTTAAACTGAAGGATGGGGACGAAGACGGGGTCATGGAAGGTTCGGATATTGAGCTCTCCGGGGAGGACATTGCGGCAACCCTTGATCTGGGGTTCAACTCACCGGAACAAGGCATCCAGGATATCTACCAAAATGTCATCAATAATAACAATATTAATCTGGACAGGGTCGATGAGATTGTTCTCTACTTCATGGAAAACGTGCGCAAAGCGACGAAACCCCTCAAACTCCTGACAGAGATCAAATCAAACGACGAATACACATTTGTACACACAGCCAATGTCGGAATACTCACGATGTTTTTAGCAGAATATCTTGGTTTCGAAGGATCGAATCTTAACGAGATCGGAGTCGCCGCTATTCTTCATGATGTGGGAAAGATTACGACCCCCAATGATATCCTATTAAAGCCAGGCACGCTTACCTCCGATGAACGAGCCGTCATGGAGACCCATCCGGTCATGGGGGCGATGCGCCTGATGGAAATGAAGGGGATAACCAATCTGGCTGTTATTGTTGCCATGGAGCATCACATTAAATTCGACGGAAGCGGTTATCCCCGAATAAAAGGGGGGTGGAAGACGAATATCGTTAGCCAGATGATTACTATTGCCGATGTCTTCGACGCTATGCGTACGGACCGTCCATACCGGGGACCTATGCCCCAGGACCGGATTGCGCAAATCCTTACCAAAGAGAGTGGTACAACCTTTAATCCCTATCTCGTTAAATGCTTTCTGAAGCTGATCGAGAAATGATCATTCCAGATTATTTATCTGGATTTTCGTAGTGGTCGTTCCGGCGGATAGGACAGCTCTTCATTCGTCCGAAGATTCTTGAAGATGAGCTTTTTTTCTTTGGACACGCTCATCATTGGTGATCCTGTCGCCGTTTTTGGCGTCCTTCATGCCCACTGCCGTCAGCTTGGCGGCATTTTTCACCGTCATGGTCTGATAATTTATGCCGATATCCGCCGGCAGGGCCATGAGGGCCAGGCCGGGCGCCGGCGACCCGATCCAGGACAAGAGCAAGATCGCCGCGAAAACCGAAATCAAAGTGGTACTTTTCCCTGCCCGATGTGCATTCATTTCAGTGACCTCCAAGAATCTGGATATAGAAATCATCGAAGGCGACGGTGAGGTTGGGATTGCTGATGTCCCCCATCCTGATAAGGCCTAATTCCTTGCGGCCACTTGGAAAATAATCCAGAACGAAATCCGTGGTTCGGATGGTGTAGTTGTCGGCCAGCAGATTGACCGTGGAAAATTCCGCCCCCGTCCGAGGGGAATTGTTCTTGACCCACGTCATTAATCTGGCCTCCCATTTGGCTGCGGAATTCGGTAGTATCGAAGAGTTCAAGTTTTTTGATACCACAGGCACCCGCCTGTAGGGCAACAGCAAAATCCGCAACATTATTGGCAATGGCGTTTAGTGTTCCTAAGCCAGTGATTACAATACGTTTTTTCAAATTAAATCCCTGTCTTGAGTTGTAAAATTTTATAGCTATTTAAGTTTGATGCTCTCGTCAAAAGTCCAATAATCGTCATACCGGCGCAGGCCGGTATCCAGAACATATAATGACCGTATCTCCTTCAAGAAATTTATGGGACTTTCCTTCGATCAACCGTCTCCGGATCATTCCACCTTCAGCAGGTTTCGTAACAGATTGTCGAAAAAAGCCATGAGTGCAATCAACCATTAAGTTCTTATGCAATTCACATCCAAAGGATTAACCATCAACGAAGGCATAGCTGTTGATGCCCGTCTGGTGCAATCTGCTTCTCATCCGCTCAGCACAGAGAAATTGGAAGAAGCAAAAGCAAAGAGCGAAACGCCTCAGGGCAAAGTCGATAAAAGTGGCAAGGCACCTAAATTCTCCCGCGATATTGAAGCGGACTGGGTGGTGAAAAACAATGTCGCTCACTTCGGCTGGAAAGAGCACGCCTCTGTTGATATTAAGCAGGGGTTTGTTCTGTCCACAGTAATGTCGGCTGCTTCGCATCATGACAGTCCTTATCTTCCTCTCTGTGTCGCCGGCAGTTGTCATACGAAAGAACCTATTAAAAAGGTTTATGCGGATAAAGGGTATTTTGGAAAGCCTAATCGAGATTTTCTCGCCCTGAATAAAATCGCAGACGGCATTATGCACCCTGAAGGGCACAAGCGAAAAGCAACGACAGGCACTGAGCTTACTGAATATGAAATAGCGCGCAACAAAGCTATTTCCAAAGTCCGGTATATCGTTGAACAGTATTTCGGATTAAGCCATTTATACAACAAGGCGTATCGGGCGAGGTTCTCGAGGTTGATTAAAAATGCTCTTGATGCGCTGTTCCGGCAGATGGCTTTCAATCTCTTCCGGGCTTCAAAAATACTAAAGACAGCGTAACAGGTGGAGACGTCTGTCTTACGCATAGCAAAATCATTCATCCGGCTAAAACCCGGGTAAACATGGAGGTCCAGTGGTCTTGTCATAGCTTAGAATAAACGCGCAAAGTGGAATTTGTGGTCTCCACAATCGAAGAATCTTCTAAAAAACGTCCTCATTTTTAATCGTTGCCGGAATATACAGTTTTGCAAAGGTCTCGAAGTTTCATTGACAAACACAGGCACCTATGATAGACGGTATGCCAATAATTAATATGTAACATAGTATCGGACTTGAATCAATAGGAAAAAATCGTGATGAAAAGACGTTCCGGGCGGTGAAAGCCGCAGAGAAATCGGCAGCTTTAGCTACGGATGATTTACATCTAATCACGGCAGTATATCGTTGGTTTTGTGCGAAGTTGTAACCACTACGCATTTTCTTAAAGAGGTTTCATGAAAAAAGCCCCTATGAAAGCAGCCCTCTTGATTACCGCTTTTTTTGCCTTCATGGGCAATTTCAGCTTAATCACCAAAACAGAAGAGGCTCCCCCGGTTCAAAAGCAGGAGTTCCGCGAGATTACCGGCAAGATCAAAAAGGGCGAAACGCTCTTTGACATCTTCAAAAAATACAAGCTCGATATCAGCGAGTTGTACAAGATACGTGAGGCTTCTGCGAACATCCACAGGCTGCGAGAGCTACATCCGGGTCGTTCCTACAAGATTATCCTCGACAAGAATGCGCAGATTGATTCCTTCATCTATTGGATGGACGACGACTGCTTTCTGAACATCAATCGCACGGACAAGGGATACTGCGCCGAAAAAGTCTCCATCCATTATGAAAAAAAAATACTCCATATCGGGGGTACGATTCAGGACAATCTTATCGCTTCGATGGAAGAGGGCAATGAGAATCTGCTCTTGGCCCTTCAGCTCTCCGACATGTTTGCATGGGACATCGACTTTACGACGGACCTGAGGAACAATGATTCGTTCAAAATAGTTGTCGAAGGACTGTATCTGGACGGCAGGTTCAAAAAATATGGGGACATCCTTGCCTCTGAGTTCAGCAACAACGGCGACGTCTATCGGGCCTATGCATTCAGGCAGAACGGGAAAATCGATTATTATGATGAAACCGGAAAATCACTCAGGAAGAGCTTCTTGAAATCGCCGTTGAGTTTCAGGCGCATCAGCTCAGGCTTTTCCAGGGGGAGATACCATCCGATCCTGAAAATCTATCGCCCTCACCAGGGCCTCGATTATGCGGCGGCAACAGGAACGCCGGTTTCAGCAGCCGGTGATGGAGCAGTTCTTTTTGCCGGTCGCAGGGGACAATACGGAAACCTGATCATCATCAGGCATCGAAACGGTTATAAGACCTATTACGGACATTTATCGAAGATCGACAAGGGCGTGAGGAACGGTGTGCAGGTAGACCAGGGCAGGGTCATCGGATATGTTGGCGCTACCGGACTTGCCACGGGTCCCCACCTGCATTACGAAATGAGGATCGATAACAGGCCGGTCAATCCGATGTCGCTGAAGATACCGCGCGGCGCAACGATATCTGAAACGATGCTGGTCGCTTTCCGGCAATTCACGGATCGGATAAATTCGGAACTCGCTTCAGTCAAACCCTCAAACCATATCGCCGTGGGTAATGCGGCCACACGGGAAAGCCGAAAAGAGGGATAGGCCTATCCGGTCTCATTATCTGTCCGGTAGAATCAATCCCTGATCAGCCGACCAGCCACGAAGTTTTTATTCCCGGCGGCGCTGCCTCAGGAGTTCCAGGTTTTCAGTTCCGTCGCACTGAAATTCAGAGATTGAAAGGATCTCATACTTGCCTTTAGAATATCTATAGTTGATTCCCCTGGGCTTTGTCATCGGGGCCTACGGCACGCTCATCGGCGCCGGGGGCGGCTTCGTACTTGTGTCCATCCTGCTCCTGCTCTATCCCCAGGAGACGCCGGAGCCCCTTGCCGGCATCTCGTTGGCGGTCGTCTTCTTCAATGCCCTTTCCGGCTCCGTCGCCTACGCCCGCATGAAACGGATCGGGTATCGCTCCGGCCTGCTCTTCTCGGCGGCGACGATACCGGGGGCCATCCTGGGAGCCCTCACCACGCCCTACATGCCCCGACGTCTCTTTGACGGCATCTTCGGCCTCTTGCTGATTGCCGTTTCAGTCTTTCTGTTTGTCAAGCCCGGAGGCCGGGAGGAAGCGGCGCGGCCCTGTCCGCCCAACCACCGGGCGTGCACCGTGACCGAGGCCGACGGGCACGGTCCATCGTTTCTCTTATCACCAGCCCCTGGGGGTCGTCGTGAGCATGGCGGTCGGCTTTCTCTCCAGCCTGTTGGGCATCGGCGGGGGAATCATCCACGTGCCCGTGCTGATACACCTGTTGAATTTTCCGGTACACATCGCTACCGCGACCTCCCAGTTTATCCTGACCAACATGGCGCTGACGGGAACGCTGACGCATATCGCAACCGGCGCCTTTACGCAGGGCATTCGCCGCACCATCTTGCTGGCCGTAGGTGTTTTACTGGGCGCGCCACTGGGGACCCGGCTTTTCCGCAAGATACATGGAATATGGATCATCCGGGGGCTTGCATTCGCCTTGGGGGGCGGTGGGGATACGCTTGCTCATGATGGTACTTTAGAAGCCTAAGAGGTCTTTGCTTGGCTCATTTTCGTGATTGGTGATTGGTACAAGGATAACAGCAGCCGAAATACTACTAACATTAGCCAAGAAGAGACTTGATAATCATATAAAAG
>PLNU01000086.1:0-1057 GCA_003142835.1 Syntrophaceae bacterium
ACGATGTCGTGGCACTCACCATCAAGGACATCAACGCCCTTAAATGCTGTAGTCATTCTTTCAAAATTCTTTTTAGTCCAAGAGCCTTCAAATTGGTCTTTAAATTTATCCGCTCTAGCAAAAAAAAGTGCTGACCTATCTAATAAAGACACAAATTTAGTAAAGTCCATATATCGCCAAATTATATTGCTATCTTCATTCATTTAGTGACCGTTTTTTTAGAAAAATATCGTTTAATAAAATAATTGTGGTATAACAATTAATATACGTAATAAATAATTTCGCTGTTTTTCAAACAGCGCCATTGATTTAATGCTTTATTATTTAAACCTTTTTTTATAAAAATCAAACAATTATTATGTCAGCGCCTTTTTTGATAAATCGTACTGGTACAGAACCAATCGGTGTGATTTTGCCATCTGGGGCAACCCGCAGTGCGCCTTCGGCCGGGATGCCGTAACCGGCTGTACCTTGCGGGAAGAAACCAAGTAATCTTTTCATTTCCACCCAGTTATCTTCTTCCGCGTGAACATCGCAAAGCAGCGGCGCAAATCCCAGACAATCTAAAAGCTCGGCTGTATCGTCATCATCCGGATCGCGCCAGTGCATCCAGTTGCGGCACAGCATAATGGCTCCGGCAGAAATTCCGCAGAAAAGTTTTCCCCGGTCATAGAGTTGTCTAAAGAGAGGAATTAATTTTCGTTTGTGCAAATATTTCATTCCCATATCCACACCGCCACCGCTGATAAAGACAACATCGCTCGCGAGCAAAATATCCCGGGCTTTATCCGGATCAAATCGCCGCACGATGGGAACAAGCCTAACACTTCCGGCGCCGGCAGCCATAATTATTGGCCTTAACATTAAAAAGAATTCTTTGTTATCGTCGCTGGCTGTCCCGATATAAGCAACGCTGGGAGCTTTCTTTTTAATTAGAGCCAATGCTCCGGCCAGAATTGCTTTATTGTTTTTCGACTGCGGCCCTCCGGCAATCAAAAAAATATCGGCAGGTTTTGATTTGGTCATACCACTGCCTCCTTTACAAAAAGCTGATCAT
>PLNU01000086.1:1062-5241 GCA_003142835.1 Syntrophaceae bacterium
AGAACTATATGGACATGATAAATGTCTTCTCGTTGAAAGACTTGATAATCGGCAACAGATTCCAATCTATTGATGATCGCTTCGACCATCGCCGTGGTTACCGGAAAACCATCTACTGTATAGGTAAGGTCAGCCGTCCGCCCGGCAAATTCTCTACAGATATATCCGTCATTGCGGCCACATTCACAAATGCCCGCTGGATCGATCTGCACCAGATCGCCCACATCAAATCTGACTAATGATCGCCAGGGATTGGTCAGTGTTGTCAGCAGCAACCTTCCGATATGAGAATGTCCGTATTCAGGCCGCATAAATTCTACATCAATCCGGCAAGAATCGGAAACCTGATGGAGTTTTCCCTGTTCACATTCCATTAACACATATCCCGCTTCGGTTGATCCATAGGAACTGACGAGCGGTGAACGGAAAACTTTGTGGATTTGTTTTCTGGCCATGATGCCCGGATTTTCATACGTAAAAATAATCACCGGCGGCTGAAATACACTAAGATTATGTCTGTAAGCATAGCGGGCAACCTCAGCCAGATAGGAGGGGTTTGCTTCCAACACAACCGGTTGAAATATTTCCAGCTCCGCAATGATGCGTTCGATTAGTTTGTCGTCCCATAATGACGGATTGATTTTTTCATTAAGATAGAGAAAACGGTCACGAGATCGTTCCTCCAAAGTCAGCAAACCATTTTTAGCCAAAATGCCGGTATTCATGGGGCTGGTGAGAATTGCTTCCCGGTGTTTACCCAGTTTTAATGCCGCCGTACAGGAATTGTAGCGCCACGATGCCACTTCTGCCGCGTCCCACCAGAGCTGATACCAGACATTTAAAATCTGTTCATTAATTGTGCCACTGGTTTGGACAAGTTCTATTGTACCTGTCTTCAGCGCGGCATCGACATCCATACTTGCGGGAATAAAATTCCGCCAGGTATGCTTTCGCAGGTCTTGCTTGGAAATTGTCGGCATCGCGCGGAAACGCCTGCCAATAGAAGCTGATGAGCCGGGATCGAATGCCTGCCAGTTTTCATATGCCGCTACATGATGCAGTGCTGCTTCCAGCGCAGCCGTCGATAGTTTATAGTAATCAGCGGAAAAGAGAGGGGATGCTTTCATTTTTATGCCTCATATTTAGCTATATTTATGGAGAATAGGATTAGCACAGGCCAAACTAGAAATGCAATCAATACCAATCCGCTTTCTTTGACTAACTTTGTTGGCAACGTCGTCGGCTTCTTCAACGTATGTATAATACGCTTCCGGCGCCTCCTCCTTGCCGCCTCGTTATCCTTTGAAAGCGAAATGATATATTAATGGTCGTATATTAGAAACGACAATTATTTTATAAAATCCCTCCTAACCTCCCTTTATGAAAGGGAGGAACTCCCCTCGTTTGTCGCGTGCCCTCGCGTGACCTTCAGGTTATTAGGGTAAAAGAGGGGGCGGGGGAGATTTCTTTGCCACGTCTATTCTATTTTGAGGCCGTCAACAAAGATATTTCTTGCTATTTGTTAATAATGTCTGTAAACACTAACTCGTGATAGCGATAGTTAGTTACCTTCCCAACTTTTTTCTCTTGGAAACTTCGGCAGGAAAATCCAGCTAATCGTAATAGAATCCAGCTATAGTGCCATGTTTGCAACCGCTCTTTGCGGATGCTGCCTGGCACAGTAAAGCGGTGTATATTCAAAAGCCGTAATGATTAGAAATGGGTTCAAATGTCACCACAATGCCATTTCACTTTCTTTGGCTAACTTTGTTGGCAGCGTTGTCGGCTTCCTCAACGTATTAGTAATACGTCTGCGGAGCCTCCTCCTTGCCGCCTCGTTATCCTTTGAAACCGAAAAGGGCATAATAAAAAAATGAAGGAAGAAGAAAAAATGAGTTTTGAGAAGTTTGAGTTACATGCGAAAGTATTTGCCGGCGTGCAGGAACTCGGTTACATAAGGCCTACACCAATTCAATTAGAATCAATCCCGCCGATTATGGAAGGCCGGGATGTTATGGGGATCGCCCAGACAGGCACAGGGAAAACAGCAGCCTTTGTGCTGCCAATTTTACAGCGCCTGATGCAAGGTTCGCGCGGCCATGTCCGCGCGCTGATCATCGCGCCAACACGGGAACTTAGCGAGCAGACCCATAAAGCTATCGGACAATTGGGCCGCAGGACGGAACTTCGCAGCGCGTCCATCTATGGCGGAGTAAGTATTCAGGGTCAGATCAAAAAACTGCGCGATAAAGTTGATATCATCACCGCGTGTCCCGGCCGTCTGCTGGATCATATCAATCGTGGTACTGTTGATTTATCCAAGATTGAAGTACTGGTACTCGATGAGGCTGACCACATGTTTGATATGGGCTTCCTGCCGGATATTCGAAGAATTGTGAAGCACCTGCCCGCAAAGCGCCAGACCTTGCTTTTTTCGGCCACAATGCCGGACGATATAAGAGTGCTGGCCAATGATCTTCTGCAGAATCCGGTGAATATTAAAATCGGCTTCACCGCGCCGGTGGAATCAGTCACACACAGATTTTATCCGGTACAAATGGAATCTAAAACAGCGCTGCTGAAAGATATTCTTGATAAAACCGAGACGGAATCCGTTCTGGTATTTACCAGAACAAAATCGCGCGCCAAGAGCCTTGCCAGGCAGCTGGATAGCTCAGGATACAAAGTAACCTCGCTGCATGGAAATCTCACGCAACCGAAACGCCAGCAGGCGTTGGATGGTTTCCGTGACGGCCGTTATGAAATTATGGTGGCCACCGATATCGCCGCTCGCGGCATTGATGTGACCAGAATCTCCCACGTGATTAATTATGATATGCCGTCAACTGCCGATGCCTATACTCATCGTATTGGCCGGACAGGCCGCGCCTCTAAAACTGGTGATGCTTTTACTTTTGTCACTGGTCAGGACGTCGTCCTTGCGCATTCCCTGAAAAAAGTGCTGGGAGAAAAGCTGCAATACCATAGCGTTGATGGACTGACGATCACAATGCCGCTGACTGCCACTCCTGCCCCTGCCCGTCGCAATAACAATTCGAACGGCAGGAAGCCGGACAAAAGCAGACGGCCTTTTACACTCAGCGCCAAAACGAATAGAAAGCCCGTGCAGCGTTCTTTCACATCGGAAAATCGTCAGTCCTGGGCGCATTAATGTTTTTTACACCAGGATCAATTCGGATTGTCGCAATTGGTGCGTAGAAATGGAGACAAATCTGCCTTTGACCAATGAGAAATAGCATTTAGCGTGACATGAGGAATAAATATGAGCCGACCATTACGCATACAATATCCCTGATGCTTGGTACCATGTTATGAATCGAGACCGCCATAGAGAAGCAATTAACTTGATGACAAGGACTATTCAGATTTTATTGATAGCACGGTAAGCAGTATTGTAGGAAAAATAAGAGAACAGCGGAGAGTAAATAAAACACTGGCGAAGCGGATATTACAAGTTGAACAGATAATAAAAGATCAAAGGCAGATTTGACCGTTCGTTTTTCTCATCATAAACCTGAACGAAGCGAGGGATTTTACGAAGCAAGGGGGATGACGTCACCTGCCAGAATAACCTTATCGTCCTCCAGGGTAACAGCATAGGCGCTGTGCTCGACAAGTTCATACAGATGGAGATATTTGGCCACTTCCACAGGCTCACTGGTTTTTCTGCCGAAGTATTTCCCCGGCTTGCTGAAGACATCAGTAATCGCTCGGTCGTCGTAGATGGCAAAATCAAAGGAGCTGTCGGTATCCCGGTTGCTGATGTTGGTTGCCGACGCCAGTTCAGCGCGGAAGGCAATGCGCACGTCAATGTCGTTGCGGTACTGGGTGAGGAGGACCTTCTGGAAATCTGGCTCGGCCAGGTTCTCGCGGTTGACGACAAAGATGCGGGTGATCTTCACACCGCGTTCAATGGCGCGCAGGTTGGCCTGGTAGAAATTATGCAGGGCGCCGCGGGAATCCCATCCCGTGGTTATCCGGTCCGCCATCTTGGCATGGTGGACCGCCTGTTCCATCTGTTTGGCCCCTTCCAGGAAGAATTCCGTCTCGTCCATGGGGATATATCCCTGCTGCAAAAGCGAAATAGTCCGCATTGCGGACTCCATCAACTCGTGGGCCTTGCTCTGGCATCCGGGGTCGCTGATCCGGGCGATGGCG
>PLNU01000150.1 GCA_003142835.1 Syntrophaceae bacterium
CCTGCGGCGGGAGCTTCGAGGGGTGGTGCGAAGTCTATCCCGGAAAGAAGCGGTGCGTCTATGTCAGGGCCTATGCCAGGTTGAAGAAACACGGGGAGGAAGTGCAACTGGATAAAGGCTTTGTCCCACCCTGCAACTGGGATCTTTATCAAACCTCATCCTGGATCAATTTCTATCTGGGGAAAGACCATACCTCAAAAAGACAAGGCAGTAGTTCGTCCGGAGAGTAACAAGGCGTTCATAATTAATGAGACATTTTTTTAAAAAATCTCCCCTAACCCCTCTTTTCAAAAGAGGGGAATTCCTCCCTTTTCTAAAGGGAGGCAGGAGGGATTTAAGTTAGTGTCCAAACAATTATAGGCTGATTAATAATTTTATTCATTGAAGATTATAACGGGATATAGTAGAAACTCGCAGCGTGGGCGATTAGCTCAGATGGATAGAGTGCTGGCCTCCGAAGCCAGATGCCGCGAGTTCGAGTCTCGCATCGCCCACCAATTTAAAAAATGTAAACATGAAACCCCTTATTATCTTTTCTTCTAAGTAGTTAGAAATGAGCCTAATATAATCCTTGATTTCTATTGAAGTTCGGTATAAAAGACGCCATCATAAATTTTAGGACTCCCCTTGCCTGTGGCCTTGACCATGGGCTTTAGAGCCGAAAGGAGGAAATTTGAAAAGATACGAAGTTATAGTCATAGTCAAATCTGATCTGACTGAAGAAGACATTACTGCCTTGATCGAACGCTGTCAGGCAATCATCACCGACCGTAAAGGTGTTATTGCGAAAGTCGATAAATGGGGCAAAAGACGTCTTGCCTACGAAATCAACAAACAAAAAGATGGTTTTTATTTTCTTGTCGATTTTGCCGGTGATGGACCCATCGTCACAGAACTTGAAAGAAATTTCAAAATCGACGACCGCATTCTGAAATTCATGACGGTAAAAAAGGAAGGCGCCACTACGCGCGAAACCATCGATGCCGAATTTGCTGCCACTGAAGTAAAGCGCACACAGATTCGCATTGAAAGCAATAACTCAGGCGCAATTAGGGAAGAAAAACCTTCCTCAGACACAAAGCCACAAAGAATTTCATTCAAAAAACCTGATACTAAAGAAGAAATACCAGCGAAAGGGGAATAAGCAATGGCAATAGCTAATGGAGATAGACCAGCTCGGCAGCCCCAGAAAAAGTTTTTTCATAGAAAAAAGTTTTGCCGCTTTTGCACTGATTCTAATGTCAAAATTGATTATAAAAACCCTGCCATTCTCGGCAGTTTTGTGACCGAGAGAGGCAAGATTATGCCACGTAGAATCACCGGTAATTGCGCTAGCCATCAAAGGGAGCTGACTGTAGCAATCAAACGCGCTCGTACGATCGCGATTATGCCTTTTGTCACCGCTGAAGGAAGATAAAGGCAATCTTTAAAACTGATCAGCCGGTCTTTTTCCTCACAGAAAAAGACCGGCGATTCATTTCCAGTTACATCATTTTGTTGAGATTAAGACAATTTAACATTTACCAGGTTATCAGCATTGAAAAAATTAGATTTATTAATTTTCAAAAGCTCTTTTATCAAACAACTATTAATCATTACTTTTTTTGTTTTTTCCGCCGCTTTTATTCCTTTTTTTGGGTCTTTTTGTCTAATCCTGTTTCCTATGATTCTTTTCCTGCTTGGCACAATTAACGGCGAAATTAAAACCGCAACGGCTTTTTTTATTTCTTGCCTGCTGCTTTTAATCTTGTCTTTATTGTTGCATCAGGGTAACCCCCTTCTTCCTATCGTTACCATGGGGCTTTCCGGCCTGTTCATTGCGCGGATCGCAACCCGCAACAAATCCGTCAAAAAGGTAATCGCTTACCCTGCCCTGCTTATAATTGCTGCAATTTGCTTCTATTTTATCTACAGCAGTTTCGAACAATCGGTACATCCCTGGCAGTTTATCCAGAAATATGTTGCTTCAATAATTGAAGCCAACATAAAATTATATAGCAAGTTGCCATTAGCAAAAGAAGACATTGATTTCATTAAAGATAATCAACAAAATATAACAATTGCTTTCACCCGGATATTCCCTTCTCTGATCATCGTTTTCACAGTATTTATTGTTTGGATAAATGTCCTGATCGGAAAAAATGTTTTGAGCAAGGCCGGTATCCCCCGATCCAATCTCACGATGCTTGCCAGTTGGAAGACTCCGGATTTTTTTATTTGGATTTTTATTATCTCCGGTGTGCTTAATTTTGTTCCACATGATGATATCAATTTTTTAGCGTTAAATTTATTCCTGGTTATTTGTTTTATTTATCTGCTGCAAGGCCTCGCCATTATCAGTTTCATCTTTCAGAGTAAAAATGTTCCTGTTTTTTTCCGTTTTCTTTTTTATTTTTTTATTGCGATTCAACAATTTCTTATGATACCAATAGCAATTGCCGGATTATTTGATATCTGGGTTGATTTCAGAAAATTTTTCCGCAAAGATCAGACAACTGCTATCGTGTCTTAAATATATAACAAAAGGAGGATTTTAATGAAGGTAATTTTAAAGCAAGACGTACCTTCTCTGGGAAAGGCCGGAGATTTAATTAAAGTCAATGACGGCTATGCCCGCAATTTGTTAATTCCAAAAGGCCTTGCCATCGAAGCTAACGAAAAAAACACAAAAACCCTGCAACACGAAAAAAATAATATTTTACAAAAAACACAAAAAGAGCATAAAACTGCCCAGGATTTGGCTTTAGCCCTTTCCAATGTCACGCTCACCATGTCCCGTAAAGTCGGTGATCAGGATAAGATTTTTGGTTCGGTAACAACCAAAGATATCGAATCAGCGCTTAAAGAAAAGGGTTATGACATTGACAGAAAAATGATTATCCATGATGAGCAGATTAAATCGCTGGGCGAATTTAAAATTAAAATCAAGTTACTTTCCGGCGTGGATACTGAACTTAAATTAATCGTTGTTGGCGAATAAAAATGCGAGACATTGATCCATCTTCATTCAAAGTTCCACCGCAAAATCTTGAGGCTGAGCAGTCTATCCTTGGGGGTATTCTGCTGGAAAACAGCTCTATAAATAGTGCGCTGGAAATTCTATCTAAAGGTGATTTTTATAATGAGGCTCACCGAAAGATATTCAGTACCATTATAGAGCTTTCCGAAAAAAATGAGCCGGTTGATCTGATCACTTTAAGCAATGCATTGAAAGATAAAAGCATGCTGGATTCAGTTGGGGGTACTTCTTATCTGGCTTCTTTGGTGGATAATGTTCCTTCAGCGGCAAATGTTGCTAATTACGCTAAAATTGTTAAGGAGAAAGCAATTCTCCGGGGACTAATTGGCTCGGCAACGGATATTATTAACAGTTGTTACGAGACCGGCTCTGATGTTGATGAGGTTTTGGATAAAGCCGAACACAGCATTTTTGAAATCTCGGAAAATAAGGTCCGTCCGTCCTTTTATCTGATTAGGGACATTGTCAAGGATAGTTTCCGGGCAATTGAAGACCTTTACGCCCGCAAGGAATTGATTACCGGCGTGCCCACCGGTTTTGAAAGAATTGACGATTTGACTTCCGGTTTGCAAAAATCCGATCTGATCATTATTGCCGGACGTCCGAGCATGGGAAAAACTTCTCTCGCCCTGAACATCGCTCAATTTGCGGCGCTTGAAGGACAAACACCAGTGGCTATCTTTTCTCTGGAAATGTCCAAAGAACAACTTGCTTTCCGTTTGCTTGCCTCTGAAGCAAAAGTAGATTCGCAGCGCCTGCGGAAGGGTTTTTTAGGTGAAACTGACTGGCCGAAATTAACTACTGCTGCCGGACGCCTCTCTGAGGCACCTCTCTATATTGATGACACACCCGCCATCACCGTTCTGGAAATGAAAGCCAAATCACGCCGGCTGAAGGCCGATGCGGGACTGGGTTTGATTGTAGTGGACTACATACAATTAATGCGGGCAGGCGGCTATCGTGACAATCGTGAACAGGAAATATCGGAAATCAGCCGCTCATTAAAGGCTCTGGCCAAAGAATTAAAAGTTCCGGTTATTGCTCTTTCCCAGCTCAACCGCAAAGTGGAAGATCGCCCCAACCGCCGTCCCCAAATGGCGGATTTAAGGGAATCCGGCGCCATCGAACAGGATGCCGATGTTATCGCTTTTATTTACCGCGACGAAGTTTATAACAGGTCGGAAGATAATACGGAAAAAGGATTAGCGGAAATTATTATCGCCAAACAAAGAAACGGCCCCACCGGTATCGTCAAGCTGGCATTTCTGGAAAAATTCACGAGCTTTGAAAATCTCGCCAATGCCGAAAGGACACCATAATCATATACCATTTGTTGATTTTAGGAAAGTTATCGGATAAGATCAAGGGATGAATATGTCCCGCTGGATGCTTTTTGGTGCAAAGGAAACATCAGATTGGCATTGCTGCAGAAACTGTGAGTACTTCAATAACGAACCCGTTATGCTGGAAGAGTTTTTTAAGGGAATAAGCATCTTCAGTTCTGTAAGAGGCAGCAGTCGTGGGGATGGTGGTATCTGCAAATTCCACAATCAGTATCTCTTGCCTGTACACAGTTGTTCGGATTTCGTGCGAAAGCCATAACCCATTTTCCAATTTTTCATCACCATCTAAACTGCTTACAAGCAGTAATCCGCACTTCAATTTCAACCTGAAAGGTGTGGATAAGTAGGAACTCGTTAAAAGTGATGTGACTTAATTTGACAGTGTTTGTAAAGTCAAATATTGGTCAGGACACATCAATCCACTTTTTTCCAGGTGGAGTCAGGATTATAGCTGTCCATCGATTCAGCAATCTTCTCTGTATCCTTACCCAGATCTTGCTGATAAACGATTCCGTCCTTATTCACTATAAATGTTGTTATCCCTGAAGAGCCATACACAGCCGGATAGGCAACCAGAGCAAATCCGCCAATCATTTTTCCTTCCACAACATAATTGTAAGCTCCACCCGGCGTGTCTTTACCCTGGCTTTTGAGTATCTTGTAATAATAGCCGTGATAAGGAGAAAGTTCCATTCCCGGCCGCATCATTGACTTCATTTCTGTCTTACAAGCGCCGGCTACCAGAGGCCCAAGCAGGCTTGGTTTTTCTCCATCCTTTGAATCCCAGCATAGTCCGTTTTTCTTGCCCGGTTCGCTGGCCAGCTGTTGTGCATATTCACCCATGCCGTCAACACGGTGCTCTCGGGCATATTCTAATTGTGAATCCACATAGGCAAGACAAACCTGGACGGCTGAAACTTCATTCTTGCCAATTCTGCGGGCAATGATCTCTTTTATTCCTGCCTGGGTATCAAAACGCCAGCGATTGCCAGTTTTAACAACCGGAACAGGCCAGGGCCAGTCATTATCACCCACATGCAAAACTACCTTAATTTGTTCCTATATTCTCCAGCCTGTGTTTTTCATCATAAGCCTTGGTAAATCTTTCCCGTGCCCTGGCATTTGCCTCCTTGTCAGTCGGAAAGATATCTTTCTCTTGGGGGCCGAATATGGCGGCTAATTGCCTGGCATCGCCGCTCTTAACCGCCGCTATCAGCATGCTGAATGCTTTATCCGGCGAAGCAAATGTCCGCTGGGTCATTTTGGCCGCATGGCTGGTGCTGCCGGGGATAAAAATAAACATGGCCGTAATAATGAGGCAATAATAAATCGTTTTGATTAAACAACTTTTTCTTCCATGCACAAATATCCTCATCACTATTCCTCCATTTGTAGATGTTCAATCTTGCACCTGTTGTTCATCTCATCCGGCCTCCGCCATGAAATCCACCGCCACCTCTTCCGCCGCCGCCGATACTTTCGTGCCCGCGTTCGCTATTTTGCCTCACCTCAGGGCCACTTGACCCAAAACCTTCCAATGCATTACCGCTTCGTTGCTGTTGCAATCGTCCCGCGCCGGGTGCCATAGTTCCACCGCGTGGCTGCACGCCAATACGGCCCGGTTCATGTCCTGCCGGACGCATCGTTCGCCCTGTACCGGGCGCCACAGTTCCACTGCGTGGCTGAATTGCGCCACGCCCCCGTTCCGGCCTTGTCTGAGGGGTTACCATCATTCCCGCACCCCCCCGGGGCGCAAATCCTCTGAATCCCCGGCGCGCATCCACGCCAGGCCGGCTGATCTGTCCAAATTTTCTGGCCGTTATCTGATTGTGATAAGCAACGCCCCGGCGGTGCATTGGATTGTGCTGCCAGATTTCGGTTCCACCATGCATCCTGGTTATCCCCGGTCTGCCGACAAAAAATGTTTTGTTCACATTAATAAAGACGCCATGGCGGTGCCAGCGGAAACCGCACCAGAAATCAAGCGGTCCGATAAAGATGGGCGGGCCGAAAAAGAAACCGGCACCGACAACGACTCCCGGATACCAAAACCACAAAGGCGCGCATGCAGGATACCACCATGGTCCATAAACCCAACAGGGATCATAAGCAGGAATATAGACAACATCAGGGGTGACGGGTTCTATCGTAATATCACCTTGATCGACTATTACCTTCTGCTTGTCGGTAGATGCAAGATTACCCTGAGCCTGTGCTTTGGCACGCAAGCTCTGGATCGTGTCCATGACCTGATCCTGCTGCCCTAAAAAGGCATTTCCCAGATCATTTGTCAGATCAAGTTTTTCACTCATCATGGTCAGCACCCGGGGATAATGGCAAAGCGATTTTACACTGACGTCCCAAGACTTTTTCTGAAGAGCCGTATCCAGCGAATCCCCTGTCAGACTTTGATTCTGTTTAAGCCAGCGGTCTGCCGCGATCACTTCCAGAGGATAAGTTGACGCCATAAGAACCTGCGAAAGCAGTGTATCCGGATATAGGGCAATGGGGGCAAGCAGACGGTCGAGTTCTTCCTGTGAATAAGTCCGCAGCTGCTGTGTGACCGCGTTCTCTTCCTGTTCCTGCGCTTTAAGCGACATCGGCAACACCAGAGACAACACAAGCAGACATATTATTGCTTTTGAACAATATTTGGTTTTCATTTCTTTTACCTCTTTATCAGATATTGATGCACCAATAAGAAATAAACAACAGAAAGAATGCGCATTCTTGCCACTTGAAGAAGAATACCATAATCTTATGTTATGAGTCAATTACTATATTAAGAACCAAGTGGACAATGATAGTTAATATAGATGGATAATGATAGCCATCACTCGCACAATGATCGGCAACGCACTCCATATTCGGTGGTCAAAATTCTCTTGACATACAAGAACGAAATTCTTATAGTTCGCAAATATTAAAGCAATGTCTTATCAAAAAGAGACTAGGAAGAGAGCTTCCCTTTAATGAACTCAAGATTACTGAACATCTCCATGATGAAACTGTTGTCACAATATTCGTTGATTCCGAAAGACGATAAACAACAAGCCGTTCGAATCAACCGTTTTCTGATGTCAGCTATTGCCTATGTCATTTCATTTTCCCTCGTATGCCTCAGCTATTGGCTAGGCGTCATGGAAAGTTGGGTCATTGTCTTCTGCGCAATTGCAGCTTCAACGGTATTTACCGTTTTCTATGTTTGGATTCGCTCCGGACTCAATCTCAAGATGGCCGATCCCAGTCTGACGATTATCCAAATGGTTGTGGCCACAATTGTCGTCATGTTTTTGATGTACACGGCAAATCATATTCGTGGACCCTTTCTTATTATCTACCTTATTGTGTTTCTTTTTGGGATCTTCCGTTTAAATACCCGTCAATTTTTAAGTCTAACCATCTTTGTTCTGTTTACTTATGGTCTCGTCATCTATGTTTTAATGGAATACCAGCCACAAAAAATTAATTTATACGAAGAAATGCTTCAATGGATGGCCCTTGCCTCCCTGTTACCCTTCTTTGCATTCCTCGGTGGCCATATCAGTTCCCTGAGACAAAAATTGCGTAATAGTCACACTGAACTTGGAGAGGCCATGGAAAAGATCAAGGAAATGGCAATCCGGGATGAACTGACCGGTGTCTACAACCGTCGTCATGTCATGGAACTTCTTGATTACGAAAAGAATCGTTCATCGCGCGGCGACAGCATATTCTGCCTTGCCATGCTGGATATTGACCACTTTAAGAATGTCAACGATATGTATGGACATCTGACAGGTGATGCGGTATTGTGGACAGTCGCCACCATGATCGATAAAACCATGCGCAACACGGAATTTTGCGGACGCTATGGCGGCGAGGAATTCCTGATCATACTGACGCAAACGGATATCAAAGGGGCGCTTATCTTCGCAGAACGTGTGCGTGCCAACATCGAAAATATCCTGTTTCCAGACCTTGGCCCCGATTTTAAGGTTACCGTTACCATCGGCCTTTCGGAGTATCACATACGGGAAGACGTTGAGAAAATTATTTCCCGTGCAGACGAAGCCCTTTACCGGGCCAAAAAGGAGGGACGCAACCGCATTGAATCTGCCTAGTGATGAATAATCACCTTTATCGTGACCCTGAATACTCACTCATGCCCTTCAGGGTATGGGACGAATACATCGAATCATAACGTAACGCATCGAGAAAAATAGGCGCGCTGAGAGGTCTGTCTAAATTGTGCTCAACGCGGGAAAAGGAGGGTATTATTGATAATTCAGTCAAAGGGAAGAGACTTACTCCCCTTCTAGGGACAGATGGTTATGTCTATTTTCCAGGAAGTAATTGGGAACATTGCCCGGATTGAATTGGCCCCATGGAAAATAGAGAGAGTTTCTTTCTGTTGCAGAACAAACGTGTTGCTCAAAAAAATGCACGAAAAAAGATAGAGGTGCCGATATGAAAATTATTCGCTTTGTTTCCTCAGAACAAAAGGTTTTATATGGAGCTTATAGTACGGATCATCCGGACTGCGCAAAAATAATTGAAGGAAATATTTTTGGAACCTGTAAAATTACTTCCCGGGAAATTCAGATCAAGAAGCTTCTCGCTCCGATCATTCCCATAAACATTCTTGCCCTCGGTATCAATTATAAAAAGCACGGCGATGAAACAGCGATATCCTATCCGGAGCAGCCGGTATTGTTTTTAAAAGCTACAACCAGTATTACCGGGCATGAAGGGCCAATTATCCTGCCTGCGGCAGGGCCGGATCATGTGGACTATGAAGCGGAGCTTGCCGTTGTGATCGGGAAGAAAGCAAAGAATGTTATGCCGGATGAGGTTATGGACTACATTATGGGCTATACCTGTGCCAATGATGTCAGTGCCAGGGACTGGCAGTTTGAGATGCAGAAGGGACAGTGGGCAAGAGGAAAGAGTTTTGATACTTTCTGCCCCATGGGGCCCTGGATTGTGACAAAGGAAGAAATTGAAGACCCGAACAATCTCAGCATCCGCGCCATTCTTAATGGTCAGACGGTTCAGGAATCAAGAACATCGAACATGATTTTTAACATTCAGCAGATAGTCAGCAACTTGAGCCGGTCAATGACATTGCTGCCGGGCACGGTTATTTTAACAGGAACGCCGGAAGGCGTTGGTTTCACCAGACAGCCCCCTCTTTTTCTCAAAACCGGTGACATTGTTAGTATAGAAATTGAAAAGATAGGAACCCTCACGAATAGAGTTGTAAGGGAGGATAGCAATAGTAACAGTGCATCATAAGATTTTAGCTTTCCCAACTGGCCGGCTGATGTGTTTTTCAAAAGTTTGACAAATGTTCAACATTTTCCTATAATCTTGACAGTAATAAGCCCGGCAAGCATAATTTGTGTTGGAGAAATTCAAATTAGAAAGCGCTGGAATTCCGTTTTCGAGACTGTGTCGCAATGTGCTTGTCATTAGATATTGATAGAGGAGAACAAAATATGAAAAAA
>PLNU01000145.1 GCA_003142835.1 Syntrophaceae bacterium
AGATATGATTGCTACGTGCAATTTTGTTATCGATGTAAATGATTTGCAGCAACTTAATAAAGTATTTTCGGCTATTAGACAGCTGAAGGTTGTTAAGTCCATTGAAAGGGTGCGTAAATTTTAAATTTTGTAAATTTATGTATTTGGCTGTTGACAAAAGAAGTGACTCTGCTATAAGCAAGCGCAAACTTAGGCTAATTTCCCCAATAGTGTAGTTTTTGCCAAGCAAATTAGATAAAAAACTTTTAAAAATTAGGTGAAAAAATGATTGGTATAATAAAGAAATCGTTAATATTGAGTCTCTTCGCGTTGATATTTGTTATTTGCTTATCGTTCAACCTCAGCGCGGCGGAGAAGAAGCATCTTGTTGTTATTGATCCGGCTCATGGAGGACAAGATGTCGGCGTTAAACTGACAGATAAGATTGGAGAAAAGGAAATAACCCTGGCTATAGCTTTGGCTATGCAGAAAGAACTGGCCGGGGAAAATAATATTGAAGTTGTCTTAACCCGGAATTCCGATACAAATGTTACTATCAAGGAGAGGAAGGCTAATACATTAAAGATAAAACCGGAACTGTTTTTAAGCCTGCATATCAACGCTGGTTTCGGGAAAGAAGCCAATGGGTTCGAACTTTATTACCCCGGATTTAAAGAGCTGCAGGAAAATAAAAAGGCGGCGAAAATCAGTCCAAAGAATAAAAAAAACAAGTACCTTAATGATTCTGTGCGATTGGCGAATTTTATCCAAAAAAACATGGATGCTTTATTTCCGCGCAAGGGTAGAGGTTTAAGAGAGGCCGATGTACCGATCATGGAAGGTATGACTATTCCGGCTTTAGTGGTGGAAATGGGCTTTGCCTCTAATTCTGAAGATAAAAAGAAATTGCTTTCTCCTGATACACAAACGGAAATCGCCAAAGCCTTGGCTAAAAGCATTATATTGTTTTATAGGTGATAAGTGATTAAAAGAAATTCAGATAGACAGTGGGATGAACTAAGGCCTATCAGTATAACCAATAATTATCTCAGGGGTGTAGTTGGTTCCGTTTTGGTCGAATTTGGTAATACCAAAGTAATTTGTGCGGCATCTTTAGAAGATAAGACTGTACCTTTTTTAAAGAACACAGGCAAGGGTTGGCTTACAGCTGAATATTCAATGTTGCCTATGTCCACACAAACCAGGAGCGCACGCGAAGTTACACGCGGGCGTTTAGGGGGACGGACGCACGAAATACAGAGACTGATCGGCAGATCGCTAAGGACTGTGACAGATCTGAGAGCTTTTGGTGAAAAAACAATATACATCGATTGTGATGTTATTCAAGCTGATGGCGGCACAAGAACAGCATCAATTACCGGCGCCTTTGTGGCACTTGTAGATTTATTTAAAAAACTGAAACAAGATGGCCTTGTCAAAGAAATGCCTGTAAGCGATTTTGTATCCGCAATAAGTGTTGGAATAGTTGATGGTCAAGTTCTTCTTGATCTGGAATATGAAGAGGATTCCCGTGCGGATGTTGATATGAATTTTGTCATGACAGGCGCCGGCCTTTTTATTGAAGTTCAAGGTACCGCAGAGCATGCTCCTTTTAGTAAAGAAAAAATGAATGCAATGACCGATTTGGCAGCGCGAGGTATTCAAAAGATCATTACGCGGCAAAAAGAGATTGTTGGTGATCTTCAGTAATGAAAATAGTCTTTGCAACGAAAAATGAGGGAAAAGTAAAAGAAATTAAGGAAATGCTCGAAGGAATGAATATTGAGTTAATTTCATTAAACCATTATAATCATGTGCCGGAAATTAGCGAAAATGGAAAGAGCTTTTTAGAAAATGCTTTTAAGAAAGCTAAAATTATTTCTGAATTCACCGGGGAAACTGTTATGGCGGATGATTCCGGTCTGCAAGTTGACATCTTGAAAGGCGAGCCCGGGATTTATTCCGCCAGATATGCAGGCGATAAAGCCACTGATGAGGAAAATAATAATAAGCTGTTGGCTAAGCTGAAAGATGTTCCCCCGCAAAAGAGATCAGCGTCTTTTTTTTGTTCGTTAGTTCTTTATAAAAAAGATGGAAGTTATGATTCTTTTGAAGGAAGATGGGATGGACAAATTATCGATGAACGGCGGGGAAGCAATGGATTTGGTTATGATCCCATTTTTTTTGTGCCAGGGCTGAAACTCACCGCCGCAGAATTACCGCCCGCAATTAAAAATAAAGTAAGTCATCGCGGACAGGCATTTGCTAAGCTGAAAAAAAGTTTTGGAGAAAAATTGGAAAATACATAATCGGGGCGTAGCGCAGCTTGGTAGCGCGCCTGCTTTGGGAGCAGGATGTCGGAGGTTCAAATCCTCTCGCCCCGACCAATGATATATCGGATGATCTTAATGCACACAGATTCTCATCCCGTCAAAATATCAATTTCACTGATGAGTTTGATACTTGGCTCAGTTTGTTGTCTGAAAAAGGTTAAGACTCTGTCATTGCGAGAAGTCCGCTAGAGGCGGGCAAAGAAGCAATCCTGCAGCCACAAGCAGCGCTGCATAAATCTTTTCAGGATTTCAGGGAGGGATATATAGGCTGTCTCTCCCTGAAATTAAAATTAGGGATACCCTCTGCAGATTATAGATTCAACAATTCATGATACCGAATACTTGTCCAATACCTCTTGCTCATCCAAAAGGGAAACATCTGACTTAGACGTTTTCGTATATAGTGCTTTTTTAAAAAAAATATTGACAAGCAGACTCCTTTCTATTATGCTCGTATACAAGTAAATTGTATGCAAGGATAAAC
>PLNU01000090.1:0-4367 GCA_003142835.1 Syntrophaceae bacterium
GCGACTTCAGCGGAATAGACACCAATCAGCCCATTCATAGATAGCTCCAGCTTTATAGGCTTGAATAGCTTTTCCATCTACTAACTCAGTTACTTCTATTGCAATTCGTCTGCCATCTATATCCAAAGCTTCGCAATCGGGAGGATCGTTTAATCTTCCACGTCTTTTTATATTTTTAAAAAAACTTTTGTTTTCGCTTTCCAAGCACGCGGAAAGCGCATTTACAACACCCCATTCTTCTATATCACGATCTGTTGCCCATCCAAAGTGATCGGCGTACCCTCGCGCTTTTTCCCTTGCTGCGCGCATCAATTCTGCGATCTCATTTTCTTCTTCTGGTGTCATTTTATATAGCTAACAATTAATATGCGGACTTCGCTTTTCTCGATGAGTTGAATATCATCATAGCACATTTATGATCTTTGCCTTCCCCATTTGAAACCAATGTCCTCAAGTCGCTTGATCCGATCGGGAGATAAATTCCCTTTCTTGTAATTGGTTTTTTGATTACTTTGCCAATGTCCCAGCAGGAAACCATCCGCTGTATTGTAACTTACTGGTGCATTGGGATTGCCAGTTCTTTCTTTATAAAGCAATGTTTCCTCAAAGCCTTTTTCAAACTGTTCTTCAAATCTATCCCATATGAATCCAATATTTTCGAGTCGTTCTATCTGGTCTGAAGATAATTTATTTTTCTTGGAACGGCTTCGTAGACCACTTTGCCAAATACCAAGTCGAAAGCCTGCCGCTGTCTTGTAATTCTGTGGCGCATTGGAATTGCCGGTTCTTTCTTTATAAAGCAAAGTTTCCTGAAAGCCCTTTTCAAATTGTTCTTCAAGTATCTTCCATATGAAACCAATTTTTTCGAGCCGTTCTATTCTCTCTGAAGATAACTTCTTTTCCTTGTAATATTTCCTTTGATTACTTTGCCAACTGCCCAGCAGGAAACTTTCAGCTGTCTTGTAAGTTGCAGGTGCATTGGGATTGGCTGTGCTCTTTTTATAAAGCAATGTTTCCTGAAATCCTTTTTCAAACCATTCTTCAAGGATATCCCAGATGAAACCAATTTTTTCGAGCCGTTCTATCCTGTCAGAAGATAATTTCCCTTTCTTGTAATATTTCCTTTGATCGCTTTGCCAATTACCAAGCCGGTAACCTTCAGATGTATTGTAATCACCATGTGCGTTGGAATTTCCTGTTTTTGCTTTGAACTTTAATGTTTCTTGATAGCCCTTTTCAAATTTTTCTTCAAATGGTTCCCAAGTGAAACCAATCTCTTCGAGACGTTTTATACGATCTGGTGATATTTTTCGTTTCTTGTAATTTCCTCTTTGATGACTTTGCCATTTTCCCAGAAGATAGCCTTCAGGTGTTTTGTAATCACACGTTACATTGGGGGTTCCTGTACTTTTTTTATAAATTAATGTTTCCTGAAAACCTCTTTCAAACTGCTCTTCAAGTAATTCCCACGTGAAGCCTATTTCTTCGAGACGTTTTATTCTGATCGTAGATAACTTACCTTTACTGTAAATTTGCCTTTGACTACGTTGCCAAGTACCCAACCGGTAACCTTCATGGGTTTTGTAGATCGTTGTTGCATTGGGATTGCCAGTTCTTTCTTTATAAAGCAATGTTTCCTGAAAACCTTTTTCAAACTGCTCTTCAAGTTTCTCCCATATGAAGCCGAGTTCTTCAAGATGTCTTATCCGATCTTGAGACAATTTTCCTTTTTTGTAATTACCCCTTTGAGTATATTGCCACCAACCGAGCTGATATCCTTCAGGTGTCTTGTAACTCTGTGGTGCATTAGTATTGCCATACTCATCTTTATATCTTAAAGTAAGCCCATACCAGAAATCCCATTGCCTGCCGACGATTTCGACTATTCGAGTATTCAGTCTCTCAATGAAACGGTTCTTGTCAATCTTTACAGGCAGATCATAGAATTCAATTTTTTCGCCATACTCATTCATTGCATCTTTCCATGCCTGAGAACCTTGCTCACCTTTGCCCTGAAGGACTCTCATTGTGGAAACTATTCCCTGCATTCGCTGATCCTGATCCAGCATGGCTTGCAGGACTTCCCACACAGTGCCGAAATCTGAATTTTTGATGATCTGCTCAGGGTCGGAATCTTCTTCTAAAAATACCGGTATGAAAATATATCCATTTTGCTTCCAAGCAGCCTTTCTCATTGCCCTGCCTGTGGCCTGGACAATGTCAATCAGGCTTCTTTTCGGATCAATAAAGGCAACCATATCCACGGCAGGAATATTTACACCTTCTGTCAAACAACGAGCATTGCTTATTATGCCAATGTCCACACTTTCAAATTCTTTCAAGATGTTGCTTCTTGTTCCTGACGACATCGTGCCATTTACATGGAAAAATCCCACAGTCTTTTGCATTTGAATTTCGGGTTCAAGAAGTTGGAAGATTTTATCAATTCCGTAAGGCTTGCTGGTATCGGTAAATGATTTTGCTGACTCAACTCTTCCATGAAAGGTAAACGCTTTTCTTAAATCGTAGGCTCGAATACCTTTAACTAGAGCAATCCTCTTGGCCAATGCCTTCGCATCCCATTCGTGATCCTGATCGGTAATTACTTTTCCGCCTTGTTCGATAACTTTCTTTACTTCCGAATCAGTCACGCAGATGACGATGACTTTGTAGTCTGTTATGTGACCTCTGCTGACTGCTTCGGCAAAGCCTATTTCATAAAAGGGCTTCCCGTACATATCAGCATCATCCATGCTGCAGATCAGGACATCCTCTTCTTTTGCCTTTTTGGTTATATGCGGCGCGTAAATTTTGGGCGTTGCCGTCATAAAGATTCTTTTATTGATGGGAATGTTGGCATCATCCAGCGCTATGCCCCATGCCCCTATCTTTGTCCCGGCCGTTCGATGTGCTTCATCGAAAATGCCGATATCGAAGGTTGTCCCTGACTTGCGGACTGCTACGGAAAGGACTTTTGATGATTGATAGGTGGAAAATATGATTGAAGTCTTGGAAGTCGTAGCTTGAAGAAATTTCCATATTGATTCAACTTCGGTAGTAACCGGCACATCCATATCGGAGATTTTTTCTATCGGGGCATCATTGCCCAGGTCAACCGTTGTATCGCTGCAGATGCAAAGGTAACGGAAAGGTATGGATGCATTGATTGCCCACTCTCTCAATGTCTGACTCAGAAGCGATAGACTGGGCAGCATTATCAGGATGTTCTTTCCATCCAGCTTTTCGCTGATCCAGATCGAGGCAAGGGTCTTCCCAGCACCGCAGGGAAGTATTAACTGACCTCTATTGTTTTTTTCATAATACGATACAGCCGCTTCAATTGCTTGTTGTTGAGTTATATGAGGTGATTTTTTAGCTGGTGGAGTTATGCGTTGTTTCTTTAAGTAGATCGTAAGACGATTAAAGAAATCAGGTTCCAGACTGTCAAATCTGTCTGCAAGGATACGGCTTTGACGGACTCTGTCATCAATCGAGGAAGGGAGCTTATTGGAGTTGGCTATCGTGATACGCCAATCTGCCTTGTCGGACAGTGTAAAGAAGGTTGAGAGTTCCCTGAGTGTCGGCGTTACCTTTCTGTCGCTGCGAAATTTTGCCTGCCAGGCGAATATCCGGTTATCATCAGTAATTCCTACCCCGTCTATGCCCAGGTCTTGAATGCCCGGATAGCCCAGACGTTCTCGAATGGAATGTGGTATTTCATTGTGGCGATAGACTTTCTGAAATTGAAAAACAGGATCAAGAAGGAAAAAGGCATGACAGAATTCTTCAAATACATTGCCTCTTTCCATTTCAGTAGGCAGATCGGCAATTCTTTTTTCAAGCCTGTCCCATGTTTGGATATTTTCAATGAGGCTTAGAAGGTTATTGGCTGCCATATGATCATCCTGTTCAAAGGGGTGCGATTGGAATGCCCTTATAACTAATAAATATTACAGAACTATGCAATGATTAATTACATAGTCTGTATAGGATGAGACAACTTCTGTTTATAGCAGATTGATTTCCATGGCGCGGACGGGGCAGGCGGAGACGCAAAGTTCACAGCCGTTGCATTTTTCGGCATCAAATAAAACTTTAAGAGATTTCTTTTCAAAGGCCAGCGCTCCTGTAGGGCAGAAAGCGGTGCAGGCTCCGCAGTGAACGCATTTATCGTTGTTTTGGCTGACACTTTTGGATAGAGGTTCAACCTTCAGCCCCATTTCTTTTAAAAAACGGATGCCGCGATCGAAATTTTCTTTTGTACCGGTGAGTTCAAGAACAATCATGCCCTCGCGGCGCGGGAATATTCTTGCCTTGAGGATGTTAAAAACCAAATCGTATTGTTTTACGAGTTCATAAATTACCGG
>PLNU01000090.1:4412-16759 GCA_003142835.1 Syntrophaceae bacterium
TTTTTCTGCTATCAATCTTCAATTAGCAGTTTCTTCCAATTGATCAGGGGGAAAGTTTTGTGAAGGGAATGATCATCATCCACAAAATTATGTTCCAGATTGCTGAAATATTTCAGGGCAATTGTTTTTACAGCATATGGATCAACGATATTATCATTTGTTCCATGATAGATAATAACCGGCAAATGTAACTTGGTATTCTCGGGAGGTCTGAATTCCGGAAGGTTCAGAGCGGGCGCCAGTAGAATCATCTTTTTTACCCTGTCTTCATTTTCTATAGCATATTGCGTGGCCATCAATCCTCCAAAGCTTGATCCCACAAGGATCAAATCAGCACTGCCGGAAAGAAGACCTTTGAGTTTACGCATGCGTGTGACAAAATCTCCGATATAATCTTCGATAATCATCTGCGGGAAAAATTGCCGGAAAAATTGCCCCTTTGTTCCTTGTGCTGTGCTTTCCAAACCGTGAATAAAGACTAATTGATTAACCATTTATTTTCCCTTTATTCCAATTCTAAATCAAANNTCAACGTATGTACAATACGCTTCGTTTCCTCCTCCTTGCCGCCTCAATATCATCTTTGATTTAGAAATGGAATTACTTATGTATAATTTTGATAAATTTTGCATTGCCCGGATTATGACAGTATGTTATCAGTCGCGCAAGAGTAGATTTAATCACCCAGGAGATTTGATTATGGCTTTAGTATTACCATTTAAGGCGGTCCGGCCGCACCCTCAATTCGTGTCCCAAGTGGCGGCGCTACCCTATGACGTTATGACCAGGGAAGAGGCGCAAAAAGCAGTTGAGGGCAATTCTCTGAGCTTTATGCATGTGGAAAAATCAGAAATTGATGTACCCGACCAGACCAAAAGCAACGACATGATAATTTATCAAACAGCAAAACGTAATTTCGCTCAAATGCGCGGGAAGGGGATATTGCTGCAGGATAAATCCCCCTGCTTTTATATATACCGGCAGCAGATGGGTGGCCGGGCGCAAACAGGAATTGTCGGATTGATGAGCACTATCGAATACGATGCCGGAAAAATCAAAAAACATGAGCTGACCAGAAAAGACAAGGAAGATGATCGCATTAATCATGTAAACACAGTTAACGCCCAGACTGGTCCGGTATTTATAAGTTACTGGGAACGACAAACCCTCAATAAGATCGTCGATAAAATAACGGCCGGCACTCCCGAATATAATTTCACTGCCGACGATGGCGTGATTCACACAGCCTGGATTGTCGCTGATGGTAAGCAAATTGAAGAAATTAAAAAAGAGTTTCAACAGGTCGATGCTCTTTATATTGCCGATGGACATCACCGTGCCGCCGCCGCCGCCGCTGTTGCCAGAAACAGACGCAATCAGGATAAACCCGCAGGTTCTGCAAACGAATATGAATCGGTGCTGGCAGTATTCTTCCCTCACACTCAACTTAGGGTCATGGATTATAACCGTGCGGTTAAAGACCTAGGCGGTTTAACCCCGGACAAATATCTCGAGAAGATCAGTTCCTGCTTTACAGTCAGTAAAAACTTTACGGCAAGATCACCAAAACAGCTGCATGATTTTGGGATGTATCTGGGCGGCCAGTGGTATAAAATAACAATTAAAAAAGGGATGTATAACGAAAGTGATCCTGTTGCCAGTCTGGACGCGGCCATATTGCAGGAACACCTGCTGGATCCTGTTTTGGGTATTAAATATCCGCGTATAGATGACCGGATCAAATTCATTGGCGGCATAAGAGGCATGGATGAACTGGAAAAGCTGGTGAACAAAGATGGATTTACCGTAGCGTTTTCTCTTTATCCCACGACCATGGAGCAGATAATAAAAGTTGCCGATGCTGGAGCGATTATGCCGCCCAAATCGACATGGTTTGAGCCGAAATTACGCAGCGGTATGTTTGTCCATGAAATATAGTAACTAGTTTTTGAAAGCAGTAACTTCGCTGGGCATGGAAATCATGGAAGAAGAAACAGCTGACCGAATACTTAATGGAAGCTTGCGAATATTCCAGAAGAAAAGAGGCTACCGGTTTTCACTGGACTCCATTCTTCTGTCTCATTTTGTTTTCTCCAAACCAAAAACTTCTAATATTGATCTGGGATGCGGCAGTGGCATAATTATGCTCATTTTAGCCAGGCGTTTCCCGCATACTACTTGGACAGGAGTGGAAATTCAGGACGGTCTGGCGGCACTGGCGCAAAAAAATGTTCAACTGAGCGGATTAGAAAGCCGGATCAAAATATTGTGTGACGATGCGCGAGTGATAAAAAAAATCTTACCGGCGAATTCTTTTGACTCTGTAATATTTAATCCACCCTATCGAAAATTAAATTCAGGCAGAATTAATCCGCAGTTGGAAAAAGCCATTGCCCGCCACGAAATCAAGGGATCATTAAAGGACTTTCTCCAGGCTGCACAATATTTACTAAAGCCTGGTGGCAGAGTTTTTACTATTTATCCGGCAAAAAGATTGGTTGAACTTATTTCCCTTTTCCGCTTGTGTGCCATTGAACCCAAAAGATTGAAACTCGTGTTTTCCGGTTATTTTTCTGAGGCGGAATTTGTTTTGGTCGAAGGCAGGAGTGGAAGCAGCGAGGAACTTAAAATAGAACAACCGCTTTATATTTATGATCAGGACAAAAAATATACACGGGAGCTGTCTGCTATCTTCAGCGAGCTTTCTCAATTTCCCGCTGACGGCGGCGGCTGATTTCCACTTGCATCACCCTTTTTAAGATAGCCGCTAATTCCGGATCGGCCAATGCGGCTGTAGTCTCCGCGATCATTTTTTTGTCTCTTTCTTTTAATACGAGTTTTTTTGTCACGGGATTATTTGCTTCGGCCTGCGCTTGTGCAAGTTTGTGGCCGACTGAAAAGCGAATTTCTTTTATGGCCTCTTTCCCGGAAAGTTCATTTAGCTTCAGGCGAATTTCTTCTTTTATGAAGTGTAGTTGCTGCACCCAGACAGAGGAAGTTGTTTTAACAAATAAAGTGCCGCCTCGCAGGCAATCAGGTTGTGTTTGAGACGCGATTTGCGGGCCTACAGCCTTTGGCCAGAATTTCAACAAGGCATTTTCTTCCAGTTTAGCCGCCATGCCTCTTCTTTTTAAGGCCTTAAAAAGAATTTCGCCTATGGATTGTAATCGAGCCCGTGAATTTTTTCTGCGCATTATTTTTTGTGACACAATTTGGAGAAATGGTCAAGAGAACGGAATTAGAGAAAGATGATTTTCTCACCTAATTTTCTGATTTCGTGTTCGAGCTCTTCGTAAGTCGGTTTAACTTCCATCTTCGCACCAGTTTGTGGCTAAACCATTTTTTTTAACTCCGCAGAAAAAATATCATATATCTTGCGGTTAAATAAGATGTGGCGAATGAGCTTTATGCCTGTATTTTCACGAGCAAATTCAATACAAGTCTTCATGGCTAGCCGCGCTGCTTCGTCTTGGGGATAACCATAAATGCCGCAGCTTATCGCCGGAAATGATATGCTTTGCAATCTCTTTTCTTGGGCAAGTTTTAAACTATTTCTGTAGGCGTTTTGCAGAAGGTCTGCTTCGCCTTTACTTCCGCCATGATATATTGGTCCAACGGTGTGGATTACATATTTTGCTTTCAGTTTGCCTGCCGTTGTAATTACCGCCTGACCAGTGGGGCAACCTCCAATCTGGCGGCATTCGGCCATAATGGTTGGTCCGCCGGCGCTGTGGATAGCTCCATCAACACCCGCTCCACCGGCTAAACGCTCGTTGGCGGCGTTGACAATGGCATCGGTTGTTTCCTTAGTTATGTCACCGCAAACAAGAACTATCTCGGTTTCATTGATTTTTATTTCCATTACAGATATCTAGCTAAATAATGAAAAAGAGTAAAGGGGGAATTTTTAACGACCAGTGAAGAAGGCCTTTTTATGCCATTTCTAAATCAAAGATGATATCGAGGCGGCAAGGACGACGCTGCTAACAAAGATAGCGCTTTGATTTAGAATTGGTATTAGGTTGAAAATTAAGCGCTTAAATGATAGAGACTCAATTCGTTTGAATATAAGGAAAAGGTTTATGCCAACGCTCCAGACAAGAAAAGATAATCAACACGAAAATATATGTGAAGAATTATTGCGAGAAAGAGCTGCGGTATTAAGTCGCGCCGGTATTGCTGTCGAGGATGCCATTGACCGTTTGATGTCAGTAGAGCAGGAAATAGAGACAAAAATATCACTGCTGAAGTTATTTAGAACTCAGGCGCATGATCGCGAGATATTGGACAAACAGAAATTGTTACATGAAGAAATAAACTTGAATATTGATCAATTCAACGATCTTTGCCGGAATGCACAGCTTAAGTATTATTATCTGATTGTAACGAGGGAAGCTATGGGATTGCGGCGGCACGAAATGATTAAGGAAATTTACCGGATTCCGTCGATAAAGAAAAAATACAGGCGATTTGATGGATAGATACAAAAAACAAAGAGCACGGATGGTAGAGACGCAAATAAAAGCGCGCTCGATCACTGATCCCCTTGTATTGAAAGCGATGGAAACAATTCCGCGGCATCTTTTTGTCGATGAAGGTCTGATTGATCAAGCCCATAGCGATAACCCTCTGCCTATCGGGGAAAAACAAACAATATCTCAGCCTTATATAGTGGCCCTCATGACACAGGCCCTCGAGCTAAAAGGAAAAGAAAGAATTTTAGAGATCGGCACCGGTTCCGGCTATCAAACAGCAATTCTGGCTCATCTGGCCGATCGGGTTTTTTCTATTGAACGTATCGCCGCTCTGGCTACCAGGGCCCGAAAAATTCTTGACCAGCTCAATTATTATAATGTGGCCATAAGAGTGGGTGATGGTTCTTATGGCTGGAAAGAAGAAGCTCCTTTCGACGCTATTATCACTACAGCCGCCGCGCCAAAAATCCCTCGATATTTGATCGAACAGCTGGTTGTGGGTGGAAGATTAGTTGTCCCTGTGGGAAGCCGCGACGTTCAAACATTATATAAACTGACGCGTCTTGCGGAAGATTTATCCCAGATAAAAAAGGAAGACTTGGGTGGTTGCCGCTTTGTCAGTCTGATCGGGGAGAGCGGATGGAAGGAATAAAACCAAATACCAATTTGCCGAAAGCTTGCTGCTTCGCCAGTTGGTATAAATTATTAGTTTGTTTTTTTTGTATTTTTTTCCCCCTGCAGTTAACTATTTCATGCTCCGGGTCTCAGGTCCAAAAGACGCAGACAAAAGGTGTTTACCATCGGGTAAAAAAAGGTGAAACCGCCTGGAACATTGCCCGCGCTTATAATATAAAATTACAAGACCTGGCCGAAATCAACAATATCGAAGATCCCGCCTTAATAAAAGAAGATACCATATTTTTTATACCTGATGCCAACCAGGTAATCGATGATGTAATGACCCATGCCAAAAGTAGGGATGCTCCGGCCAATACGCCCGTTAAAGCAGATAGTTCAGGTTTCGTAAAAAAATCTATTGAAAATAACAATTCTAAAGAAGAAAAAAAAGCGACAGGTTTACAGCTTGCCCCAGATAAAAAAACAGTGCCGCCGCCGGTAACAATGGAAAAGCAACCACCAACAAAAGTTTTGCCTCGTGAAGAATTTGTATCAAAAGAGGGAATTCCGGCGCAGAAAGGCACAGATGAAAAAATTGAGTCCAGGCCTAAAGCAAAATTGCCGTTAGAGGAAAAAGAAAAAAATCAGCGGGAAGAAGGAAGATTTATCTGGCCGGTACAAGGCAGTGTGAAAACCCGTTTCGGAATTCAGCCAAACAAGACTTACCATACTTGGATTAAAATTGTGTCTGTCGTGGGAACGCCGGTAAAAGCCGCGGCTTCAGGCACGGTTATATTCTCATCGGCATTTAAAGATTATTTTGGTGAAACTATTATTATCCTCCACGAAAAAGAATTTGCAACGGTTTACACACACCTGAATAAAAGATATGTCAGAATCGATCAGAATGTCAAAAAAGGTGAAACTATCGCCAGTGTGGGACAAAAAGACGAAGCGGGAAATACTTATATAAATTTTGAGATCCGTTTGCGCAGTAAGGCGCGCAATCCGCTATTTTTTCTGCCTTAATTGGGGAAATCATTAATCATTGACTAAAATATCAAATGATGCTAATATCTTTCTTTATTATGGAAAGGCAGGGACGTATAAAATGTTTAAAGTAGGGGATTTGGCGGTGTATCCGGCCCAGGGGGTCGGTGTCATTGAAGCTATTGAAAACAGGGAAGTAATGGGAAAAAATCAACCATTTTATGTCATGAAAATCATGGGTAATGGCATGAAGATAATGATTCCGATGACGAGTGCGAAGGCTGTCGGGCTGCGTGAAGTAATATTGGAGAAGGAAATACCCAGGGTATATGAGATATTGCGAAATAAGGATGTTACAATAGATAAGCAAACATGGAATAAGCGCTACAGGGAGTACCTGGAAAAAATAAAGACTGGTTCTGTTTTTGAAATTGCCAGCGTTTTGCGGGATTTGTTTATCTTAAAGAGCGACAAGAACCTTTCCTTTGGCGAAAGGAAGATGATGGACACGGCTAAGAATTTGCTGGTTAAGGAAATATCTGTGGCTACCAACGCGCAGGAAGCCAAGGTAGAACATGATTTGCAGATGATTTTTACCGTGCAATAACTTTCACTATTCAATAAGAAAACAGAGCTCTTTGAAAATTGAAAACGGGCATTTTACTTTTTTTAGGGAAAGCCGTAAATGTTTACCTCCGTTTTTTATGGTTTATAATTTGGAATGAAATGATTGTGCACACAACTAAAATAATATTAGCGGAAAGGAGGTGAGGCGGTTGATCATTAGAGTTATCTTAATTATGGCTTGTTCGATAAGTGGTTACTTTATCACGTATTATTCAGTGGCAGACAGTCCATATTTGTACTTTGAATCAATTGTTGGCTTTATTATAGGTTTATTAGTTGCGCTGTTGGTGATAAAGATTGAAAAGGATATTCGCAAGCTTTCCTTAAAAATCATTCTAGGCGGTGTAGCCGGCATGATAGTCGGATTGCTGATCGCTTTAATCCTGGGTTTCGGTTTAAACATGGTCAGCAAAATCAGAGAAAATCAGCAGGTAGTTCCCTGGATTTATCTTCTTTTAACAGGCATATTGGGCTACCTCGGTCTTGTGTTAGGTTTGAAAAAAGTTGAGGAGTTTAGTTTCCGCAGTGGCGACTATAAGGCGACATCAGATTTTCGTATTCTGGATACCAGCGTAATCATTGATGGAAGAATTGCGGATATTTGCGATAGCGGTTTTATGGAGGGAGAATTAATTGTTCCCCGGTTTGTATTGAATGAGTTGCAATTTGTCGCCGATTCGTCCGATTCAATGAAAAGATCACGGGGAAGACGGGGACTTGACATTCTCAACCGCATGCAAAAGAGTTCAGCTATTAACATTGAAATTCTCGAACAGGACTTCACTAAGATCAAAGGAGTTGATGGTAAACTTGTGGCATTGGCCAAGAAAATCAATGCCAAACTTCTGACCAACGACTATAACCTGAACAAGGTAGCTGAATTGCAAGGTGTCAGGGTTTTGAATGTTAATGAGTTGGCTAATGCCATGAAACCGGTTGTTTTGCCCGGTGAGCAAATGGTGGTAAAAATTATTCGTGAAGGCAAGGAACTGGGGCAGGGTGTCGGCTATTTGGATGATGGGACAATGATTATTGTAGATCATGCTCAGAAAATGCTCAATATGAATGTGGAAGTGGTCGTCACCAGTGTCTTGCAGACAACTGCCGGCAGGATGATTTTTTCGGAATTGAAAGAAGTGGCAGAAAAGAAAAATCACCAAAATAAAGAAGCATAATTTTACATTGGCGTTATCTTTTGAGGCCGGAAAGAAATACCTTTGGCAAATAAGCCCGGGAAGATTGTTTTCCGGGCTTATGTTTTTTGGGGGAAAATGATACCATTTCGCTTTCAAAGGATAACGAGGCGGCAAGGAGGAGGCGACGAGGCGTATTGTACATACGTTGAGGAAGCCGANNCGCTGCCAACAAAGTTAGCCAAAGAAAGCGAAATGGTATGAAGACAGTGGCCATCATTCCAGCAGGTGGAGCTGGAAAAAGATTAGGAACTTCCATAGCCAAACAATACTTGTTATTGGATCGTGTCCCAGTGCTGGTCCGCACCCTAAAAATATTTCAGCAGGCAAAAGTTATCGATGAAATTGTTTTGGTTGTGCCTGAAGATGATTTGGTATCCGCTAAAAAACAGTTGGTAGATAAATATGATTTGACCAAGGTGACCGCCATTGTTGCCGGAGGTAAAGAGCGGCAGGATTCTGTTAGAAATGGCCTTTCCGCTATTTTTGATAGATGCGATGTGGTGATAATTCATGATGGCGTTCGGCCGCTGCTTACGGAAAAAATGATCAATCAGGTTGTTGCTGCCGCGAAAAGTTATGGCGCTTCATCAATGGGGGTGAAGGTTAAAGATACAGTAAAACAAACCACAGACAGTGATCTGATCGCGGCGACACTGCCGCGAAATAATTTGTGGTTGACGCAAACTCCCCAGGCGTTTGCCTTTGATATTTTGCAGAAGGCCTATGCCGCTGCCGTAAGCGATAAATTTTATGGAACCGATGATGCGTCTTTGGTCGAAAGAATTGGCGTGAAAGTGAAAATGATCGCCGGTTCTTATGAAAATATTAAAATTACTACTCCGGACGACCTGATTATTGCGGAAGCGTTTATAAAAAACAAGGCGGGAATTCAAATGAATACTCGTAGCGGTTTCGGTTACGATAGCCACAGATTTGCCGCAGGCAGGAAACTCATCCTCGGTGGTGTGGAAATGGCTTTTGATTACGGCCTGCAGGGTCACTCCGATGCCGATGCGCTAATCCATGCTATTTGCGACGCGCTTCTGGGCGCGGCAGGATGCGGCGATATTGGGCGGCATTTTCCGGATAGCGATCAGGCCTATAAAGAAATTTCCAGTATAATTATTCTGGAACGGGTAAAGAAAATTATAGAAGCAAAAGGATTCTTGATTAACAATATTGATGCCACTGTCGTTATGGAAAAGCCGAAGCTTGCGCCATATGCTGCGGCGATGGTAACCAATATCGCGCGGACGCTGGAAATTTCAGAAGCAGCGGTAAACGTTAAAGCCAAAACCAATGAGGGCATGGGTTTTACCGGCAGAAATGAAGGGGTAGCCGTATTCGCTACTGCTTGTGTAACAGAAAGGAAAACGGATGGTTCCAAAGCCTAGGGTCAGATTTGCACCGTCTCCCACGGGAGAGCTTCATGTGGGTAATGCGCGCACGGCGTTGTTCAACTGGATGTTTGCCCGTCATCACGGTGGAGATTTTGTTCTGCGGATTGAAGACACGGACGAATCACGCAGCGCCTTGGCCTATCAGGTAAATCTGATTGATGATTTAAAATGGCTGGGTATGGACTGGGATGAAGGGCCGCAAAAAGAAGGAGCTTACGGCCCTTATAAACAAAGTGAACGCCTGAATATATATGAGGATCATCTGAAAAGGCTTATTACTGCCGGTCTGGTTTATCCCTGCTATTGTACCGAAGAAGAACTGGAAGAAGAACGTCAGGCGCTGATCCTGAGCAAGCGGATGCCGCGCTACATGGGCAAGTGCCGCAATCTTACGCCTGCCGAGCGCAAATCCCGGGAAGCCCGGGGCAGAAAACCTTCCTATCGTTTTAAAGTGCCTCAGCTCACCGTTGAATTTGATGATTTAATCCGTGGGGCCATGAAATTTGAGGGTGAAGCAATTGGTGATTTCATCATCGTTCGTTCCAACGGCATGCCCGCGTATAATTTCGCTGTGGTTATCGATGATCATCTCATGGCGATTACGCATGTCATCAGGGGTGAGGATCATCTCTCCAATACCGCCCCGCAAATTATGCTTTACCGGGCTTTCGGGTTTGAACCGCCCACTTTCGCGCATCATTCATTAATTCTGGGTAAAGATCGATCCAAGCTCAGCAAACGTCATGGTTCAGTATCCGTAGGCGAATTCCGCAAACAGGGAATTTTACCTGAAGCACTGATGAATTATCTGGGATTGTTAGGCAGTTCTTTTACAGAAGGCCGGGAAATCTTATCCAGCGACGAAATGATTGCGGACTTTTCTCTGGAGCGTGCCTCCAAAAGCGGGGCAATTTTTGATGAAGAAAAATTGCGCTGGCTCAACGCCATATATATTAGAAATTGCGAGACGGAAGATTTAACCAAACGTCTTTTTCCTTTTTTACAGCAAGCAGGTTATCAACCGGACACGCTGGATACTCAATGGTTGAGAAATGTAATTGATACAGTTAAAAATGATTTAACGAAACTTACGGATATTGGCGGCCATATTCGTTTCTTTTTTGATGAGCAATATGAATTGACGGATGCCGCAAAGCAAATTCTTGCTGGAGAAAACGCCCGTAAAGTCGTGAGAGCCTTTGGTGAATATCTCGTTTCTGCGCAAGGCATGCCTAAGGATTTGTACGCTGGCGCGATAAAATACGCCAAAGAAAAAACAGGCGTTAAAGGCAAAGAATTATTTATGCCTATCCGGGCAGCGCTTACCGGTGAAGTTCACGGGCCGGAACTGGATCGGGTGTTTGCTGTTCTGGGTAAAGAATCAGCCGCAAAAAGATTGCAGTGGTATAAAGATTAGTTTTTAAAATATTAATGAAGGGATTAAATCGCCTATTCATTACATTGCCGTCAATAAGAAATACTTTTGCAAAAAGAACATACTGAAACATGAAGGGGGAGCCCTTTGCAATAATGCATAAAACAAACAGGATCGTCATTCCGGCGAAGAGATCGTGCAGTAATCCTCGTTTGTCATTGCGAACGCACGACAGTGCGTGTGGCAATCTTTACATTATCAAGGGCTTATGGGATTGCTTCGGTCGTTTCACTCCCTCGCAAAGACATCATAACACAGTTTTGATGGCCAGAATCCAGTGCTGTCGAATGTTTACCGGAATGTCGCAGAGAGTTTTTGTCTGTCCTCTATTTTTTTGTCTGTTGTTTTTTCTATTTTTGCCTTCTCTTGTTTTTTCTTACGATTCTTCCTCGAATGATTTTAAAAAATACATAAGCGCGCTGGAGCAGCAAAACTCCCGTTATGGGTGGACAGACATCAAACCGGGAGCAATATCCTGGGAATATCACCGGACAACAAAAAACAAGCATCTCCTTATGTTTACACATTTCGGTAATACCACAGGAAACTGCGTTTTATTTTTAGGCGGCGTGCACGGGGATGAATTGCCGACTGTCTATCTCATGTTCAAGCTTGCCCATTACGTTAAAGACAATCCGGCCCTGTTTAAAGATAAGTGCATTGTGATTGCGCCGCTCGTCAATCCAGACGGTTTCTTATCCGCCTCACCAACACGGGTCAATGCCAGTGGCGTTGATATCAATAGAAATTTTCCAACAAAGGACTGGCAGGCAAGCGCGATTCGTCAATGGATTGCCAGGGGGGAAAAAAACAAGCGCTACTATCCGGGGGCAAAACCGGCATCAGAGCAGGAAACACTTTTTCAGATTGCTTTAATCAAGAGATTCAAACCGCAAAAAATATTGTCGGTACATTCACCACTTAATTTTTTTGATTACGACGGACCATCATCAGATTTGAATTCTTTTGAACAATGGATGGAAAAAATATGTAAGGAGATAAATCATCCTTTGAAAAAATTCGGATACTATCCCGGATCACTCGGTAACTATGCCGGTCATGAACGCAACATTTTTACTCTAACGCTGGAGCTGCCCTCATCCGATCCCAGGAATGGCAGTGAGTATTTCCAGAAGTTTCAACCATCAATTTTAAAATTTATTAACCTGCCGGTTGTTGGTTCACCGCCAAACATAAAGATTATCAATAATTAAAAGTAAGTGAGTAGTAAATAGTTCCACTGTGCTCTTTGGCAAGTTGTCTCATATCACTTATTGTTAGTTTATAGCTGCTGCCACATATATGACACCAAGCACCTCGCTTGATATTTTTCGGCGTTGCCTCCCACCGATGACCTTCTGCACATTCCCATAAAAGCCTTGTACTATTGTTTATATAATTATTAGAATTATTACCAATTATAATGATCAATCTTTTTCCAAGACAGTAACTTGTTGTAGTACAGGAAGAAGTTAATATACGAGTTAACAGCAATCTGCATTGATATGGCCGTTCATAATTTGGTGATGGCTATCATATTTCCGATAGCCATCACCAAGATGAAAGCAAAGATGATAATTTATCCCAATTCTAAATCAAAGCGCTA
>PLNU01000117.1 GCA_003142835.1 Syntrophaceae bacterium
ACATATGCTGGCGTTGACTCTCTCCGTCGCGACTACTCCGCTGCGCTCTCCCATCCGCCTGAGCCAGTCTCCAATAGCTGATACGCTCGGTATTTTCTGCAATCCGGTAAGCTTTCTTAAAGTGGCATCACCTCTAATCTCCCGCACATCTTCTATGGATTCTCCACCTCCGTAAAGCATCAGGGAAAGTGGAGTAATATACTCGCTCGCCTTATAGCTGTTGCCCGAACCAGCCTGCGGAAAGTATTCGTTGACAAGCTCCGTTACTCTCATGGCCTTCATGAATTCCGCATACAGNNGTATCATCTTCTTAACCCTCCTCTTGTTTTTTGTTTCATCTTTCAGGTGAGAGTATATCTCATCGAAACATATAAACAACGAGGGTTTTTTTGTTTTCTCATAACGCAATGTCTATTTTAGGGATTAAGCTTACCATTCTTTCTGGTTGATGGTTTAATGATCAATTGCTATTGTTGTCTAAATATATTCAGGAGAGTTTCGTTATGAAGGAGCTGAATGACTTTGCTATAAATCTGGCACGAGACGCGGGTAACTTTCTCAAAGAAAAGTTTAATTCTAAGCATGAAGTTCATTATAAGGGTGAGATCAATCTGGTTACTGAGGCAGATAAAATGTCCGAAGATTTGATCATTGCGGCAATCAACAGCAGCTTTCCTGACCATGGAATTTTATCGGAGGAATCACCGGCTCAAAATTCGCAAGCGATGCTGCGGTGGATAATTGATCCCCTGGATGGGACGACAAATTATGCTCACGGTTATCCTGTTTTTTGTGTTTCCATTGCTTTAGAAAATGAAGGTGTAATTGTTCTGGGCGTAATTTATGATCCTCTGCGGGAGGATATGTTTGTTGCTGTGCGCGGCAGTGGCGCTTATTTAAACGGTAAAAAATTGAAGGTTTCTCCAACCGCCACACTTTCTCGCAGTCTTTTGGCAACCGGTTTTCCTTATGATATTCGCATGAGTAAAGATAACAATCTCAATTATTTTAATTTGATGGCTGTGGAAGCACAAGCCATTCGCCGTGCTGGAGCGGCCGCTTTGGACATTGCTTATCTTGCTGCTGGCCGATTTGATGGTTTTTGGGAATTAAAGCTTATGCCGTGGGATGTGGCTGCCGGATGCCTGATGGTGGAAGAATCAGGAGGAGTTATCTCTGATATGTCTGGCGGCCAGTGGGATATTTCTTCGCCTAATGTTCTTGTTTCCAATGGTTTGATTCATGAGCAAATGATCAGTGTTTTTAAAAGAGGCGCTTGCTCATAAAGCTGGTTGGTTAATTTGCAATTGTCCTTGCGAGCAAGACTTATACGTCTGGTAAAAATTTTACCATAACCTTCCGTTGCCGAGGACCATCGAATTCGCAAAAAAATATTGCTTGCCATGTTCCTAACACCAACCGGCCGTTCTCAACCAAAACTAATTCCGAGACGCCGACCAGCGATGATTTTACGTGGGCCGGAGAATTTCCCTCCGAATGCCTGTACTGAATACTCCGGGGAAGTGTCTTTTCCAGGGCATTAATTATATCGTGAGGCACATCGGGATCGGCATTTTCGTTGATCGTAACTGCGGCAGTGGTATGAGGTGTGAATACCACGCAGATGCCGCTTTTAATTTTTTTTTCACTGATTACTGCCTGGACTAAATCCGTAATATCAATCATTTCCGTTTGCGAATTTGTCCGAATATTGATTTCTTTCATAACGCCAGAAGAAAACTAGTTTGCAGATGTTTTAATCGCTTCATAAACATCAGTGGTAATTTGTTGCGAAAGGTTCTTTAGTGCTTTGCTCATCGCCTGATAGTAGCCATGGGGTGATTGATCGGTCAGCAATTCTTCACGGCTGTATTTTTTTTGAAAAACTATACGCTTTGTCGCTTCCTGTCGCCGGGAATCTTTTAGAGTTATCTCCATGCTGATAACGGCAACCTTACCATTTTCCCTTATGCGTAAGAAAAAATCATTAATCCCGCCTTGAAGAAGGAAACGGGTTTCTTCTACAGTATAGCGGGAAAACACGGCACGGAAAAGCCCGCTTGCCTGCATGTCTCTCAATAAAGTATCGGCCGTCACAATTGGCCCCAATTCCTTGATCATCGCGAAGCTAACCAGCGAAGGAACATAAATATTGGCGCCAATTTGCCTGAACTGTAAAAAGGACATAAAGGCAATGATCAGTCCGATTAATAAGCTGATCAAGCCGACAATCGGCAGGCCGTCCACCCCTGCGCGCTGCATGTAAAAAAGTATATCTTTAACCCTCAGGGATTTAGGGTGAAAAATAGTATAAACAATAGCTGAGAGCAGCTCGCCGACAAACGTTACAAAGTTAACAATATCGCTGGCAATATCCAGTGATGCTTGACCTATCTGGATCAAAAAGTTGTCTTTGAACTTCTTCGTTTTAAAAGGGACCTGATCCAGCGCTTGTCCGTGAATGACGCTGAAGATGCCTTTTGTTTCGTCATTTAAATTTATCAAAAAACAATTTATTTTTTTCCCCGCGGCATCTTTTTGGATTTGAATTATCGCCAGTGCCGCCGCGCTGTCTATGTAGGATATACCGGAAAAATCTATAGTGATTGTGTCCGGGTTCTGATTACGAATCGACTTTTTAATTTCATTTGTGAAAAGTTTCAGGTTTTTTAGTCCGAACTCACCTGTGAGATTAATCAAAAGATTCGTATTCTTTTTTTCATAAGATATTTCGTAGCGTTCAGATAAATCTTGTTCGTTATCTGCTATCATCAATAGTTCTTTTCGGTTGGTAGGGGATATTTATTAAATTAAATATTTAAGGTAGTTAACGCTTTCAAAGTAAATTTGTCAATGCCAAATTAATAAGTCATACCTTTTAGCGCGCTTTTCACATTTCGTTAAACAATTTTTAACATTTTATTGAAAGAGAAAGAGGAAAAGAGGTTATTTTCAGCAGGGCTTGATCTGACCTGTGTGGTAATCATCTAGTATTGTCTTATAGTTACGATGATAATTATTGATAGCTGATTTTTTGGCACGATAATTCCAATAGATATAGATAAAGGCGAATAAATTAACAAAGGAGGTAACAGATCATGAAAAAGACATTAGGAACAATGATGGTAGCGGCGGCGGTTGTCCTTTTAACAGCAACTTTTTGTTTCGCGGAATATACAGCGGCAGGCGCGGCTAACTTTCCGTATTTCCAGCTGGGTTGCTTGATCGTCGGTGGTTTGATCCTGTTTTCTTTGAAACGTAAATACGAAAAAATGTATGCCNNATTGAAATGGTGAAGACGATCGTCACATGAAAATAAGCTCAAGCTAAGTTAAGGAAAGGAGGAGATGACCATGTTAGCAACACCCAAAACACACCAGGAACAGTTCAATAATTTCGGCGCGATCTTGATGTTATCGGCCTGGTCATTTGTGATGGTGATTGCATCCTTCCTGTTCCTCTATCTCGGTCATTTGCTGGATGTCTATCTCGGGACTTCTCCGAACTTCATGCTGGGTTTATTCTTCTTAGCCATCTTCCTGAGCGTTATGAGGCTTTACCAGGAAGCCTGGAAAAAGAGAAAGGATGTCTAATGTCCCCGCAACAAAACATGATCTGTTGATATACCATCACCCCCTTAAGGCTAACGCTTTAAGGGGGTTTTTAATGGCTAATTTACTTTTCCCTACCAATTCATTATGCACTCTCCAATATAAGCGACATGCCTTGTCCACCGCCGATGCAAAGAGACGCCAAGCCATATTTCACGCCCCGTTTTTTCATCTGCATGGCCAGCGAATAAGTGATCCGGGCACCCGTGCAGCCGATGGGATGCCCGATTGCGATTGCCCCGCCGTTGACGTTGCAGATATCCTGGTTGACACCCAGTTCTTTAATACAGGCCAGAGCCTGAGCAGCGAAAGCCTCATTTAGTTCGATTACGCCCATGTCTTTCATAGTAAGATTGAGTCTCTTGAATAATTTACGCGTTGCGGGAATGGGGCCGAGACCCATGTAAGCAGGATCGACCCCACCTGTGGCATAGCCCAGAATTTTAGCCAGCGGTTTGAGTCCCAGGGCTTTCACTTTCTCCCCGCTCATGACGA
>PLNU01000072.1 GCA_003142835.1 Syntrophaceae bacterium
TGGTGGAGGGGGGAGGGTTCGAACCTCCGTAGGCTTCGCCGGCAGATTTACAGTCTGCTCCCTTTGGCCGCTCGGGAACCCCTCCAGCTTTACATTACCAAACTGGAGCTGGCGATGGGACTCGAACCCGCAACCTGCTGATTACAAATCAGCTGCTCTACCGATTGAGCTACGCCAGCAAATCCCATGCTTAATTATCTTTTAGCATCAAGCACTTATAATTTTAAGCGCAAAAAAACATAAACACACCCTCGTGCGAATTGCCGACTCTAATTTTTATGATTGTGTTTGTCAAGTAGATTTTTAATTTTTTTTGCAAAAAAACTGAATTCAATGGTGAACAGATTAGGAGAAAGCTAATCAGCATCGCCGAAATAGTCGGCCGAGAAAATGTAAATTTCAGTTTCTTTATCCAGCCAGGCCTGCGGTGGAAGGCCGGCTTTAGAACAAGTTTCTTTTAAGAATAATTCCCTATCCCAAGCATACTCACTGGCTACCTGCGGCAACAGCAATCCGGAATTGTAACCGCGGATAATGTATAAGCCGTGCTTACCTACTTCAATTTCATTAATGTCTTTAATGCGCTGCAAAGGGCTCAACACGGATATTTCAAAAGTTAGATCCCTGATTTCATCGGGCTTTAACGAAGGAAATCGTGGATCGTGAAATGCCGCGGCCACAGCCATTTCCTGCACAGTTTCCCAAAGCGGCTGAACTGCTTTAATATATCCAATGCAGCCGCGCAGATGACCGCGCTTTTTTAAAGTAACAAAAGCGCCTCTTTTCTCTTTTAGTGTTGCCGAATCCACTGTAAATTTTGGTATATCTTTGTTGTTAACTTTAGCCGCAATTGTTTTTTTTACCATATCCAGCAGAGTAGCTTTTTCCTTTTTTGTCAGTTCCATTTTAGGCTCCCCTATATGAACTATCCCAAGGTAATCGAATAAAGACACCTTATACCAATTCTAAATCAAAGCGCTATCTTTGATTTAAAAATGGTATTAGCTCTACTTGCAATAAATTGCTGCTGCGTAACCGACAACCGAACTCTTATCGCCAGTTACATCCCCGGAATTAGCATATTTTAAAACTCGTGCGTGATTTGCCCCTGTCTTACGAGCCACAAGCATAGCAACCGCCATTGGACCGCCACCACACGCCTCAGCAGTGCCACTTCCTAAACTATCCAGCAATCCGGGCGCATCACTATCTTTTAAGTACCGTAAAACAACACCATCCAATTTAGTAGCTTTGTTATAGCCGTGAAAATGAGATAAATCTGAACTAGCCACAATGAGTACCTTCATACCTTGTATGGAATCACATATAGTTTGAGCTAGTTCTTGACAGGTACTCGCGCCCTGATCTCCCATTACCAAAGGAACAAATGAAAAATTACCCAGTGCATACTGCAAGAAAGGAAGTTGTATTTCTACAGAATGTTCCTGTAAATGTGCCGCCGGAATATCAGACACAAGCTTACTGTTTCTTTTAATCTGTTTCGCCAATTCTTCGGCAACAGGCACAATCCCCAGCGGCGTTTCATAACCACCATTACTGAAAATAGAAACACCATGAAAGGCTGCACGGTGGCTCGGACCTACAATAATAACAGCATCATAATTGTTCCCGCAAACACACTTGTACGCATAGGCCGCAACCTGCCCGGAATAAACATAGCCGGCATGTGGGGCAATTATAGCCACAACTTCACCTTCTAATTCTGTATCGGGAACCGAATTAAAAAAAACCTCAATATCTCTTCTCAGGGCAGAAGGATTTCCAGGATACCAGGAACCGGCTATTACTGATTTTCTCACAGCATCCATATACAACTCCTAATATCTCTATTTTACTTCCAGCGCCAGATTGCCCCTTGAGGTGTGTCCAAAACATCAACACCGAGTTCGGCAAGTTGAGCCCTCAAAGAATCCGCTTCCTGCCAATTACAATTCTTTCTGGCCACTTCTCTCTTCAGAATAAGCTCGCTTATTTCGCCCCGTGGAACTTGTACCTCAAAATCCATTACACCTAAAACTTCGTTTATATTGGCCAGTGCCGCCAGTATTTTACGCGCATCATTTTTCATGATCATCCCTTGTGCCAAGGGGGGATTTATTTTACCAATAAAATCAAAAATTGCAGAAAGCACTCCAGCTATATTAAGATCGTCGTCCAGAGCTGCCACAAATCTATTTTTTAGATCGTAAATCAGCTGATCGACTTCTGCCAGAGCATCTCCATCAATATCAATGGCACTGAGCCTACTGATAAAGATGTTAACTTTTTTAACCGTATTTTTTGCCGTCTTCAGCGCGCTATCGGAATAATTGAGCGGCTTCCGATAATGCATCGCCAGCAAGAAAAAACGGATATCCCTGCCGCTGTAACCACCTTGCCGTAATTGAGCCAACGGCAACGCATTGTTTAGAGAGCGCGACATCTTTCTGCCATCAACCAAGATCAGCTCGGCATTTATCCAGTAATTAGCTCCGCTGCGGCCGGAAATCGCTTTATTAATGGCTAAAATATTTTCACAATGGGGAAATGCTTCATCAGCTCCGCTTACATGAATGTCATAAGTTGCCCCTAAGTACTTATTAGAAATAGCCGAACACTCCAAATGCCAGCCGGGCCTGACATTACCCCATTTAGTCTTATAATAAATACCTCTTTTCAGTTCCCCCAAATTTGCCCGCCTCAGCAAAGCAAAATCCATCGGGTGGTCCTTTTCATACTCGTCAAGATCAATGGTTTTACCAGGTCTTGTTTTCCCTAAATCGACGTTAGAAAGAAGACCGTAATCAGCTAATTTAGAAATGTCGTAGTAAACTGAATGTAATTTTTCGTATGCATAATTCTTATCGACNNAATATTCAGAAATTGCGCATCTTCCAAAAATATTTTTAAGTATTTATTGGAATACTCGGGAAGGTCCATTCCCTCCCTTTCTGATCCTTTAATCGATTTGTCAGTGAGGTCCACAATATCCAGGACGTGCTTTACCTTGTAACCCTTGTAAATTAAATAGCGGCAAATTAAATCGGATACTACAAGGCGCCGGTAATTACCTAAATGAGGCGCATCATGAACTGTAGGTCCACAGGTATGCATTCGCACTTCATCAGCATTAATTGGTTTGAATAGATCTTTCCGGCGTTTAAGAATATTGTAGAGACTAAAAGTAGAAAGATCTTCCTTAAAAGAAAACAATTCCGTGCTTAAATATCTTTCACCGCTGTCAGGGATAATAACAACGATAACCCCTTCTTCCAATTGCAGAGCTTTCTGGGCGGCAACAAACATAGCCGCTCCGGAGCTCATTCCGGCCAGGATACCTTCTTCGCGGGCAAGCCGCCGCGACATTTCAAAAGCGTCTTCATCTAAAATATTTACCTTTTCGTCGAGCCTGGCTTTATCAAATATTCCCGGGCGGTAGGACTCCCGCATGTTTTTTAGTCCTTGAATCTTATGCTGCAGATAAGGTTCAACGCCTATAATTTTAATTTCCCGGTTTAGTTCCTTGAGCCGTTTCGAAATTCCCATAGCCGTGCCTGTTGTACCCAGGCTGGATACTACCATAGTGACAGCACCGCCCGTTTGCTCCCAGATTTCCTGCGCGGTGCCATAATAATGGGCGGCAACATTGTCTTGATTATTAAATTGATCAGTACCGAAATATTTATCCGGATTTTCGCGCAGCATTTTGTAGGCCACTTCAATTGCACCATCTGTACCTTGATTCGCCGGAGTGAAATGCAGCTCAGCACCCATAGCCCGTAGAATCTTTTTTCTCTCATCGCTTGCCGCTTCCGACATAGTCAAACACAACTTATATCCCTTCGCCGCGGCAATCATCGCCAAACCGATGCCTGTATTTCCGCTGGTTGCTTCTAAAATGGTTTTCGCCGGAGTTAATTCGCCTCTCTTTTCCGCATTTTCGATCATGAATAATGCTGTGCGATCCTTAATGGAACCGCCGGGATTGGCGCTTTCCAACTTAGCAAAAATCCTTATTTTTTTATTGGGATTAAGACGGCAAATTTCCACCATTGGCGTGTTGCCAATACCTTCGATAATACTCTTACAAGTTTTATGCATAAATTATTAATACCCGTAAAATAACTATAGCCCAATTTATCGGGGGATATTCAATTACGCCGGCAAAAATATACGAACTAAAATGGATTAGCTATCCATTTTAGGTATAGGAATTTTAATAAATTGAACGCCTTCTTCCCTTAAACTGTCTTCCTCCTGCGGTGTGGTTGTCCCTTTGATATTGCGTTTTTTTTCATCTCCGCAATGAATCTTTAGAGCAACTTCGGCAAATTTATTGCCCACATCCTCAAAATTATTTTCAATAAAACGATGCATCATTTGCATTGCTTTAGCCCCAGAAAGTTCTTTTCCCGGAATATTGTCTGCTTTTCGCGAATCTTTTCCCATAATCGTCAGCGAAGAAGGAATTATTTCGACCTGCGAACTATTGCATACAGGACAGGAAACAAGCTTCTGCGAATTTTGAGAAATCAACGCCTGCCGGTCTTTAAACCAGCCTTCAAATTTATGCCCGTTTTCACATTTTATATCGTAAATAATCACCTGACTAACACCTTTTAAAAGAGATTTTTATTATTCTAACATGCCATTAGATAAAAAACAGTGGACATTTGGAAATAAATTATATAACGTCCGTGGCCGTGTCGGGATGTGGCCCAGTCTGGTAGGGCACTGCGTTCGGGACGCAGGGGTCGCGCGTTCAAATCGCGCCATCCCGACCATTTTTTATCTCCAAAATAATAATGTTTTTATCATTATACCATTTCGNNTTAGCCAAAGAAAGCGAATTGGCATCAGCCAACGACTGATGCGAGCTTAAATATCGGCAGGTACATGGCGATAATCATACCACCAACGATTCCACCCAGGAAAACCATCATTACCGGTTCTAATAGAGCAGTCATGGCATCAACCGCAGTATCAACTTCATCATCGTAAAAGTCAGCAATCTTAGTGAGCATTGTATCAAGGGCGCCAGTTGCCTCCCCAACCGCAATCATTTGTACAACCATAGATGGGAATATTCCCGTTTCTGCCAGTGGCTCAGCTATAGTTCGTCCCTCACTGATACTTTGACGTGTTTTTAACAAAGCATCTTCGATAACTTTGTTGCCTGATGTTCTGCTGACAATGCTCAAGCCTTCCAGAATGGGTACACCGGAACTCATCATTGTGGATAGGGTGCGGGAAAATTTGGCTACCGCTACTTTTTTCAAAAGCGGACCGAAGACTGGAGCTTTCAGAGAAAGAGAATCCAATAGCCAACGTCCCTTCTCCGTTTTATAAAAACGATTAAAAGCGATATAAATGACAACCAGAATAAGAATTATGATGAAAAAATAACTTTGCGCAAACTCACTTGCCGCAATCAACATCATTGTTGGCCCCGGAAGTTGTCCACCCATACCTTCAAACATTTTTTGAAATACGGGAATAACCTTGAGCAGTAACAAAGCAACTACGCCGAACGAGATAAACAAAACAGCGGCAGGATAGGTCATCGCACCTTTAACGCGTTTTTTTAACTTCATGGCCTTTTCCAAATAATCGGAAAGACGTCCCAGAATAATATCCAACATTCCACCAGCTTCGCCGGCGGCAATTAAATTTACGAAAAGATCGTCAAATACCTTGGGGTATTTTTTTAAAGCATCGGTCAAACTGGTGCCACCTTCTATATCTTCCTTGATGGCCCGAAGAATTTTGGCAAATACTTTGTTTTCCTCCTGCTGGGCCAAGAGGTCTAAACATTGAATCAGGGGTAGACCGGCATTAATCATAGTGGAGAAGATTCGGCAGAAAACTACAATGCTCTTTTCTTTAACTCTCCCCTGTAAGAAAGGTAAATACTCCATGAGATCTTTGGGCTTATTCCTGACCTCGATGGACTTATAGCCTTGCCTCCGTAATAAACCGCGAATAGCAACTTCATCAATTGCTTCCATCTCCCCTTTTTTTAGCTCGTCTTTTCTTGTTGTCCCTTCCCAAAGAAAAACTGGCATGTTTGAAAATCCTTTATGGGGTAATTTTAATTTCGATATAATAAACCATCTTCAACGTAAGTTCAACTCGTTTAATATTCAAAAAACTCAACTTTTTGTTGAAGATCACAATTAGGTCATGTTGGAACAGTTTTCTTCATACTGCGCTGGCAGAAAATCTCATATTGGATGATGCCTGCTGCCACAGCAACATTAAAGGAATCAAAACTTCCCGCCATGGGAATAGTCAGCAAAAAATCACATTTCTTTTTAATCTGCGGTCTGATGCCTTTTGCCTCCCCCCCCAATACTAAAACAACAGAACAATTAAAATCCATTTCTCTTAAATTGTTTCCAGCGTGAGCTTCCGCGCCAAAAACCCAAAAACCTTTATCTTTTAAATAATCGATTGTTTGCGATAAATTAGTTACGCGGGCGACAGGTAATTGCTCGGCGCTACCGGCGGACGCCTTAATAACTGCAGCCGTTACAGGAGCGGCGCGGTCTGTTGGAATGACAACACCGTTGGCACCTAAGCAATGGGCGGTGCGAATTATTGATCCCAGATTCTGTGGATCCATAATACTGTCAAGAATTAAAATCAGATCAAAATTAAAAGATTTGCTGCGGTTTTTTATCAGAACATCTAAGTCCACATAGACAAAGGCCTGCCGCAAACCGATAACACCTTGATGATCGAAACTTCCTGCCAATTCATCCAAGCGTTGCCGTACGCGGAATTCAACCGGAATTTTTTTTTGCCGGGCAGTCTCGATTATTTCCGCAACAACAGAGCCACCCCTCCCGGAGGCAATAATAATCCTCTCCAACCCTGTTTCTTGTTGCTGGAGGAGAACTTTGACAGGATTTATGCCGTAAATTGCCTCCATGCTCTGCTTTCTACTGGTGTCTGGATTGATTTTATCTTATACCATTTCTAAATCAANNCGCCGCGATATCATCTTTAATTTAGAAATGGTATTGCTGCCAGACCCGCAATAATTTCCTGGTTAATTTGCAGGCAAGCTTCCAATGGATCTTTGGCCTTGCGTATCGGCCTTCCCACTACAATATAATCGGCGCCCGCTTTTATGGCTTCATAAGCGCTAAGCGTTCTTTTTTGATCATCCTTTGCTTCTTCCGCGGTGCCACGTATGCCCGGAGTCACAATAACGAATTTATCATCTAAATTAGCCCGCAACACAGCAATGTCCTGTGCGGAAGAAACTACACCGGATGCCCCTGCTTTTTGAGCCATTTTAGCCAAATGCAGAACCAATTCATTGGTGCTTTTTTCAAATCCAATTTCCATCATATCATCATTATTTAAACTGGTGAGCACGGTTACGGCCAAAATAATCGGCCGTGCTTTACCAAGTTTATCGGCACAAGCCCAAGCAGCAGAAACTGTCTCTTGAATCATCTTGCTGCCACCCATGGCATGAACATTAAACATTTCTACATCCGCCTTTACGGCGGCTTCGGCCGCGCGGGCAACTGTATTGGGAATATCATGAAACTTGAGATCCAGAAATACCTTCTGACCTTTTTGTTTGATGTTCTCAATAATTTTAGGCCCAACAGCGGTAAACAATTCTTTGCCGACTTTAAACATACCCACATGGCCGGAAAGAAGTTTTACCCAGGACAAAGCTTCTTCCATGCTTGCGGCATCAAGAGCGAAGATCAGTTTATCACTCGCCTGCTTATTCGAGATATTCTTCATCGCCGATAAACTCAGTATTATCCGGAATCGGTTTGAAATCTTCTTTTGACCCCTCTAAATATTCGGGATGGGCGTAAACGACCTTTCCCGCTGCTATTTCACGCAGGGCCAGCACTATTTCTCTGTTTTTGCTCTCCATCAGCGGTTTTGAGCCTTTTAGTAACTGGCGCGCACGTTTTGACGCCAGCGATACCAGCCCGAATCTGGTTTTGGCAACCATCAAAGAATCTTCTACTGTAATTCTTGCCATTTATTTACAACCTCCTGAAACTATATATTATTTTTTAATATATTTCTTAATCTTATCTTTTAATCTGCTTCTTTTGCATTTTTCAGCAACATATATTGCCATCAATTGACTGGCCGCTGTTTCCAGATCTTCGTTAAAAATTATATAATCATACCATGAAATTTCTTTTAATTCACTCTCTGCTTGCGTAAATCTGGCTTTAATTGCTTCATCTGTCTCATGACCACGTTTTTCCAATCTTTTTAAAAGCTCAACGCGCGAAGGCGGAAGCACAAAAACAAAGATGCCTTTTTTAAACTTTTGCTTTACTTTTTTTGCACCCTGCGGCTCAATATCAAGCAACAAATCCTTACCTTTTTGGGAAAAATCTTCCATAGCCTTAATGGAAGTGCCGTATAGGTGACCATAGTTTTCTATCCACTCGACAAATTCATTTTGATCGATACGCCTCTGAAATTCGTCGCGGGAAATGAAGTAATAATCCTTTCCATTTATTTCATTAGGTCGCGGCGGTCTGGAAGTGCAGGATACCGAAAATTTTAATTCCGGGCACGCCTGCAATAAACGCTGGCAGATGCTGCTTTTCCCTGCGCCCGACGGCGCCGAAACAACGATAAATAATCCTTTTTCTGACATCATTGCTACTCGATATTCTGCGCCTGTTCACGCAATTTACCCAGTTCACTCTTGGCTTCAATCACCTGCCGGGCAATTTCTGCATTATTGCTTTTGGAACCGATCGTGTTAATTTCACGGTTCATTTCCTGCAAAAGAAAATCTATTTTCTTTCCTTCAGCATCCTCACTTTGCAGCAGGGCTTCAAATTGATTGATATGACTCTGCATACGCACTAGTTCTTCGGTAATATCGCATCGATCAGCCATGATCGCAACTTCCTGCGCTAAACGGGCATCGTCAAGCACGTATCCGGCAGTGAGCTCCTTAATCCTATCGGCCAGACGTTTTTGATACTCCAGCACAACCTGCGGCGCGCGCAACCGAATCGTTTCCATAATTTCCGTAATCACCTTAAGCCTCATTTGCATATCGGAATACAAAGCCATACCTTCGTCCTGCCGCATATTCACCAGCATCGACAGCGCTTCTTGCAGGGTTTTTTCCACCCGGCTCAAAAAATCAGGACTCAACTCCGTTTCCGAAGGCGGCGTGAAAATGTCACGAAAAACGGTCAGGGATTTTAAAGTGATCGGCTCCTGCAAATAGAATTCAGCTTGGAGACGGCTTAAAACATCAAAATAATTGTGGGCAATCTCCAGATTTAAATTCACTTTGGAAGTATCGGCGCCCTCCCCCTCCAGTCGGATCGACACATCGATGCGGCCACGCTTGAATCTTTCCCCAATTTTCTTTTTATACTCCATTTCCAGCGGGAAAAGTGCTGAAGGTGTGCGCAGGGATATTTCCAGAAAACGATGATTGACAGACTTGGCTTCCACAACAATATTTCGGCCATCTAAAAGCGCTACCACCCGTCCATAACCCGTCATGCTTTTAATCATTTATTCACCTAATTTTACGAATAATGCGGATTTTTTACAATCTGTCCGCCATTCTTAACTGCGATAAATATTTCTCCCGAATCTTGCTTAGCATCGAAAGCTGCTTTTCATCCGCATAATCGGGATAAGTCCAGGGCAGTGCACAAAATTTCTTTCCCTGGTAAATTAAAGTCAAATCAGCGTAAATACCATCGCGCAAATAAGGCCGATGGGCGAAGCCTTTGCCGGTTGCTAAAATCATCTGCGCTTTGGCTAAATAACCGGGATCAATGTTAACCTGACGTCTGCCGCGCGATGCTGATTTCTGTTCGAGCTCATTTGTTGCCAGTTTTATATCGGGCAATACCTCCGGCCGAATCAGTTTCTCCATCGAAAGAAAGCGCCGGACGAGCGCCCCACCCATTTCCGGACCGTAGTAGTCCGTATAATCAAAAGGCATCTGCTCGCTTATGAAATCGGCCTGGCCGTATAAAGCAGACAGCTCGCTTATTGTTTCATTTACTTGCTGCGCTGTTACCGCAAAAACGCTAAAAACCAGTTTTACCGGATCAGCCGCATTGGGTTTACTCATAATACTTCTTTTAATTCCTTCTGCGAAACAGTGGCAGTGCCGACTTTACCAACAACAATCCCTGCCGCATGGTTGGCCAAACAGGTTGCCTCTTTCAAATCAGCCTGTGCGGCAAGAGCAAGGGCGAGCACACCGATGACCGTGTCACCCGCGCCGGTTACATCATAAATCTCTTTAGCCTGTGCAGGGAAATAGGTATGTTCGATTTTACGTCTTTTTTCAAACAGGCTCATCCCTTCTTCTCCCCGCGTTACCAGCAAGGCCTTAAAATCAAATTTTTTCAGCAGTTTTTCGCCTAACAGCATCAGATCATCGGAATTATTAATCTCCATACCGGCAGCGCGCTGGGCTTCGTGATGGTTGGGAGTAATCACATGCACCCCCTGATAGATGGAAAAATCGCTCTGCTTGGGGTCGAGACAAATGAATATATTGAAATCTTTAACGATACTTTTTATGCCTTCGATCAATTCTCGGGAGATGACTCCCTTGCTGTAATCGGAAACAACAATAGCGCCAATTTTTTTGTGCAGCGATTTTACATAATCCAGAATTTTTTGAATGCTGGCCTTGGGAATCGGTTTTCTGCTTTCGTTATCAAAACGCACCACCTGCTGACCATGGGCGACGACTCTTGTTTTCAGCGTTGTCGGACGCCCCTTTTCCACAACAATCCCTGCTGTATCAATTTTGCGAGATCGCAGTTCACTTAACAACCCCTGACCGATATCATCCGCGCCGATAACGCCGGTGACATAAACCTTACCGCCCATCGCGTAAATACTGTTAAGAACGTTGGCGCAGCCACCCAGCAGAACACTGTCTTTCTGAACATCGACCACAGGCACAGGCGCTTCCGGAGAAATACGGGACACTTTTCCCCAGATGAAATGATCGACCATCACATCGCCGATCACGAGCACGCCGGATTGGGAAAAATTAGAAATTATCTCTAACGCTCTTTTTTTAGATAAAATCTTGTGCACAGTTATATAGAAACCTCTAAGTTATTTAAACTAAAAAAGCGCCAAGAGCGCTTCAATGCAAAACTTTAGGTGACTCTATTACCAAGTCCTGAATTTGTCAAACATTTTTTAATTGTCATGAACGGAAAAAAAATATTCTCTGATAAGTACTTTAATTAAGTATACTGTCCCAAAAATTACGAATTACTCGGTGAAAACCGGAATTCAGTATTCGGACTGTTCGGGGGAGCAGTCCCTACGTTATGGTGTAGGGCGCGTCTGGTACCCTTTAGGTTATTCCCCAAACGCGCCGCCTCTTTGTCATTACCCGGCTCGACCGGGTAATCCAGTTTTGCGGTCTGCTCGCGAGCAGACCCTACGTTTATATGAGGTTCAACTTGACCATACTCTTGTATTTCATTATAGTCAGCAATCAAACAATACAATTAGAATGAAACTTCAGAGAAGGACTAAACATGCTCAATATTGAACAATTTCGGTACGGTGATAACTTAGCCTGTCTCATCTTTGGCAAAACAGAGGCGATGGCTATTGACGGCGGGGCATGGCAGGAAATTCTCGCGTTTCTCGAAACCAACAACCTGGCACTCAAGTTTGTCACCAATACACATCAACATTACGACCACACACAGGGAAACGAGCATCTGCTCAGGAAAACAAAAGCAAAGTACTTAAACTCCTCCACCCTTACCGATAATCAGGAGATTATTATTGACGGTAAAGCGGTTGTTGTTTACCGGACTCCGGGACACACAAGCGACTCGATCTGTTTTCACACGGGCACTATTCTGGTCACTGGCGATACCCTCTTTAACGGAACGGTCGGTAATTGTTTTTCCGGCGACCAGAAGAGTTTCTATCAATCTATCAAACGACTGATGACCCTGCCGGATGATACCAAAATTTATGCCGGTCATGATTATATCCGNNAAGATCAATCCCTACTTACGATTCAATGAGGAACCCATTATCAATCTCCTCAAAGCAAACAATCTGCCCCACACCACGGAATGGGAACGCTGGGAATCATTGATGTCTATTGAATAGAGCTCGAAACCGGGCAAGCTCTTATTATCGACGCCGCCCGGCAGGGCAGCGGGCAACTATTTTACGGTATACCCACGACCATCGAGACAGGCAGACATCGCCCGCCGATAATTATCGCTCTGCTGGATCATCTGAGTTTCAGATGCACCAACAGGCGGTTTAGTCGGATCATAGTTTGTCTGGTCTACAGCCCAGCTGTGGCACGCGTAACGATCATCAGCCTGCTTTTGCTGGCTCTGGCCTTGACGGGGATAGATGAATATTTGTCCTGTCTGCGTCTGGCCGGTAGACGGCGGTGTTTGGCTGACTTCGCCCTGTGGTGGTTCAACAACGGCATAACCGCCAACAGTTGGGGTGTAGTAAACTTCGTTAGCATAGTAATAAGGTATGCCGCCAAACCAGATCGTTGTATAAAAAGGAGGTAAAAAAGGAATGAAAAGGCCGATCGGAGGCGCTACGATGAGAAAACGCCGCCCCTGCGGACGATACCAGACACCTCCGTGAAAGTGGTATCTTAACATTGTGATAAGACACTTCCCGGTGACCTCTGGGCAGAGATCCAATAAATTGGCCGCGGGCCGGATAGTCATGGTTATGCTGATAGCGCGCATCCCTGTATTGTTGATGACCGGAACCGCGTTCTTGTGCGAAAGCTATCTGCGTAAACCCTAAAATCATAATTCCCAAAACTGCCAATATCAGACCAGACACTAAGCCCTTATTCACATTGTATAGATATGACATGGTGATTACCTCCATAAGTTCAAGTGTATGTTGTTATACCATTTCTAAATCAAAGATGATATCGAGGCGGCAAGGAGGAGGCGACGAGGCATATTGTACATACGTTGAGGAAGCCGACGACGCTGCCAACAAAGATAACGCTTTGATTTAGAATTGGAATTAATGCTCAGTACTGCACACTATACCCCCGGCCTTCCAAGCAGGCAGACATCGCCCGCCTGAAATCGAGAGCTTTTCTTTCATATTGAAGATCACGCGCCTGATGGCGATTGGCATATGCTTCCTCCAACTGCCGGGCAGATTCCTGCCTGGAAATATCTGACGTAGCACCAACAGCAGCACCGCTTGCGGCACCGATCAAAGCGCCTCCCGCGGCGTGTCGCGGTCCGGCAATCAATGCCCCCAAAACCGCCCCGGCAATAGACATAATCACTGTGTCATGACCAGGTGGAGGCATGGGCACCACCCTGACACGCTGCTCAGGCGGGATAGATGATACACTCGGATCGAAACCGGTCTGATCCATCGCCCAGTTGTAACATTCATAGTGGTCACGGGACTGCTGCTTAGTTGTCTGCCCCGATTTGGGATAAAAATACACCTGTGTAATGGCAGCGCCCCGGTTCTGGCCTGCATCTTCGGGCGCGAGTTGCTGCTGAGTGCGGGTTGCTGCGGGATAACATCCCGCCAAAGTAAATACTGTTAAGAAAAGCAAAAGCCGCCGGCCAGCTCCTGATGTCCAACATCTCTGTATAAATTCAAATTTCTCTGTCTTGCGACTCAATATATTCATACGTTTTCTCCTTCTTCTTTAAGTATATCATAAACACCTAAAGGGATATTGTCTATCGTCCCATTGCTTTTATTTTCCCTATGCTATCATTTTATTCTCATTTCATGCAAATTATAGAGCAATGGATGTGCCAAAACTTTTTAACCACAACGTAAATTATTAAAATATTTATTAATATTTACAATTTACAAGAAATCAATGGAATACACGCCCGACTAAAAGCGGGTAAAAAGTACCCGATTGGACTATCCAGATGTGGATAAAGTACCCACCTGCTAAACGGAAGTCATACGAAACAGTCTCGCATGCCGGGTAAGACCGGAATCCAGAAAATTAAAAAAGATTAAATGGTACCGTCACCAATTACGCAAGCTCTGCTACTGCCCTTATCCACCCTGCACTCGCCCCCTTTATTTTAACCGGGAAGCAGTAGAATTTGAAACCCGTTGACGGCAGCAGGTCTAAATTTGTGAGCTTTTCAATCTGGAAATAACCTTTTTCAATACCTGCAAAATGTCCTTCCCATATAATTGAGGCGTCCTTTGTCTTCGCAAATTCTTTAGCCTGGAAAGGCAGCGGCCTGTCCCAGCTCCAGCCGTCCGTCCCGACCACATGCACACCGCAGCCAAGAATCCAGAGCGTTGCCTCTCGGCCAAACCCGCAGCCTTTCACAAGGTATTCGGGTGTGCCCCAGTAAGGCGCCGCTCCGCTTTGCGCAAGAAATACATCCCCTTGACTGAGTGTATGACCGATTTTATCGAGTTTTGCTTTTACGTCCTCGACCGTGATGTTGTACCCGTCGGGAAAGTCTGAAAAGTCGAGTTTCACACCGCTGCCCACACCCCACTCCAGCGGGAACTTATCAATGGTCAGGGCCGGCTTCCCTTGATCCTGTGTGGGGTGGAAGTGCCAGGGCGCGTCCATATGCGTGCCTGCATGCGTCGAGACTTCCAAAACCTCGACCGCCCAGCCGAGCCCGCCCGGCAGGTCGCCTGCGGTTAGTCCCGGATAAAATGCCTTCATGCTCTCCGCCCCAAGCGCATGGTCTACATACGTGATCTTTGGTATCATCATTGGCGGGTCGCTCGGCAGCCCGCTTTCAATTGCCACTGAAAGGTCGATAAACCTGCTCATCACAATCCTCCCTTTTAAAAATATTCTCTCGGGGATTCCTGGAATCTCTGGGCTATTCCATCCAATGGACGAATTCATCCAGCTTCGCTCTCTCCCGCTCGAAATTATTGAGAGGAAATGATGGATCAGGATAACCCAGAGCGATGCCCACAACAATTTTTTTATCATCAGGAATTGCCGCTATCTTTCTAATTTCGGCGGAGAAACGCGCGGCCGCCGCCAGCAGACAAGTGCCGAGACCTTTATCGTGAGCAGTCAAGCAGATCGTTTGGGCGATGAGGCCGATGTCCAACATCTGGTATTCGACGAGATTATCCCGGGAAATGCAGGCAAGAATGACACATGGGGCGTCAAACATGGAAACCATATTCACATAGTATTTATCACGCGCTTCCTTATCTTCCCTTTTTATACCCTGCACACTTAAAACAACTTTGCCCAGCTCTCCATACCTTGCTTTCATGGCGTCAGGCCATTTCTCCAGCATGGGCACATCGGATGCGATCGCCGCACCGGCCAGCGTTTGCCGGAGATTCATTTCTTTAAACTTTGCCAGAGTTTTACCCGTCAATACATATAAATCCCAGGGTTGCGTATTCCCCCATGATGGCGACCATCGCGCCTCCTCCAAAATCTCCGTAATTTTACTTTTTGGCACATCCTGCGATTTAAATTTACGAATACTTCTTCTTCCCTTGATTGCAGTTGCTAATTCCATGGTAACCTCCTTCGCGGAATCAATCCGCTTATTATTGACATTAAAATATTTATTCAGTACTCAATTACAAAACTATTATATCAGAAATGATTCTTACAATATAGACTAAACCCCAGGCGTTTGTTGTCAGGCGTAAATTGTAAAAACCAAACAACCGGCAAGCCTTATCCCATTTGTCATTCCGGCAGGGTACCCCGGCGAATGAGACTGTGTCGTAAT
>PLNU01000171.1 GCA_003142835.1 Syntrophaceae bacterium
GCTAACTTTCAATATACGAGGGGAAAGCGCGAAGGCCGAAGATTAGAGACAACCTCTTTTGTCACTTCGAACGAATGTGAGAAGTCTGAATCAAAAAAGATGTCTCCCGGAGTATCACACGGCGAATGAGAGTGTGTCGCAATGACAAAGCATGATTACGACACAGTCTCATGCACCGGGCTGCGTTGCCAACAAAGATAACGCTTTTATTTAGAATTTGAATAAGGCTCTGTCTTGCTAGGAGTCGGACTTAATGTTATTAATCCTTTGATTGGCCTCTTGCAACAAATTTTTGATTTCAATTTGCTTGCTTGCAGGTAATGACTTCAACTTTTCCTGCTGGGCGCTGAGACGGGATATTTTTGATCCCAGATCGCCTAAAAGCAATTCCCAGTTGATTTTCGGCGCTGCCGCCTGCGGTTTTTTAAATTCTTGTATTGGAGCGCCCAATCGCAGATTTATTTCTTCCAGATATTCCGGTATTGTTACAGCAAAACCAAATCTTTCCCTGATTAAAGAAGCCAGGTGTTCCTGTACGGAAATTTCACCGTGAACTAAAAATATCTGCATTTTTTTATTCTGAAAATGCGTAAGCCAATCCAGCAACTGATCCTGACCCGCGTGCGCGGAAAAACCGTTGATCGTAAACACTTTGGCCTTTATGCTAATGTCTTCCCCAAAAATACGAATTGTCTTCGCGCCATCCACTATCCTGCGGCCGGGAGTTCCCTCCGCCTGGAAACCGACAAAAACAACACTAGCGCCCGGACGCCATAAATTATGCTTCAGATGATGTTTAATCCTGCCGGCATTAGCCATACCGCTCGCGGAAATCACTATCGCCGGGCCTTTCAGTTCATTAATTTCCATGGATTGTGCTGTTGTCGAAGAAAATTTCAGATGTGGCAGATTTAAAGGATCTTCGCCCTTTTTCAAAAGGGCCTGTGTCTCTTCATCAAGGTATGATCGGTAGCGACGGAATATTTCTGTCGCCTGAATTGCCAAGGGACTATCCAGAAAAATCGGCAGATCTTTAGGCAACTTTCCCGCCACAGATAAAAGATGCAATGAATAAAGAATTTCCTGAGTCCGCTCTACTGCAAACGCTGGAATAATGATTTTCTCGCCGTTTTTATAACTATAATTGATCGCTTCGGCCAGTTCATTTAAACTGTCCTCTTCGCCCTTATGGTTGCGGTTGCCATAAGTTGATTCCATAAAAAGAAAGTCCGCCTCGCTTACTGTGCTGGGATCTTCCATTAATAATTGATGGCGACGGCCGATATCGCCCGAGAAAACCAACTTTGTGGTTGTGCCATTTTCTTCGATAAACAATTCCAGTATGGCCGCACCCAAAATATGGCCGGCATCCCGGAAATTTGCTTTTATTCCATTGCCGGGGCTAAAGATACTGTCGTAAGTTTTTGTTTTAATTAAAGGAGCCACGGCTTGGGCATCTTTTACCGCATAAAGAGTCTTAACATCAGTGCTGCCGCCGCTTCGCTGCATTTTTTTTATTTTCCAGCCGGTCTCCACCTCTTGAATATGAGCGCTATCGAGCAGCAATATTTTCACCAGGTCTCCTGTGGGCTCTGTTGCGTAGATAGGGCCGCGAAAACCATTCTGCACCATGCGGGGCAGCAATCCCGAGTGATCAATATGCGCGTGGGTAATCAGAAAAAAATCAATATGCTCCGGGTCATACACACTGATATCCCAGTTGCGCTTTTCCGTCTCAGCTGTTCCTTGATGCATACCACAATCAACAGCGAACCTTGCCTTATCCGTTTCAATAACAAAACAAGAACCGGTAACGGCCCTTGCTGCTCCAAGAAATTTAACCTTCATGAAAACTCCGCCTCAGATGCTCTTTGTAAATACAATCCCGATACGCTTCGCTTTCGGGATAATTCGACTTATAAATTTCAGTTCACTTCGTTCCTGAAATTTGAGTCTCATTAATAAAAACGCTCCAAGCTGAGAGCAGATCAATAGAAGATCGGCGATGGAGCGCTTTTCCGACTGTCTTAGAACGCCGCTTTAGTTGCTTTTTTCAACTTCTTTGCTTCTTTCTTTTCTTTTGCCGATCTCACCGGTTTTTTCTTTGCGTCTTTTTTTACGTCTTGTGACTTAGCCATAATTAATCCTCCCTTTAGACATTTTATTAAACTTCACCTGCTCATCAGCAGGAGTTAAATTTCTTTATTTATCACTTGTTAAATTTTTCCCTCACTCAGAAGCCCTCTTTCTATATCGAGGCTGATGCCAGCTTTCAGTTGAGGTGTTTGCATTTTTTCTCCGTTTGAACTATCCACTAACAAATTCTGAGTAATTTATAACAAAATATCAGCATATTCACCATGTAAATGTTCATATTCTTAAATATAATAAAATGAATGTATTTGGTCAAACAGTTTATGCTTATAAAAATTCCGGCATTGCAAACTGAATTTGAGCTTTACCATCCTTTCTTCCACATATCATCATCGTCATAGATTTTTTCTTCGTCGTAAGCTTCCTGAGCATCGAGCTCATAGTCGCGGGTCTTTAGCTTTGCTTTTTGTGCAAAATATTCACGGTACCATTCATGAGCAGTGATCATGGACATAACTTCACTTGTGCCTGTCCAGATTGAAGCCAGACGTACATCGCGGTAGATGCGCTCAACGGGAAAAACATTGGTATAGCCAATGCCGCCCATTACCTGCATGGAATTATGGACTACCTTTTGACATGATTCGGTGATAAATTTTTTGCTCTGCGAAACCATTCGCCTGACCCGGTTCATATCCACGCCTGCTTCTACCGCACGGGCGGTAACATAGGCCATGGCCCGCGCGGCATCCAGCAGCATTACAGCTTCGGCAATTTGAAAACTTACGCCTTCAAACTGATTAATCGTCTGGCCGAATGCTTTGCGTTTCGCCGTATAGTTTGTGGCGATATCGAGAGCCGGACGGGCAGCGCCGATGGTCATGGCAGCCGTTCCCAGGCGCTCCGGTATCATCATTGTATTGAAAACGGCATAGGCACCCTGAATCTTTTCCACCACATTTTCCTTGGGAACTTTCACGTCGCGGAAGATCAGGCGGCCGGTTCCGCCGCAGCGGCAACCCATGAGGCCGTATAGATATTTAACTTCCACACCTTCGGCGCGATCGACAACAAAGCAAGTGATGGCTTCTTGTGGTTTGGCTTCGGGATTGGTTTTGGCATAAACAAGGAAGAAGTCCGCACCTTCGGCCCCGACAATAAAGCGCTTCTGACCATTTAATAGATAATAATCGCCCTTATCTTCAGCTTTGGTTGTAGCTCCAAAAAAATCCGAACCACCACGCGGTTCGGTAAGGCATTCCGCCGCAAAAAGTTCACCTTTCAGCAGCGGCTTCACGTATTTTTCTTTTTGCTTATCAGTACCATGAAGCATAATCGCGTCGCAGACCAATTCGGCTCCCACGCCAAAGACACAGGCAAATTCATAACCCAGCGTTCCCACCTCTTCCATTATCATGCAGGTGGTCACCCAATCCATTTCACGGCCCCCCCATTTTTTCGGATAGCGACACCCCAACAGATTCCGTCTGGCGGCTTCCTGCAAAAACTCCTTCGGGAATTTGATTTTATCCGTATCCATATCCAGAATCATCTGCCGCGGCACCCATTTGACAAGGTCACGTACCTCATCCCTGATCTTGATTTGCTCTTTGGTCATCATGTAATCAAACCTCGGCTTCTCCTTTTATGTTTTATACCAATTCGCTTTCTTTGGCTAACTTTGTTGGCGTCGGCGGCGGCTTCCTCAATCCGCCGCGGCGGACCTGCGGAGCCTCCTCCTTGCCGCCTCGTTATCCTTTGAAATCGAAATGGTATTATTAAATATTTCGGGTGGATCATTGAAATATTTGGATGATTCACAAGAACTCTCTATTTCAAAACATTGTTTATCTTCATTTCCAATTCTGCCCGACTGATGTCTTTCACCAAGACGGTTTTTTTTCGTGATTTCGCACCGGCAAATATTTCCATCTGGCTTTTTCTTAAAGCAAATGATTTAGCTAATAGTTTGATGCAAGCCTCATTGGCCGCACCTTCCATAGGCAATGCCGTAACTTTGATCTTTAACAGCCCTTCCTGCACTCCCACAAGTTGAGTGTGGGAAGCGTGCGGAACAACTTGAACTTGAAAAGTTAAGCCATTTTTAAATTCTTTTATCTGAAATATGCCTGCCAAAAAGAACCTTCCTAGACGACATTATAAAGTACGGGCTAATTGAATTATCGTTTCCACCAAGAAATATTGTAAAAATAAAATTACCAGGATAACAATAATAGGAGAAAGATCAATTCCGACATTACGTAAAGGAATTATGCGGCGTACCGGACGAAGCACCGGCTCCGTAGCTCTATATAGAAAGATTACGATTTTATTATGTGGGTCTGCATTTACCCATGATATTACGGCGCGGAAAATTATAATCCACATGTAAAGCGTTAAGGCGATGTCGACGATCCTGGCCAAAGCAACGACGAAATTACTTAAAACAAACATAAAAACACCTCATGTATCCCCGTTTAGACGGGCTTGGAAATGGACAAGGCAAATTTATTTAAAGCTTCATTAAACTCTTTTGGCCTTTCCATCATCACCATATGACCCGCGCCTTCTATCAGGCAAAGTTTTGCCCCGCTTATACTTTCGGTTATTTGGCTGGAAAAATCAGGCGGCGTCATTTTATCTTCCGCCCCGCAGATAACCAGCGCCTTTAAAGAAATTTTACTTAATTCTTGCGTTAAGTCGAACTTATCGCACGCCGAGAGATCACCGTGTAAAACATCTATTCGTGCATGTGTCAGGTTCTTAATTAAGGGTGCCATAAACTTTTCGCGATTTTCTTTAGCCAGAGAAAATTTGCAAATTAACTCAATTGCTTCAGCCGGATTTGTTTTTAAAAATTCCAAGAGGGAAGGATTAACCGGCATTTTCATCCCGCCGCCAACCGCAACAATTCCTTCAATCTTTTGCGGATAATTCAACGCGAATTGCAGAGTGATGGCAGCACCCAGGGAGTGGCCGACTAGAATGGGATTTTTTAGATGTAAAATATCCAGTAGTTTCCTTACCCAAAGGCAATAGTTTCCCACATCGCTTTCACCACTGCCTTTAGAGCGGCCGTGCCCCGGAAGATCAATAGCCAATATATTATAATACTTATGGAGTCGGGCATATTGATGTGACCAGGCGCTGTGGTCGCCGCCGGAACCATGGATGAAAATCAAGCTTTGTTCGTGCGCTCCAAAATTACTGCTATTGACCCAACAGGCGATTTTCGAAGATTCAACATTAAAATATTTAAGCATATTAAATTACTTCCATGGCAAACAAATATCACAAAAACAAAAAATTATGCAATGAAAGAATGATCCAAGATAACCGATTTATGTTGACAGAATAAAGGAAAAAAGTGCATGAATAAATTGAAAGGCAGGCGCGAAAATGTTTAAGGGAAAGAAAATAGTGATCATTGGTGGCGGGAAAATGGGCAGTATAATTGCTCAGGGTTTGATTGCTCATAAAATTATTTCCAGCAAGGATATTACCGTTACCGACATTGATGCCGCAAGACTGGATTTCCTCCGCTCGTCGATGAAGTTAAAAGTTTCTCATAATAATGAAAAAGCCGTAAAAAACGCGGACATAATTATCGTTGCGGTTAAACCGCAGAACATGTCGTCAACGCTCAAGGAAATAAGTTCCGCTATTGATAAAACCAAAATTATAATTTCCATAGCCGCGGGAATCACGACCGGTTTTATTGAATCATACCTGGCTCAAGGTGTCCGGGTTTTAAGAGTAATGCCCAACACACCGGCGCTTATCGGCGAAGGAGCGGCGGCAGTGGCCAAAGGAAGCTGCGCTAAAAAAAGCGATGTTAAATTGGCGCACATTATTTTTAATGCCGTGGGGATTAGCGTTGAAGTTGAAGAAGCGCTCATGGATGCGGTAACCGGACTGAGTGGCAGCGGTCCAGCTTATTGTTTTTTGATCATTGAGGCGCTCATCGATGCTGGAGAACAAATGGGTTTGCCGCGAAATTTGGCGGCAAAACTTGCAATGCAAACCATGTTAGGATCTGCCCTCCTCTGCCTCCATAGTGATAAACAACCGGCACAATTGAGGGAGATGGTAACATCGCCCGGAGGCACTACCGTTGCCGGACTCAAGGCGCTGGAAGAAGGAAAAATCCGGGCAACAATTATTTCCGCAGTTGAAGCGGCAACGAAGAGGTCTAAAGAACTGGCTGGTGGTAAATAATAATTTTAAAATAAAGCCTTTCTACCAAAAATACCCTCTATAAATTATCATCCTTTTTTTCTGCTTCGATAACGCTAGTGACCGGATCTTGCTTTGGTGGAACCATAGCAACTTCGGTAGGTTCGACCGGCTGAATGAGCAGGGGAGCCTTCTGCACCGACTGATCTTGCCCCGCAGATTCAGCAATCAAAGGCATTGATACCATAAGTGGGGTGCTTTCGGGCATGACACTATCGCGTTTAACTTCAATTTCCGGCGCAGGTACCGGTGGCATAAAATCAGGCAAAGTGTTCTCCGGCTTTGTTTCCAGTGGTTTTCTTCTCCGGCCGCGGTTTCTCCGGCGGCTCTTCTTTTTCGGCGCATCTCCCGAAGCTGCCGAAGCATTTCCTTCACTAACCGGCGGAGTACTTTCCGCGGTTGTGTGCGGAGTTTCCTCCGGAGGCGCGGGTTGATCCGAAACTTGTTCCCTGATTTCTTTGATGGTATTATGTATTTCCAGTTTATCCCAGGGCATCTCGGTGCTGCCGGAAATATGTATGATCAGATCCAATGTCGATTCTAGTTTTAAAAGTTCACTTCTTTTATTATTGAGAATGTAGCTGGCAATTTCATGTGGCAGAATTATTCTTAATTCAGAATAAATGCCTTTGACCACTTCCGTTTCGATTTTCCGAAATGCTCCCAGAGACGCATATTCCAGAGATGGCCGCAGCCCACTGCCTTTACAGTAAGGGCAGGTAGTATAACTGATTTCCTGAATGGTCGATTGTTTTTTCTGCCGCGATAATTCGAGCATCCCGAATTTAGAAATGCGTGAAAGCTGTATTCTTGCTCTATCAATGGTGAGAGCCTTTTTAAAGGCTTTTTCGACTTCCGCGATATGCTTTTTGTCCATCATATCAATAAAATCAATAACGATAAGCCCGCCCAGATCACGCAAACGCAATTGCCGGGCAATTTCTTCACTGGCATCGATATTAGTCTTGAAGGCGGTTTCCTCGATTGTTCTTTTGGAACCGCGTCCGGAATTCACGTCTATGGTGATCATTGCTTCCGTTGGATTGATAATAATATATCCGCCGGATCTGAGGTCCACCCGTTCCTGATAGATAACGCGTATTTGTTCTTCCAGCTGGAAGCGGTCAAAAAGAGGAATGTTTTCTTTATAGTGATTGATTATTTTGAGATGACGGGGCATTCCCGCTTTCAAATAAGCGCGCATTTTACGGAAGGTTTCAATATCATCGACCAGAATTTCTTCAACTTCCGGAGTCAGGTAATCGCGCAGACTGCGTACGCCGAAGTCTGTTTCATGATAAATCAAAAGAGGCGCATTGCTGGCATTAGCTTTTTTGTCTATTTCTTTCCAAAGGCGCATTAGTAACTGGTAATCGCGGTGGATTTCCTGTTTCGTTCGATTGAATCCGGCAGTCCGTACGATAAATCCCATGTCTTCCGGGATTTTAATCTGGCCCATGAGATTTTTTATTTTCTGCCGGTCTTCTTCATCTTCGATTTTGCGGGAGATTCCGCTGCCTGGTTTGTTGGGAAGCAAAACCAGATATCTGCCGGGAAGAGAAATATGGCCTGTTAAAAGCGCGCCTTTGTTGCCGCTTGCTTCTCTTACAGCCTGAACGATGATTTCCTGACCGGCTTTGAGCACAGGTCTGCCGCCGGTCTGGCCGTTTTCCGGGTCGGTTAAGTGTTCCGGGCTGACATCCCGAAGTGGCAGAAAGCCATCTTTTCCTCCTCCATAATCGACAAAGGCCGCCTGCAGGCCGCGTTCAACCTTAAGCACCTTGCCTTTGTAAATATTGCCGGTAATGGGTTCTTTAACCGACATCTGGATGTTAAATTCAATGAGCTTGCCTTTTTCATCAACGGTTGCCATGCGCATCTGTTCTTTATGAACAGCGTTGATTAGCATAGTGTGTTTCATAAATGTCCTTTTTGGCCGCTGGCATTTTTGCACTTATGTGTGCGAATAGGTATTTTTGCGTCTATCCATAAAATATGCATTACGGCCTTTTGTATTTATAGAAAGGCGCTTACATCGCCTTTACCAATTCTTAGTACTTCAATATTGTCATCAACAAGACTGATGACGCTCGACGGCTCCGGGATGATAACGCCGCCGTCTATAATCAGGTTAACAATACGACCAAAATTCTCTCCTATTGTATAAGGATCGCCCAGATCTTCGCCGTCCGCTGATTTGACGCTGGTGCTGATTATCGGCTGTCCCAGTTCTCTTATCAGAGCAAGACAAATCTGGTTATCCGGTACACGAATTCCCGTTGTCGTCCTTTTTGGTAAGATTATTTTCGGCACCAGACGGGACGCTTCCAGGATAAAAGTGTACGGTCCCGGCAAAAGTCTTTTCATTGTCCTGTAGGCGTAATCTGTGACTTTGGCGTATTGGCTGATATGTTTCAAATCCGAGCAAACAAAGCTCAATGGTTGTTTCTTGTTCCTTCTTTTTAGTTCGTAAATTCTTTCGATGCCTTTTTTATTGGACAAATCACACCCTAATCCATAAACCGTATCGGTTGGATAAATTATTACCCCGCCCCCGCGCAACACATCAACAGCTTGTTTAATTAAGCGCATTTGCGGGTTCTGGCTGTTGATAGACAGCAAGGCCTGACTCCCGATTATACCAATTCGCTTTCTTNNCTTTGGCTAACTTTGTTGGCAGCGTCGTTATCCTTTGAAAGCAAAATGGTATTAGTTGTTGCTATATGCAACGACTGACATATATCAGTAATTAAGCGATTTTGCAATGGGAGCTTAGCCTAATTGCAGACTAATAATTATCGCGCCGCAGGTTTTTTGTTGGCCTTGTCTTTGCTGAGTTTATATTCGATACTATCAACAAGAGCCTGCCAGCTGGCTTCAATAATATTTTCGGAAACGCCGATGGTGCTCCAGACTTCCTGGCCATCCGTGGAATCAAGAAGCACTCTTACTCCCGCGGCTGTTCCTTCCGAACCTTCCAGTGTGCGCACTTTGAAATCAACAAGGTGCATTTCTTTAATCTGCGGATAAAATTTTGTCAGTGCCTTGCGCAGCGCGTGATCCAGGGCGTTAACCGGACCGTTTCCTTCAGCGGCAGTTAATTCTTCTTCACCGGCAACTGATATTTTAATTGTCGCCTGAGAAAGGCAAGGGTTATTCTCTGTGCGGGAAGTGACAACACTAAAACACTCCAGTGTAAACGGATCAACAAATTCTCCGATTGCTTTTTTAATCAACACGGAAAGAGATCCATCGGCGGCGTCAAACTGAAAGCCCCTGTCTTCCATAAGTTTGACTTCATGCACAATTTTTTTACTAAGAGAACTGTTCTTAGCCAGATCAATGCCCAGTTCTTTAGCTTTGTATTCAACATTGCTGCGGCCGGCCATATCGGAGACCAGGACGCGGCGATGGTTGCCGACAATTTCCGGCTTTATATGTTCGTAGGCCACTGAATTTTTGATCACCGCGCTGACGTGCACGCCGCCTTTATGGGCGAAGGCGCTGCGTCCGACAAATGGCCGTGAATTCAGCGGCAGAATGTTAGCGATATCGCTTATATAAAAAGAAAGATTGGTAAGTTGCCGGATAGATTCTTCCGGTAAACAATATTTATTCATTTTCAACTGCAGATTGGCAATTATAGGAATTAAGTCGGCATTGCCGCATCTTTCTCCATACCCATTAATCGTGCCCTGCACCATTTTGATTCCTTCCTGTACGGCGGCGATGGAATTGGCTACAGCAAGTCCGCAATCATTATGCACATGGATACCGCTGATATTCAAAGGAATGGAATCAGAAATTTTCTTTAAAATAGCGCTGATTTCATGGGNNCGGGGATTGTTTTTATAACCATCAAAGAAATGTTCGGCATCAAAAAGTACTTCTTTGCCCAGGGATTTCAGATATTCAATGGATTCACTGATCATGGACAGGTTTTCTTCCAGATCAATTTTAAGAATTTCGGTCACATGAAGATCCCATGATTTTCCAAATATAGTCACAGCAGGAGTACCGGCTTTAACAAGCGCTTTCAAATTGGGACAGGATTCGGCACGAATATGAGGCTTGCGGGTGCTGCCAAATGCCGTTAATTTTGAATTCCTAAATTGAACAGTTTTGGCCATTTCGAAAAAGCGCATATCTTTAGGATTGGAACCGGGCCAACCGCCTTCGATGTACTGGAAGTGGGCTTCATCAAAGCGTTGCGCAATGCGCAGTTTTTCTTCCGCGGAGAAATTTATTTGCTCGCCTTGTGTGCCGTCCCTCAGTGTTGTATCGTAAATCAAAATATGATTTTTTGTCATTTTGTCCTCTCTTTCAAAAAAAATCCACTGCCGGGCTTGCCTGGCAGCGGATTAGAATCTAGTTTATGGCGATTTGCAGCTATTCCACGACCAGGCCTCCTATGGGGAAACTAATTATAATGTTGCTAATTATCATCTGTGTATTGATTGTCGTGTTCACAGCGCCAATCCCTCGGGATAAATTCGACTAATAATTTTTGTTTTGCTTCAGCTTGCAAAAATTAAGTCTCATTAATAAATACCTAATTTTTCTGTATTTTAATTTTTCGAGAGCATTTTGTCAATAAGAAATAATAAAAATAATTAATTTAACCAAATATGTTCATCATTTCGGGAATTGTGCAAATATGTGTGTGCATCTCCCGGCCAGATGGAGCGAAAAACTATAAAATAAGATAATTATTTCAGGATATTGAACACTATTTGCTGCTTATGGCATAAGTCGGCGTGCCTTTTGTTCTGCTGTATCATCAAATTAGTTTAAGACCAGGAGGCTAAGTTATGAAAGAAAATATGAAGAGATTGTTATCTGTTTTTGCGGTGTTGCTTATGCTGATAGTGTCGGCGCCGTTTATTTGTTTTGCCGACGAGCAAAAGCAGGAACAAAAGCAAGAGGAGGAAAAAGTTACGGGAGGGGCGGATTTAAGTGTTATGAGCGCTTATATCTGGCGCGGGCAGGAACTCACCCGCCACAGTGTTGTTGTGCAGCCATCGGTGACATTGAGTTATAAAGGATTTACAGCCAATGTCTGGGGGAATCTCGATACAAGACCTTATTCGGCAGGCGATGCCAGATATGCGAGCAATTTTACAGAAGCGGATATCACTTTGTCTTACTCTAGAAAATTTGGAATTGTGCAGGCTGGTGCCGGTTATATTTACTATGCATTGGCTGCTCCGTATTCAGGAGCTCCAGACCCGCTTGATGCGCAGGAAGTATTTTTTACAGTGGCTCTGGACACTTTACTGGCTCCGGCTTTGACCGTTTACAAGGAAATTGATCATTACCATCAGTGGTATATTTTGCTGGGAATTTCCCACACCTTTGAGTTAAATAAAACGATTGGCTTAAAATTGGCCGCGCAAGCAAGTTACCTGAAAAGCGAAGATGGGGGAACTTACCCGAAATATGACAGTGACGCGCTGCCCACTACTGATAAGTTCAATAATTTTCATGACGGAACCATTACCATTTCCTTGCCAGTGGCCGTGACCAAATCATTGACCATTACACCAACGGCTTCTTATGTTTTCCCTCTTAGTGATGATGCCAAGTATGAAATGAAAGGAAGGGGTTTACAGGGAGTGGCTAATCCATCCGATAAGGATAGCGATTTTCTTTACGGTGGAATTACCATCAGTTTTGTTTTTTGACAGTAATTAACATTTATTCAAAAAACAAGATTTTCAAAAAGACTGTAATGTGCTACTGTAATAAACAATAATGAAATTAATAAAGAGGAATATTGTCAGTTCATCAGCATCAAAATCATAATAATGCCGAAGCATCGTGGGGCAAACGATTAGTTGTTTCCATGGTCATGAATCTGATTATACCTATCGTGCAGATTTACGGCGGTATTGTCGCGGGCAGTATGGCGCTTATCAGTGATGCTCTCCATAATTTGAGCGACTTCATTTCTCTCGTCATCAACTATGCCGCGCTGATTATCGGCAAACGCGGCCCGACTCAAAAGAATACGTTCGGTTTTAAACGTGTTGAAGTATTGGCAACCGTAATCAGCGTGGCCTTTTTGTATGGAGCCGGTTTCTATATTGCTATAGAGGCGTGGCACAGGTTTAGCCAACCTCAGCCCATAGCAGGACAATTAGTTATCTGGATCGCGTTGCTGGGCTTTGTTGGCAATATGATTTCCGCCCTGATGTTGCATGCCGGCTCCAAAGTAAATTTAAACATGAAGAGCGCTTTCTTGCATATGCTGACCGATGCCTTTACGTCTTTGGGCGTTGTGGCACTGGGAATTTTGTGGATATTCAGGCCATGGTACTGGCTTGATCCGCTGTTTTCCTGGATCATTGTGACCATGATATTATATGGCGGCTGGGGATTGTTAAAAAACAGCATTCTTGTTCTAATGAACGCCACACCAAATGGTATAGACTTGCAGGAGATTCAAAAAACGCTGGAGGCTATCGGCGGCATCAAAGAAATTCATGATCTGCACGTCTGGAATCCGGCAGCGGAGAGTATTGCGCTGGCTGTCCATATTACTGTTCCCGATCAAATGCTGGTCAAGGTTGATGAGCTGGCCCAAGAGGTACGGTTAGTTCTTTCTCAAAAATTCAAGATAGATCATCCGACTTTACAATTTGAATCCAGCACTTGTAATAACGGCCAGCTATTGTGCTGTATTGCGGAAAATGGCCATGAACATCATGATCACGATTAACCACAGCAAGATGAAACGCAATCCATATAGCAATACATACGGAGTCTGAATGATATCAAAGAGGGCGTCAGAGTTTACATCTTTCATTGTGATGGATGTAATGGCCAAAGCGGAGGAGCTGGAGCGCAAAGGTGAGCATGTTATCCATCTGGAGGTAGGTGAACCTGATTTTCCCACGCCCAAAGTGATTACTGAAGCGGCGATAGCGGCGCTGCAGAACAACAAAACCCGCTATACCCATGCCTTGGGCTTGCTCGAGCTGCGCGAAGCCATCTGCCGGTTCTATTTTAATGAATATGGCGTATCGATTATTCCGGATCAAATATTAGTCAGCACAGGTACCTCACCGGCGTTATTATTTGTGATGCTCGCGCTTTTAGATCATGACGATGAAGTGATCATCTCTAATCCACGCTATCCCTGCTATCAAAATTTTATTCATGCCGCGGGAGGCAAACTAAAAGAGATTAAAACTTTCCCGGAAGAGGGATTTCAATACAGACCGAGGGATATTGAAAAGAGCCTGTCGAGTAAAACAAAAGGGATCATCATCAACTCCCCTTCCAATCCCACCGGAATCGTCATGAGCCCGGAGCAATTGCGTCATATAGCGCAGTTTGAAAAGCAATACATCATTTCCGATGAAATCTATCACGGCTTGGTCTATCAGGGAAAGGCGCATTCCATATTGGAATTTACGGACAAGGCCTTTGTCATCAATGGTTTTTCCAAATTGTATGCCATGACGGGCTGGCGCTTGGGATATTGCATCTTCCCCAAAGAGTTCACCTCTGTGATGCAGCGCATTCATCAGAATTTCATGATTTCCGCCAACGGTTTTATTCAGTGGGCGGGGATCGCGGCCCTGACAAAGGCGGCAGATGATGTTGCCGCAATGAGAACGATCTATGATGAACGCCGCCGCTATATGCTCAAGCGCCTGTCCGCAATGGGTTTCACCATTCATGTCGAGCCAACCGGCGCGTTTTATGTATTTGCAGACGCGCGGCGATTCTGCACCGATTCCTATAAAGAAGCCTTCCGGATCATCGAAGAAGTAAAAGTAGGAGTAACTCCGGGTATTGATTTTGGCAGCAGCGGGGAAGGGTTTTTACGTTTTTCGTATGCCAATTCCATGGCCAACATTGAAGAGGGCTTAAATCGGCTGGATCGTTATTTATCAAAGCATTATTAGTTAAGCTTTCTTCAAGGCTTGACTAGTGTGCCTTGATCTGGAATTTATACCAATTCTAAATCCAAGCGCTATCTTTGTTGGCAGCGTCGTCGGCTTCCTCAATCCGCCGCGGCGGACCTGCGTCGCCTCCTCGATATCATCTTTGATTTAGAAATGGTATCACAACCACGATCGATCATGGTTTGTTAATTTTATAATGGTTAATGCGGAGTTGAGCCGGTGTTGAACGATTGGTAAGGCCGCAGAATTAGCCATGATGCGCTTCAGCATGCAACTTCAAACCTAGTGCATCTATGACCTTTAGGATGGTGTCGAAACCGGGACTACGCTCGCCGGAGAGTGCTTTATAAAGACTTTCGCGAGACAGACCGGCGTCACGCGCAACCTGTGCCATGCCCTTGGCACGGGCGATATCACCCAGTGCTTTTGCAATAAACGCGGCATTACCGTTAGCCTCTTCAAGACAAGCCTCCAGATAGGCTGCCATTTCCTTCGGGGTTCGGAGATGCTCTGCGACATCGTAGCGCGTGGTCGTTGTCTTTTTCATCATTTACTCCTATAGGTTGCGCGCGAGGCGTAACGCAGTTTTAATATCGGCGGCCTGTGTGCGTTTATCGCCTCCGGCCAGCAAAATTATTACTGTGCTCCCGCGCATTGTGAAATACACCCGGTAACCGGGGCCGTAATCGATTCGTAATTCGGAGACGCCCTCCCCAATCGGTCTAACATCCCCCGGGTTCCCTACTGCAAGGCGCTCGACCCTGACCTGTACGCGCGCACGGGCATGAATGTCACGCAGCCCGTCAAGCCACTTGGCGTATGTCTCAGTCTTGCGAATCTCAAACATAACGTATTGTAGCCATGCGGCTACACAATGTCAATGCTTTTTTGTGTATAATGAGTGATTATTGGCAAATGATGGTTAGGTTGAATGATTTTCATCATCGGGAGTGGAAAGATGAATCATATTTTGCCTGAGTTTCAAAAGTTTCTTTTAAGGAAGAAACTGGTACCGGAAAAGAATGCTCCATTTTATGCCTATGGCGGTGGCAAGTTTTTTGTCTATGCCCGAAAACACAATTTGGTTACTATTGAATATCAGGGAAATGCCGTAATTGATTTCAGGATATCTTCCCCGTCTATTTAACCTTTTCGCTATTCAGGTAGATTCTATATATTTACAGGCTGCACGTGTTCAATTCCGGCGGTTCCATGATCGTAATTTTATTTCGCTTCAGATATTCCGGGAAACCGTATAAACGCTCGCCTCTATATTCCATCACCACCGCGTCAGCAGGGCAGTTATTCAGACAGCCGAAGCAGGCCAGACACTTTTCCTTATCAACCGTTTGTTTGGAGGGATTGATGGCCTTGGTCGGGCATTTTCTCACGCAGGTTTGACAACCAATACATTTTTCGGCATCAACCGTGTGCTTGCTAATGGCCTTCTTGTTCAGCCAGACCAGAGGCAGCGTCCGCAAACCTTCTCTTAGCGCCAATTCATAACTGACAGGAATTGTCTCATTGCGGGTAATTCGCTCCAATGTGTCTGTCGTAAAGCGGCGAGTCTGATCAAACGTTGCCGCATTGGGCAGATGCTGGCCGGAAATCTGCTTGGGATTGTTCCAGTTGGGCGTTGGATACGAAGCAATATTCCTAAAAGCATCCCTTCCCACAGGGACTCCGCCTTTGGCTGTCAAAAGTTTGAGAATATGCGTTGACGCGTTATGCTGATTGCCTTCCGGGCCGCCAAAGGAAACAAAAGCTGCAACCGGTGTTCCCTTGATGGAAGGAATCGTTTCCAGCCACTCGCTGACATTGGTAGGGGTATCATAATAAAATACCGGTGTGCCGATGATGATGAGATCATAATTCGGCAGCAGGTTTTTATCGAATTCCTGCATATCGCGTGCATCTACCGTAAGGCCTTTCCCTTTAAGGGTGCAACCGATAAGCTTGGCATATCGGCGCGTCTGGCCTGTCTGACTATACCATAAAACCAGTGCCCTTTTCGGGTTACGTGTTTTTAAATCAGGATAAGCTGCCCGGCTTTCACGCGTCAGAGAAAGCGGGAGGCACAGAGCAGCGCCCACAATGGCACTTTTCTTGATGAAGTCTCGTCGTGTTTCCATAATGCCTCCTTTAAAAAGCACTTATAGAATTTATTCAGACCTTGAACAACTCCTGCGATAACGAATGAAGTCAATATTTTCCGCGGCGGCTAATTATGATGAACTCGTAAAAAGTAGAAAAGACCCCGGCCTTCGCCGGGGTGACAACTTTTGACGAGAGCAGCCAATTAATAAATTTTTTTCTATCCGATGTTTATTTCTGCGCTTGGCCATTTTTTGTGATTGTACCCTGAGCTGTTGCGCAGAGGTTCTCCGCTGTGCCAGTGACCGCATAAATATCACAGCGGCATACAGCTTGATTTTTCCCAGCGTGAATGACTGTGGCCCGCGCAATAATGAAGTCGCCCGTTGCCGGTCGCATATAGTTGATTTTGAATTCTGATGTGACCACGGCCGGACCTAAAACACTGCCGCCCACGTAAGTGAGCGCATTGTCCGCGGCGTAGCTGATTACTCCGCCGTGCAAAAATCCATGTTGCTGTTTGAGAGTATCTTTGATTGGAACTTTTAATTCGGCGCTGCCTTCGGAAAAGCCTGTTAACTCCGCTCCCAGCAGTACGCTGAAAGGTTGTAAGGCAAGTACTTGCCTCCCCAATGTAAGCATGTCGTCCATCAGTACATCACTCCTGTGCATTTTCTTCTTTCCTTGATCATGGTAATACCTTCCTCAATACGAATCATGAAAGACAGATAATGCTAACTAACCGCCAATGTCATTGACTTATGGATTATTCTTTTTCAAGTCCCCCTTTATCTTGTGCCCTTCAGGGGGATACAGAGGGATTTTTATGACACTCCTTAAAATCTCCCCCCAACCCCCCTTTAGAAAAGAGGGGAGCCATAGTGCTTAAGTCAATGACAGTGAACTAATCTCTGCAAATTACGATATATACTTTTTTTCACAACTACGAATTTTGGTCAAGCTTGATTTTCCCCAGGTCGGGGAAAATAATCCGTTCTCCCTCCAGACGGTAACCGATAACGGAAATATTTATCTTTTGCAGTTCCTGCGTGTAGGCATTTATTCCATCTTCCGGCAGAACCAGTATGGGGAGAGAACTTCCCTCATCGGTCGCGCAATGCAGCAGCAATTTTGCCGCAGCCGCCATAACGCTTTTTTCTTTAATATCGGCTAATACTTCAAAAACATGAGAAATTTTACCTTTAGAGGGGTCAATCAGGAAGAGTTGATGGTTGGTATCGTTGCCGACTCTGAATTTCCAGCGCATAAGAAGATTAGCCAGACTGGTTACTACAAGATCACAATCGCAGGCGGTGAATATTTCACGCACATTGGGAGAAGGCATAGCACCGACTAAATCTTCCCGGAAAGTTATTTCCGCAAAATTTATTTCTGTTTGCGGTGAGCTGGTCGCAATTGATTTTAATTTTTCGATCTTTTTTACAAATAAGGCAGTCTGCATGGCAAAGCGGCTGGAATTGAGGGCGCCGATTACAGCTATCTGGGTTATAGAATCACCATCTTCCATAAAAGACCAGACGCCACGGTAGTTATGCTCAAAAAGAGATTTGCCTACGCCCTTTTTCCCTCCGCCGATTTTCCCCCGATGAATCACAAAGATATTTCCCCAAGCATCCTTGGCAAATGCGCCGCCGGTTTTTCGGTCAATTCCCTCCCAGGGGAAGTTAATTTCGGCAGTTATGGAAAGAATGTTTGCCTCCTGTGGTTTACCCTTGCCAAAGGCATTCCAGTAACGAACTTCATTAATAGTGTGAGAAAATAACCAAATGCCCAGCTTTCTTGACCATAAAACTTTTGCTGGAAAACTTGCTCCCTGATGCCCCAGCTTTACTTTTATTGCTTCGTCGATAAACGGTTTAAATTTTTTGACAAACAGACGAGTATATTTTTTGATGGCCGGTTGATCTGTAATGACTTTAAGCATGGATCATCAGCTTCCTGAAATGTTATTCCAATTCTAAATCANNCGTCGGCTTCCTCAGCGTATTACTTCCGGGAGTGCATCCCCAAAGGGGGCACAATAAAAAAAGATCATTTCCTTACCGGTGAGCTACGCCATTATAGCGTGGCGCACATACGCATCGTCGCCTCCTCCTTGCCGCCTCGATATCATCTTTGATTTAGAAATGGCGTTATGCATTAATAATATATGAGAAAATGGCATTAATCCAGCCGTTTTTTAAAGCGGCTGATTGCGCCGGAAAAGACGATGGTTCCTAAAATAGCCAGGGCGAGATATTGAGGCCAGAGTACGTTAAGGCCTACTCCCTTGAGGAAAATTCCGCGGATGATAACCAAAAAATAGCGCAGTGGATTGAGATAGGTAAGCCACTGGACGAATGTGGGCATATTGGCAATGGGGAAAACAAAACCGCTGAGCATAAAAAAAGGCATGATAAAAAAGAAGGTACTCATCATCGCCTGCTGCTGCGTGGTAGAAATGGTGGAAATGAAAAGCCCTACCCCCAGAGTACTCAGTAAAAATAAACACGCGGCAAAAAATAAAAGTACAATACTGCCTTTTAATGGTATTTCAAACCAGTAAATAGCGACGATAATTATCGCGGATAATTGCGCCAGAGAAATTATTATATAGGGAATGGTTTTGCCGATAATAAATTCAGGAGCTTTCAGTGGAGTAACGACCAGTTGCTCCATCGTGCCTGCCTCCTTTTCCCGAATAATGGCTATGGAAGTTAAAAGCAAGGAAATAAGCATGATTAAAAAGGCGACAATGCCCGGCACAAAGAAGTATTGGCTGTCCAGATTGGGATTATACCATGTGCGAATGCGCGCATCGATTTTACCGTAGCTCATTTGCTGCGGGTACAATTCACGGATTGTGTCGCGGTTAAACTTATCGATTAC
>PLNU01000010.1:0-3310 GCA_003142835.1 Syntrophaceae bacterium
TCTGTTCGACATGAGAAAGGCAGTTTTTCAGTTCCTTTATCGTCATGTCCTGCCGGCGCTTTCCCATGGCCATTAAGACCTCGTAATTAATTGTTTGAGGTTTAAATCTGTTCTGGCGACAGTAAGCCTTTATATGATCATCAATATCTTTTCTGAGTTCTTCTTCTTGTTCTGAGGCTGTCTTTTCCGCTGCGGGAATTCCCGTAGCGAGGAGCATTTCGCGTTTTCCGGTCATAGCAGAGGACAGCGGTATAATTCCGCCTGGGGCCGGTTCCAGACGAAAACCGCCATCCTCTGTCCCCGCGTTGCGCGAGTTGGATCGTTTGTCTTCTATAAAAGGTATTTGTTCTTTTTCAATTTGAGACTTTATTTCAACAAACATTTGATCGCTGGGAGCGAAAACATAAGCGCATTGTTTCTCATACGGACCGCCGTTGGGATCAATCCGAACAGCTCTCGCGGCCATCTGTAATATCCATTCATAAGATCTGATGTTTGTTAAACAGGCGATATGAGAAATCGCGGGAACGTCAAGACCTTCGTAGCAAATATTGACACTGACGAGGATATCAACTTTATTTGATTTATATGCTTTAATCGCCTTTATAGCATCGGGACCATCATCACTCGTGGCGATCCGGGCATTTACTCCCACGTTTTTTAGATAAGTGACATATTGCTTCGCATATTTAATACTAGCAGCGACGACAAGCAGTTTTGCATGTCGGTTTATCGTGTTTCTGTGGGCTGTCCAGTGATTTACCGCGTAGGTCAATAGCTCTGTGGCATATTCAGTATGAAGTGCCGTGTAGAGAGCGTGGCAGGCGTTTTCGCCCTGGGCTTCTGAGAGTTTCGATTCAACAATCTTTCCGCTTTTCCGTTTCCATTGCGCCGACCCCTCAGCAAACATAAAACTTAAGGGGAGGATTGCTTGCTCCGCCAGGGCGTCTGCTCTCGTATATTCGATAATAGCGGTTTCTTTGTTACCTTCTAAAGATGGTACGCTGCCACCTGCCGTTTCGACATAGGGAGTAAAGGCAAGTTTTTTCCCGTCACCACGGCTAAGAGTCCCGGACATTAAAACGCGGTATACGGCCTTTTCATATAAGGGCAAGAGCGCTTTTGTCCACGATCCGTCTTCCGCTTCGGCGTGGTGATATTCATCGAGCACAAGGATATAACGTTTTCTCCGAAAATCGGTTAAAACGGTTTGATCTTTATCGACTCCGATTGCCTGATAGGTCGTGACAAAGCCATTCATGCCCCGGCATGGATCGTTTTCATTCGTCGATGCCCGGATAAGCAGGCGATGCTTTAATAACTCCCTGAAAAAAGGGTCAATGAAATTTCTCTCCGCCTGGTCCTGCAAAGACATTCGTGGGCATATCCAACAAATCGCATCCGCAAGTCCAGCCGTGATTAATTTACCAGCAATAAGCGGAAGAGATGACTTCCCCGCGCCAGGGGTAGCTTTTATAATAATATCCTTTATCCCCGAACCCGCAATAATTCCGTCAATTATGGCGATCATTTCAGATTGATGTTTTCTTAATGCGCTCATCCATTCTCACTTTCTTTGAATTTTCAGATAGAGTAAGCCATTGACAATTATCTGGTGAGTAGTTTCCATCATTATCTTTCCGGTCGATAGTTAATCCCGGCTTATACCCGTTAACTAATGCCCACGCTCTAAAAGCGGAAAAATCATTTATCCACTCGTCACATATCTTAATCCCACGTCCACCGTACCTCTTCCAGCAAGGTGTTTTAGGGTTATGGCATCGCGTTTTCATTCCACCCCATGTCCGGTAAAGTGAAGTATTTTTCCCGTGATGTTTTATACGAACACAACCACAAGAAGCGGACACTCCTCGGCGTAAATTTGCAGATCCACTAATTGTTTCTTTCCCGCAGTCGCAATGGCATATCCATAATACTTTCCCTTTTCGTCTATGCGGATAAATCTTAATAACAGATAGCATTCCGAATTTTTTGCCAGTCAGATCAAAAAAAGAAGCACAGCCACAAGAGAGTTTATGCCCGCTGTTCAATATGCTTGACGTTGCGGTGGTTTTCCCTCCGCAGTCGCATTTACAAATCCACAATCTTTGACCAGTTATAGTACTTCCAGCGCATCGCTCCACCAACAGTTTCCCAAATCTCTGACCTGTTAAATCTATCGCTTTCATACTTAACTCCTCAATTCTTTATCCGGAAGCGTTACCCATAAAAGGCCGTACTCATGGCATTTAGCAACCGCACCCTCAATCATCTGATTCATTTTCTTTTTTCCTAATATCGTAATTGACGGAATTATCGGGAAAACCTGCTTGCCGATTGGAATATAATAGGGAACAAATTCATCCGGCATTACAGCCAATTTAAGCGTTGTTTCCCACCATCCAACTGAATCACCATTTTCAGCAAGCTTTGGGAGCAGCACCCCTTTCCACCAGCGTATTTGTTGCAGTCCTAAATATTCATCCGGAGTTAATAACTGAATGATACTGCCCGGAACGCACTCTTTTAAGAAGTCTTGAAGCGATTTATCGAAGACTGGTTGATCGTCTCTCATGAAGACGACGTGTATGGTTTTCATTTCGTCACCCAGGGAAGATCGTTGTGTTCACGGCCATCAAGCAAACGACCGGCATTGTTTCTACCAACCCGATGAACAACCGTATTACCAAAAATCATTTCTTGTTTATTGCGTGTAATGATTTTTTTGTCCGGATACCATTCACCCCATTGTTTAAAAAAGAAGTTTACGCCGGCGCTTTGGCATTGGTTGCGAATAGAACGCACCCAGTCAGGATGTAGCGGCCTTGCTCCGGCGCCGGTTTCGCCGCCAAGGATAACGGAGCCGATTGATCCAGGAATATCTGCCCCTACACATCCTCCATCGAGCGCATCAAGATGTCGGCCATATCCGCTTGCAGACGGCAAATTGTTAATATCCATCGCGCCCAACATCGGCTCAATGCTTAAAAACTTTTTTCCCGGCACTTGAAGGAATATAGGAATTTTTTCGTCGGCTTCCTGCTGATTGCAGACGGTGAGNNTGAAATAAATCGTTCCACAGGGAAAAGACTTTCGGCTTGCGCGTGTTGAAGCGTTTAAGGCGGTCGGGCCATACTTTTATATCTCCGGTAAACCTTCCATTTTCAACAAAGAAAGGATTGCCATCAGAATCACATTTACAAAATCTACTTCCTATTGCTGCACTCCAACAATGATCACACCCTGGGGAACATGGCGTACACCCATCAATCAACTGCACCCCTTCGTCCCAATAACGGCCTTTTGATAT
>PLNU01000010.1:3425-4355 GCA_003142835.1 Syntrophaceae bacterium
ATGGCATCCATCCACAGCTTATAATCCCTATCCGCCCATGCAGGGCATGACTGGTATTGGATCATCTGACCTTTTTCGGGATCAGGAGTCGGCACGTCTTCATCTTTTGGTATTATCCTCGGCAAATTCTCACCATCAACAAATATTACATCGAGGCGGTGATCACATTTCCTACATACTTTCTCGAAGACCTCTCCGCCCTCCTCCCAAAGATAGCAGGGATATGTCTTTTCTTTTTCTTCAAACAGGCTTGTTTGAATTTCATCAACGGAAATAGAGAAGGTATCTGATATTTTCTCCAGATTGAAAGAAATGTCGGCTTTCAATTTATGATTCCCTGCTGCCGGTCCGGGATTGATAGTCAGGCCAAGACTTATTTTAAAGTCCTTTTCGCCGGCGTTCAGATAAGCCCGGTTAATCTTTTCGATGTGCGTAAGCATGGCGCTGGTTATAATATCCCCTCCGGCCTTCAACGTTTTTTCTCCAATTTTAAGATTGTTCATGTTGCCCCCTTGTTATAATTTCAGTTATAAAATATGTTGGTTTTTACCATTCTTCCGTAAACTCAATATTTTCTAACCCAAACGATTTCGACTTTGCCGCAGCACAATTATTTTGCTTCGTTTCNNTCATCGAGAACTTTCAGATCAGGAAGTTCCGCCATTTTCACCTTATCCATTTTTTCGTAGGCAACCCGGCGTTGTTCCATGTTGGTGATTGCGAAGACTTGCTGCGCGGATAACTGACCAAGGCGAATGGCGGTGAAAAGTTTTTTATCAAATGTGACATTATTGATGTAATATATAAAATCTTTATCCTGAGATAACAGCCAATCGGAACATAGATCACAAACAGACCATTTATTTTTTTGATTATTCTTCCACAGTTGTTGCTCTAGTTTTTCGCTTATTTTGCTGTAAATGGACAGGT
>PLNU01000111.1 GCA_003142835.1 Syntrophaceae bacterium
TTACAATCGGGGAGATCGTAAAAACGCGCGGTCTCCGCGGCTGCATGAAAGTGCTGTCCTTTGTGGATACTCAGGATATCTCTGCCGAACTTGAGTTTGTTTATATTCAGGATAATTCAGAGCAAAAAAAACTTTATAATCTTAGAAAAATAGACATTTCCGGAAAATTTCTGTTTATCGAACTAGACGCTATTGACGATGTGGATTTGGCGAAAACGTTTGTCGGGTGCAAGATAGTAATACCGGGAAATATGCTTAAAGAACTGCCGGAGGGAGAATATTACTGGAAAGATATCATCGGTCTTGATGTCTATAGTGAGGAGGGAAAACTTCTCGGCCAGATTGAATCGGTATTTCCCACAGGCAGCAATGATGTTTATGTCTGCAAAGGAGGGGAAAGAGAGATACTTCTTCCGGCAATTGCAGATGTAATCAAATCAATAGATATTGATCGAAGAGTTATGAACGTAAAACTAATGGAAGGACTTTAAAAAGGTGATCAGATTTGACGTCCTTTCCATTTTCCCTGAAATGCTGATATCCCCCCTCAGTTTTAGCCTGTTAAAGAAAGCCCAGGAAAAAGGTCTTTTAAGCATCAACTTGCATGATATCCGTAATTGGGCTGAGGATAAGCATAAAATGACTGATGATGCCCCATATGGTGGCGGCTGCGGCATGGTGATGAAAGTTGAACCGGTGGAAAAGGCACTGGCCGCTGTTAAAAGTTCCACGGATGATTCACTGGTCGTATTGATGACGCCACAGGGAGAAACTTTTAATCAAAAAATTGCCGCAGAGTTGGCCGGGAAAAAACAAGTAGTCATTATTTGCGGCCGTTATGAAGGTGTTGACGAAAGAATAAGAAAACATTTAGCCGATCGGGAAATATCCATCGGCGATTATATCTTAACCGGAGGAGAGCTTTCTGCATTAGTCTTGATTGATGCTGTCTCCAGACTTGTTCCAGGTGTATTGGGCAATGAAGAATCAACAGTCAGCGAATCTTTTTCTCGCGGGTTATTAGAGTATCCTCAATATACTCGACCTGCGGAATATAAAGGCTGGAAGGTGCCGGATGTCCTGGTTTCCGGAAATCATGCGGAAATTGAACTATGGCGCAAAAATGAATCTCTCCAGAGAACATATAAGCGCAGGCCGGATTTACTGGCAAAGATAAATCTTTCTCCTCAAGAGAAAAAAAACCTGGAGAAAATTAAGATTGAAGACATATAAAGTCTTGATTTTGAGAAGTGTTTGAGGTAATGAAAGCAACTTTTTTTAATCGGAATTCGAATTAGAAGAAAAAGCGACTATGCTTCACATAGCTCTTTTACATTATCCGGTTTACAATAAAGAAGGAAAGGTTGTGACCACAGCCATTGCCAATATGGATATTCACGATATTGCCAGGTTGGCCAAAACATACGGACTGCGTGGTTTTTATGTAATCAACCCCATATCTGCACAGCGGGATTTGGCTCAAGAAATAATCGATCATTGGCGGAAAGGTTATGGCGCAACTTACAATAAGTCACGTAAAGACGCGTTTGAACTGGTTTCGCTCAAAGAAAGTCTTGATGAAGTAACAACGGAAATTGAAACGCAGAGTGGGCATGTGCCCAAGACAATTGTAACCAGCGCCAATTTTAACGAGGGGTATTTAACATTTACTTCATTGCGTAAAATGCTGAAAAGTAATAATTTGCCTTATCTTTTAATTTTTGGTACAGGATCTGGAATTGCTGATGAAGTTATTCAAAGAGCTGACTACCGGCTGGAAGCAATAAAAGGTGCTGGAGATTACAATCATCTTGCTGTGCGATCAGCGGTGGCTATTATTATGGACAGGGTTGTAAAAATTTAAATTATAATATAAATATTGCGGGCATTGCAGGAGGAAATATAAGATGAATGTTATTGAAATGATTGAAAAAGAGCAGATGAGAAGTGATATTCCCGGCTTCAAAGCGGGTGATACGGTAAAAGTGCATGTGCGCATTATTGAAGGTCAGAAGCAGAGAATTCAGGCATTTGAAGGAGTTGTCATCCGCAAGCGCCGTGGTAATAGCCGGTCTAATTTTACAGTAAGAAAAGTTTCTTATGGTATTGGAGTAGAGAGAACTTTCCCTTTGCATTCTCCAGTTATTGACCGGATTGAAGTGATCAGCAGAGGGCTGGTACGCCGTTCCCGTCTTTATTATTTGAGAAGCCTGCGGGGCAAAAAAGCAAGGATCAAGGAAGCAACAAACACCCGATAGTCAATTGCATTGGCTTTACGTTATAATGGATGCGACAATTCAATTGAGCAAAGTAGACCTTGGCAACTTGACATAGTTGCCTTGCAGAAAAGGGAAGGAGTTTTTCCTTCATCTTTCTTCAATGGATACTTACGAAAAGCTTGCTTATCTGGAAGGTTACCGGTACGTCGCTGGCGTTGATGAGGCAGGGAGAGGCCCACTGGCCGGACCTGTAGTCGCTGCGGCAGTAATTTTCCCGCCTG
>PLNU01000054.1 GCA_003142835.1 Syntrophaceae bacterium
ATAATCATATGGCATTAACACGATACTCTGTCATTTCGAAGGAGTCTTCACGACTGAGAAATCTTAGATTTCTCCCTGCGGTCGAAATGACATTTCTTGATTGACACGACACTAGTTTTGGCGGTCTTCTATTTATGCTTTGTTGCTTCGGTTTAATAATTATTCTCGTATGATTATCTTCATCAGTCTGCCACCGGCAACAGTGATTTAAACGTCGAGAAATTAAAATTGTCTTGATTTTACTTGCGCGATAAGCTAAACAAGCCCGCATTCAAATGAAACTGCTTTATCCAGATCTTGTAGAGATCTTATTGAGATATTGAAAGGAGTTTTCATGGCAAAATATGAATCCAAATCCCTGAGAAATTTGGTAGTAATCGGCCACGGTGGTACAGGTAAAACCTCTCTTTGTGAATCCCTTTTATTTGTTTCCGGAAAAAGCGAACGGCTGGGAAGAGTCGATGACGGAACATCTTCCATGGATTATGAGCCCGAAGAGCAAAAACGACGTGTTTCGATTTCATCCTCAGCAAATTTTGTTGAATGGGAAAAACACAAAATTAATATCATTGATACTCCGGGAGATTCCAACTTTTCCTTTGATATAAAGTGCTCAGTTAGCATTGTCGATAATGCCGTTGTTGTGGTTGATGCCGTCGGCGGCGTTGAATTTCAAACGCAAAAAGTTTGGGAATTGGCAGATGAATTCAATCTTCCACGCGCCATATTTATCAACAGAATGGACCGGGAACGCGCTGATTTTAATAGAGCACTGGAAAGTATAAAAACTAAATTCAAGAAAAAAGTGACCCCTATCTGTCTTCCTATCGGCGCTGAAGATAAATTCAAAGGCATTGTTGACCTGATTAGTTCTAAAGCCTATTTGTTCAGCGATAATAAAGGTATCTGTAAAGCCACCGATATTCCCTCGGAAATGATGGATGCAGTAAATACTTTACGCAGCACAATGATAGAGGATATCGCTGAGGCCGATGATGAGCTGATGAATAAATATTTAGAAGCTGGCGAACTTTCGCCGGAAGAACTTAAATCAGGATTGAAGAAAGGTGTCTCTTCAGGAAACCTGATTCCGGTTATATGTGGATCTGCAATAAAAGGCATTGGTGTCTCTCTGCTTCTTGATCTTGCCGTTAATTCATTTGCTTCACCTGTTGATCGTGGCACGATAAAAGGAAATATACCGGGGAAAAATGACGCTGAAGAAAGACAGCCTTCTGAGGACGCGCCATTCTCCGCTATCGTCTTTAAAACAATTGCTGATCCCTACGCCGGCAGGTTAACTTTATTCCGTGTTTATTCCGGCACACTCAATCCTGATTCTGCTGTCTATAACCCCTCGAGAAAAATAACCGAAAAATTCGGCCATATCTTTTTTCTGGAAGGGAAAAACCAAAAACAGGCAGATGGTCTTATCCCCGGTGACATTGCCGGTGTGGCCAAACTCAAGGAAACTATCACTGGCGACACTCTTTGCAACGAAAAGGCACCGATTATTTTCAACAGGGTAGCAATTCCGCCGCCGATTATCTCTTTTGCCATTGAACCAAAAACAAGAGGCGACGAAGACAAGATTGCTTCATCCATTCATCGGCTTACTGAAGAAGACCCGACCATCGTCTTTTCCCGTAATGTCCAGACCAGGGAAATGATTCTTTCGGGCATGGGCCAGGTGCATATTGAAGTGAATATCGATAAGATGAAAAGAAAATTCGGCGTCGAAGTTAATTTGAATACGCCTAAGGTTCCCTACAAAGAAACCATCAAGGGAAAAACAAACGTCCAGGGCAAATACAAGAAACAATCCGGCGGACGCGGACAGTTCGGCGATTGCTGGATTGATATTGAACCAATGCCGCGTGGCGGCGGTTTTCAGTTCCAGGATAAAATTGTTGGCGGCGTTATTCCTAATAACTATAGGCCTGCAGTAGAAAAAGGAATTGTCGAAGCGGCGGCAAAAGGCGTCCTAGCCGGTTATCCGGTGGTTGATTTCAAAATATCGCTAACGGACGGCTCTTACCATACAGTGGATTCATCGGAAATGGCCTTCAAAATAGCTGGATCGATGGCCTTTCAAAAAGGTATCATGGACTGTCAGCCAATTCTTCTGGAACCTATAGTCAACATCAATATCGAAATTCCAGAAGAATATATGGGCGATGTTATCGGTGATTTAAATAGCAGACGCGGCCGTGTTCTGGGTATGGACACCAATGGTTCCAATCAGATCATCAAAGGCCAGGTTCCTCTGGCGGAAATATTGAAGTATGCGCCAGATTTGCGCTCCATGACCAGTGGCCGGGGAAATTTCACTTACACCGATTCCCGTTACGAGGAAGTTCCATCCTATATTGCAGATAAGATTATAGCTTCATCGAAAAAAGAAGAATAATAAATACCGATTAACAGGGGAATCAGAGCTTTATAATATTACCGATGCTCTGATTCTCCATTTTTTTATTATTCCAATTCTAAATCAAAGCGCTATCTTTGTTGGCGTCGTCGTCGGCTTCCTCAACGTATGTATAATACGCATCGCCGCCTCCTCCTTGCCGCCTCGATATCATCTTTGATTTAGAAATGGTATTAGTCATTCCAGCTTAAATCCGGCAGTCCCAAATTTACACAATTGAAGTTTTTGATTCTGTTACTGAGGGAGAACGTTCTGCTTCAAATATTGCAGAGCATTGCGTTGATGAGTTCCTGTCCAATAAATTTTACAGCAGTTAAGACACTTATTGTAGGCGGAAGAATTTTCAAAAACAAAAGGCGGCACTAAATTGCGCACTTCCTCGCGTGTAACAGAGATAAGCTTTTCATTGCATTTAAGACAGCGGTTAAACATCTCTTGTTTATTGATTTTTAAGGAATATTTCCTGATTACTTCTTTGAGCTGGTGGGTAACTTCAATTCCTTCAACCAAATACAAGCGCCCGGAAAATTGGCGCTCCGGCATATCTTTTCTTCTTGTAAGAACGATTCTTCTTTCCGCATCCGCTAAACGCAACATTTCACGTCCGGCTTGCTTCGAAAATACAACAGTATCGTAACCCAGAAGCCGCAGCCACTTGGCCAGTTTTCCCAAAGCCGCATCGGTGACAAACTTGAAGTCGTCAACCATTGCTGCAATAACTAATCATAGATTTCTGCTTTCATCTATTATAGGAGGCGGCTCGTTTATCCGCATTTCCTTGCGCAAATCTCTGATCGTTCTGTTTAAGCGGTTAATTGTCCGGTTTAAACGAAACCTCTCCACAACTCCCAGGAAGCCAGCAATAATAACTCCCACAAACAGAGCAGCAAAAATAAGCATATACGCCGGCACGACAATATCTTTAATGTAATAATATCTGATTGTTACAGGCTCGGCATTGAACTGGGAAAAGGTAACGATAAAAAATGCAAATACAATAACAATAATTAAATAAAATATTTTCATCTAATCAGACCTCCTGATGATTTTTTTTAAAGAGAGGTGTAAGTTTAGCTGCTGTAATTGCCACATCCTCGGGAATCACACGCACCTCACCAACAACACTCATGAAATTTGTATCACCTTCCCAGCGTGGAATTACATGGACATGAATATGTTCTTCTATTCCAGCTCCGGCCGTTTTGCCAAGATTCATCCCGATGTTAAATCCTCCGGGATTCATGGCCTCCTTCAGTGCTCTGATTGAAGTATCCAATAAGGAAAATATTTCCGTTCTTTCCTCCAGTGCCAGATCTTCAATCTTGCCGATATGACGTTGCGGAATAATCATTAAATGTCCGTTTATATAAGGGTATTTATTCATCATTACAAAACAAGTTTTTCCTTCGAATATGACATAATCATCACATCTGATTGAACACTTGCAAAACACGCAACCGTCAGGTTTATCACCTTTGATATATTCCATCCGCCAGGGTGCAAAAATTGTTTCCATTTTTTAAAACTCACCTACTGTTTGCCAATTTGAAGGCTTTTATGTACCGCCAACAAATGCGATCTGTAATTTAAATACTAATTATCCTGCCTTTTATTTCTTTGTCAATTTCTAATATGCCGATAGTTCTTGTATCTGCAAAACGTTTATCCACTGCAGAACCGGGATTGAAAAAAAGAATGCCGTTTTCTTTATAATTTGCCGGTTTATGCGTATGTCCATAAACAACACAATTCACATCACCAAGTTTTGCCAATAATTTTTCTTCAATTCCTAATGGTGATCCCCAACCGTGAATAAGACCGATCTTAAATCCTTTAATCTCAAAAATCAATTGTTCCGGCAATTTATCTTTAACCGGCATATTGTCCATATTGCCGCTAACCGCTTTAACTTCAATACCTCCAAAAATATCTAAAACGCGTAAATCAACTAAATCACCCGCATGCAAGATAAGATCGGCATCTTTAAAATGTTGGGCGACAATTCTCGCCAATCTGGTATCATAGCAGGAAAGGTGAGTATCGGAAATTACGCCAATTTTTACTTTATCTCTTTCTATCATTAACTTTGAATTATTAGCGGTAAGAATTAAAAAAAACAAGTGTTATTTATTAAAAAGCTTTTGATTTGACTTTGTCGTCAAGTAAAGTTAATATTTCAAATATGAATAGTTTAGAAACCTCTCTGGATAAAATTGCTGAAAATATATTGTATCTTGATGAAGCTTCCCTCACANNTAAAAATGCTATTTTTAACGAACAACTTTTAAACAAGGCTTCTAAAGAAACGACACCCTCTAAAAAAAAGCAAGGAAAACCTTATTTAAAACTGGTTAAATAATGGACAAAAATGCCGCCTGTAAAAGAATCACTGATCTAAGAAACATCATTGAATATCATAATAAGCGCTACTATCAGCAGGACGCTCCGGAAATATCCGATGCTGAATATGATCGCCTGATGCGGGAATTGCAGGAACTGGAAAATGTATATCCAGATGACGATCTTGCTACCTCCCCTACTCAGCGCGTTGGCGCCGCACCACTGGCTAAATTTGTTTCTGTGGCGCATCCTTCGGCTATGTTTAGTCTCGCCAATGCTTTTTCTCCTGAGGAAATCATTGATTTCGATAGCCGCATCAAACGACTGGCCGGAGTTGATAAGATTTCCTATGTCGCTGAACCAAAAATTGACGGCCTTGCTGTCAACCTCATTTACGAAAACGGTATTTTTCCCCGTGGCGCGACACGCGGAGACGGTGTTACCGGAGAAGACGTCACTCAAAATCTTAAAACCATTTCTTCCCTGCCTTTAAAAATGCAGATAGGTGGCGGTAAAGCAATCCCGTCTTTTATCGAAATACGCGGCGAAGTTTACATTGAAAGCGAACCATTTCAAAAATTGAACCGCCGCCGCATCGAAGAAGGAGAAGAGCCTTTCGCCAATCCGCGCAACGCTGCTGCCGGATCGCTTCGCCAACTCGACCCGAAAATTACCGCCCGGCGTCCTTTAAATATTTTTCTTTATGGAATCGGTGAGGCACAGGGTGTCAATTTTTCCACACACCAGGAAGTTTTACAAAGTTTAAAGAGCTGGGGCTTTCCAGTCAATAATCTAATTGAAGAAGCCAACAGCATTCAGGATTGCATTAAATACTTTGATCATATCGGGGCCATCAGAAAAAATCTACCCTATGAAATTGACGGCATAGTTCTAAAAGTTAATGATCTTAAATTGCAGGAAACTCTCGGCAATGTCTCACGCAATCCTCGCTGGGCGCTGGCGTGTAAATTTCCGGCAACTCAGGAAACAACTGTTATTAAAGACATTATCGTGCAGGTAGGCCGCACCGGTGCTTTAACGCCTGTGGCCATCATGCAGCCGGTGAATGTCGGCGGTGTTGTAGTGAGCCGCGCAACGCTGCATAATGAAGATGAAATTACCAAAAAAGATATTCGCATCGGCGATACAGTTGTTATCCAGCGTGCAGGGGATGTCATCCCTGAAGTGGTTAAAGTAGTTACATCCAAAAGAACAGGCGCGGAAAAAGAATTTCATATACCGCATAGATGCCCGGAATGTGGTTCGGAAATTGTTAGACCGGAGGGAGAAGTTGCCCGCCGCTGCATTAATCTTGCCTGCCCGGCTCAATTAAAAGAACACATCCGGCATTTTGCTTCCCGCGGCGGCCTCGATATTGAAGGCCTTGGCGAAAAAGTATCCTCGCAACTTTTTGACGCAGGCTTGATTCAAGATCCTTCCGATCTTTACTTCTTAACCAAAGAACAGCTTTTGAAGCTGGATCACCATGGCGATACATCAGCTCCCAAGTTAATTGAATCCATCGGACGTGCAAAAAACCCTCCCCTGGATAAATTCATTTTTGCTTTAGGTATCAGAAATATCGGTGAATATATCGCCAAGGTTCTGGCATCGCAATTCGGCAGTCTGGATAATCTGATGGCAGCAAGCGTTGAAGAGCTGACCGCCATTAACGAGATCGGGCCGGAAATAGCGCAAAGTATTTTGCAGTTTTTTCATGAGCCGAAGAATAAAGCCGTTATGGAAAAATTTAGTAAAGCCCAAGTGGAACCGCTCAAGAAAGTTGCCGCGACAAATGCCCTGTTGCAGGGCAAATCATTCGTATTTACAGGAACGCTGGCCAATATGCCGCGCAATACCGCCAAGGAAATTGTGGAGAGTCTTGGTGGCTCAGTTCATTCCAGTACAACTGCCAAAACTACTTACGTTGTCGCTGGCAGCGAACCCGGCTCTAAACTGGATAAAGCCCGCTCTCTTGGTATAACAATTCTTACCGAGAATCAATTTTTAAGACTTATCGGCAGGTGATATTATGAAACGAATACATGTTTATATTAGCGGCATAGTTCAGGGAGTTTTCTTCCGGGCGGCAACAAGGCGTGCCGCAGCAGACTTTAACCTTACAGGCTGGGTACGCAATATGGATAATGGCCGGGTGGAAGCAGTGCTGGAAGGCGAAGACGTTGAAGTGGACAAAATGATTGCCTGGTGTAAAGTCGGCCCGCCCGCTGCCAGAGTCGAAAAGGTTGTTACAGCCGAAGAACACTACACCGGCGGTTTTCAGGACTTCAGCATTAAGCATTTGTAAACTCTAATCATTTCATACTAACTTTGAGTACAATAAAAGATAAGGGAAAAGGAGGCGAGCGGTGTTATTCAAAAAATGCACAGAATGCAAACGTGAATTTACAAAGAAAGAATTAAAAGATATAATGTCAAAACAAAAAGCATCAGAAGAAAAACATCAGAAGAACACTTGCCCAGACTGCCATGAGCCATTAAAAACATATGATGAAAGTAGATTTCAGAAAAAATGGTATGGATATTTAAACGATGATAAAAGGATGATCGACCATTTGGTTTTGGTTGAATTTAAATATTACATAGATAAGGACAATAATGATTCTTTTGAAGTAAAAGTCCCTATCCTAGATTTAGTATTTGAAACCAAAGACTTTTCCGAAGCGATAAATATTCCCGACGAAAATATTTCAATCTACCTAAAAGATAAATATGAAAAAGCATACAATAGTGAGCATAAATTTTTAACAGCAGCATTCAAAAAGGAAACAATCATTGAAAAGAAAAATGTTACAGCTTGGTGGTAATTAATAAAGGTGGACGTTAAGAGGTAAGGACAATGGAATTCGTGGCACTGGATTTTGAGACGGCAAATGCAGATCTGTCCTCAATATGCCAGCTTGGATTTGTGCACTACAAGGATGGTTCGCTTCAGGAAGAATGGAAAACTTATGTTGATCCAGAGGACTACTTTGATGAGATCAATATTTCGATCCACGGAATTGATGAAACCACAGTAAAAGGTGCGCCGAAACTTCGGGATATCGCAAGTCATATCTGCGGCTACCTTGATGGTCGAATTGCCGTTTGCCATACCAACTTTGACCGAGTGGCGCTTTATAAAGCCTATGTAAAGTATGACGTGCGTATGCCAAAATGCACATGGCTAGACTCTGCACGCGTGACCAGAAGAACATGGGATCAATTCGCATACAGAGGTTATGGTCTTGGAAATGTGTGCGCTATTTTAGGTTATCAATTTGTACAACATGATGCTCTTGAGGATGCAAAAGCTGCAGCATACATACTCCTTGCTGCTATTGAAAAGACAGGGATGGACTTGCAGGAATGGCTGCAGCGCGTCGAGAAACCCATCGGTTTCCCAAATCTTTCCTACAAAATTTCCCAAGACGGCAATCCAGAGGGTGTTTTTTACGGCGAAATTCTGGTTTTCACAGGTGCCCTTCAAATATCACGACGGTTGGCTGCTGACATGGCTGCAAAGATCGGGTGCACGGTTGATGACGGAGTTAATAGGAAGACTACAATTCTTGTCGTAGGAGATCAAGACATTAAGAAGCTTGCTGGCCATGAAAAAAGCTCAAAACACAGAAAAGCCGAGAAACTAATAGCGGAGGGATGTCAAATAAGGATTCTTCAGGAGAGTGACTTCAAAGAATTAGTATTATTAGCAGAAAGAAAATAAGGCAATATATTATTTTATTCCACACCCAGCTTTTCAATGCGGTAACGCAGGGAATCAAAAGTCACGTGCAGTAGTTCGGCAGCTTTCGTTTTTGAACCTTTTACTTTCAACAGAGCTTTTTCAATGATTCTTCTTTCTATCTTCTCCATCTCCGCGTTTAGATCTATTCCCTTATCCGTGATCTCGATATCAAAATTGGGGACGGTAGCAGCGTTGGCTGATATTACCAGGTTCTCGGGCAATATTATGTTAGAAGTTTCCATCGCCACGCCGCGCTCTATAATATTTTCCAGTTCACGGATGTTTCCCGGGAATGCGTATTCCATGAGCAATTCCATGGAGTAAACTGAAATCATCCGCACCTCTTTGCCGAATTCGCGCGCGTATTTTTCAATAAAGTGCTTGGTTAAAAGCGGTATGTCCTCTTTGCGCTCTCTGAGCGGTGGCATGTGAATGGGAATGACATTGAGGCGGAAATAAAGATCTTCACGAAAATCTCCTTTTTTGACGCTTTCGGAAAGATTTTGATTGGTAGCGGAAATTATCCTTACATCAACTTTTATATCTTCCGCTCCGCCGATTCGCCGAAATGTTTTTTCCTGTACAACCCGCAGAACTTTTACCTGCAGCACCGGAGGCAGTTCCCCGATTTCATCGAGAAATATCGTGCCACCTTTCGCCATTTCAAAAAGTCCCGGTCTATCGGCATAAGCGCCGGTAAACGATCCTTTCATATAGCCGAAAAGCTCACTCTCGAGCAGGTTTTCCGGAATCCCGCCGCTGTTAATAGGCATGAAAGGCATTTTGGAACGCGATGAGTTTTCGTGGATGGCGCGCGCCACAAGTTCTTTTCCTGTTCCGCTTTCACCTAAAATCAAAATATTGGCTGGAGTATCCGCAACTTTTTTAATAGTAGCGAAAATTTTTTGCATCTCCCTGCTTGTACCAATCATGCCGCAAAACGCCGTTTGAACTACCGTCTCATCTTTAACATTTTGATTTTCATTCACCAGCCCCTTTTTCAGCAAAGCCGTGCGCACAACCTTCTTGAGCTCCTCAATGCTGCCGCCTTTTTCCACGTAGTCATAAGCCCCTTCTTTCATCGCATTTACCGCTGTTTCTCCTGAAGCATACGCTGTAATGAGAATTACTATTGTTTCCGGCCTGTGGTCTTTGATTGTTTTAAGAAATTCAATGCCATCAATTTTGGGCATTCTTAAGTCTGTAATAACAAGATCAAAATCGATCTTGCGGCAAAGGTTTATTGCTTTAGACGGCTCATCGGCAGGGGTTACATCATAACCTTCTTTTGTTAACATTATTTCCATGAATTCCCTCATGCCCCGATCGTCATCAAGAACCAGAATTCTCGCCATGATCTCACCTCTTCCTAGAAATAAACTATACTGCTACTTTGCGTATGTTCGACTTTTTTCCCAGGCAACCATACAATAAATGTTGTGCCTTCATTTATAACGCTTTCAACTTTAATCCTTCCGTTGTAACCATCAACAAAACGGCTGACTATCGCCAATCCTAAACCTGTTCCTTTTCCTTTGTTTGTGAAAAATGGTTCGAATATCTTCTTTAAATCTTTTTCTTCAATTCCGCAGCCAGTATCTTTAACTTTAATTTCGACATAATCTTCCTGATCATTCAGTTTTTGCTTCTTGATTTCAACAGATAAAACGCCATCTTCTTCTATAGATTGGATCGCATTGAGCACAAGATTATGGATGATTTGCCTAACTTGTTCCCTATTGGCAAGAGCTTTGGCCTTGTCCGAAAAGACTTTCACGATTTTTATTGCACTCGTCCAGTCATCGATTAATTTTATATTCTCCAAAACTTCTTCGGCAACTTCGTTTAAATCAACTAATTCTCTTGAAGTAGGGATCGGTCGTGCCAGTAAAAGAAAATCGCGCACAAAGCTCTCTAATTGATTTTTGCCGCGTAAAATTATTTGCATCAAGCGCTTATCGGTTCCATCCAAATTCAGCCCTTGTTTTAAAAGCTCAATCGAACCGGTTATTGATGCCAGTGGATTTCTCATTTCATGGGCCAAACCCGCCGCCATTTCGCCTATTAAAGCTAGTTTCTTACTCTTTTCGAGATTTTCTTCCATCAACTTGATTTCCGAGAGATCCTGAAAAATTAAAATATTACCGATTTGTTTATCATACTTGTCTTTCAAGGGAGAAATTGAACACCCCAGATTAATTTTCTTCCCTTTTTTGCCTGTGACTATAACTTCCATTCGGTTTCTAATTTGTTCATCGATCTTTTCCATGGCAAAGAATTGTACAAACTCCGGAAATACATCTGCTATTCTACGATTTTCGACTCCAGCCAATGGAAATCCGGTGATTTCTTCTGCTGCACGATTAAAAGTTTTAATAGTGCCCTGCAAATTAATGGTCATGACGCCGGTATCGACCGACTCAATTATACTTCGAAATAGCAGATCAAGCTGATCAAATTCCGATTCTTTTTCCTCCAATAAAGACCTGGTCTTCCTTTCTTGCTCAACGACTATACTGGATACAAAGGCTAAAACATAAAACGATATAATATGAACAAGGATTCGAACAAATACATCACCGGCACTAAGATTGTAGTCACGTTCCAAAGAAGAAATTGATGGCAACAATTTATAAAATTCAAGATCCAAAAGCAAACCATAAGAAATGCTTGCAGCCGAAGCAACAATAAAACCACCTTTCCGTCCAAAAAAAATAACTGAATAAATTATGACTAATGTGTAAATGACCGAATAATTACTCCTCACGCAGCCGGTAAGGTAAACAAGTAAGGTTATCAATATTACATCTACTGTCAGTTGCAGGTAGATATTAAACCTTAAATTATCCAAGAATTTCAACATTAAGGAATAAACAACAGAAAACATGTATGTTAAAGCGATAATAAAATAAAGTAAGTAGAGAACGTTTTGTGAAATAGGAAAACCGGGACTTTTTATAGTAATAAAAATAGCCAGCCCCAAAAACAGGGAGATGATAATAACCCTGAATATGATTAAAAGACGCAATGGCTTTTTATAGTTTTCTTCTTTTGTGGTTTCATTATACATTATTTACACTGTTTCTTTTTTAGGTAGAACAGATTTGATAACATGTTATAATATTTTAAAAGATTTGGCTAACAAATTTGTTTCATTATTATCACAGAAAGATAAACTATGAGCCGCCCCCTAATTTATCCGTTGCTCGCAATCATCACCGGAATTGTTATCGGTTATTATTATCCTATTCCTTATTATTTATTATTTTCCGCGATTATTTTTATCCTTGTTTTTATTCTTCTTACTATAAGGAATAGATGGCCGAAAGCCAGTTTCTTCCTGATCATAATTTTTGTAATTCTTCTGGGTATCTTCGACATTCAGATTCAGCAATATTCAGCTCATAATGACAATCACATCAAGCATTTTATCGATAAAGGCAAACTGCATATAGAAGGTATTGTCATTGACAATCCCATCTTACGTCCAGACAAAATAGTTTTGGTTGTTCAATGTATTCGAATAGTTGAAGATAAATTTTACCGCCCTATTTCCGGCAATATCCGGCTTTCAATTCCAGAAGATTCAAATTTCCAATATGGCGATTTTATTCGCTTTCACACGTCATTAAGAAAAATACAAAGCTTTCAGAATCCCGGCAGTTTTAATTACGAACGCTATATGAACCTCCAAGGGATTTATGCCACTGGTTTTGTTGCCGACAATTCAAATATTATAATTTTGAGACAAAATACCGCCAGTGGCATCAGGTTAAAACTGGAAACATTCAGACTTTATTTAAAAGAGATCATTTATCAAAACGCTTCTTCTCCGCAAAGAGAAATCATTGAAGCCATGACTATCGGAAATCAAAACGCGATTCCGGCTGAAGTGCGTGATAATTTTAACAAGACAGGAACTTCTCATATCCTTTCTATTTCCGGCCTGCATATCGGAATAGTTGCCGTTATGACTTTTTTCTTTATCTCGCTGATTTTAAAGAGTTCTGAATATCTGATGTTGAGATTTAATATTATCAAGGTAGCCTCGGCAGCAGCTTTTTTAATGGTTTTAATTTATGCTCTGATCGCGGGAATGGGTGTTACTGTAATTCGTTCAGCTCTCATGGCGCTTGTCTTCTTATGCGCATTGTTTCTGGGCAGACAAAAAGATATTTACAACGCCCTTGCACTGGCGGCATTAATTATCCTGGTCATTTCGCCGGAGGCCCTTTTCGATATTTCTTTTCAGCTTTCCTTTACGTCGGTTCTAGCGATCATTTATATAGTTCCACGTTTCAGTAATTTCTCTTTTCCGTTATTGGCAGGTTTGCCGGTCTGGTGGCAAAAAATATTACGGCAATTATTTTTATTGATTCTCGTATGTATTGCGGCGACCCTGGGTACTATGCCTCTGATCGTTTTCTATTTTAACCGCTTTTCCGCGATAACCATTATTGCCAATCTCATCGCTGTACCATTGTTGGGAACAATTGCGCTGGTATTTTCCATGGCTTTTATTCTTTGCGCGTTTTTTTCTCCAGTTATCGCGGGTTTCTTTATCAAAATATCCTCATTCTTTGTTCAAATCTCTGTCTATATTATCGATTTTCTTGCTTCACTATCCTGGTCATCTTTTAGTTTTACAAAGCCCAACATTACTGAGATTGTCATTTTTTATCTGCTGATTTTTATCTCATTGCGCTTTATCGATTTACGTCATGTCAGCGGGATCAAGAAAGGCTTTCTGGATCGTTATCCTCTGTTTTTAAAATTTTTTTTAATTACTTTAATCGTCTTTTTTCTTGCTGATGCCGTTTATCTATGGAGCAAGGATAAATTTTCCAGCGAGTTACGGATAACAGCAATAGATGTGGGACAAGGTTCCTCAATTTTAGTGCGCTTTCCGGGCGGCAAAAGCATGCTCATCGATGGCGGTGGTTTTGCCGATAGTTCTTTTGATATGGGCAAACTTGTTATTGCTCCCTTTCTTTATCATGAAAGAATCAGCAAAATTGATATCGTTGTGCTAACTCACCCGCATCCAGATCATCTTCAGGGACTTCTTTATATAACAGATAATTTTGATGTCCAGGAGATCTGGAGTACAGGCCTTCGCCTGGATGATGAAATTTTTCACCAGTGGGAAAAAATAATCAATAAAAGACAGATTAAATTAAATTATTTATCAGCTCAATCACCCACCAGAGAAATCAACGGTGTTCGTATAAATATTTTATGGCCTTTAAAAACACTGAAGGTTGATGCCAGTAACCAGTTTTACGATACGGTTAACGATGAATCACTGGTAATAAAGATTAAGTATGGCCAGCTAAGGTTTCTTATGCCTGCCGACATATCCTTTTCTGTGGAAAGGCTGCTTATGAAATCAGGTCAAAATTTACATAGCGATGTATTATTTGTTCCTCATCATGGATCATCCCATTCGAGCAGCTTCGATTTTATCAGGAAAGTATCTTGCCGCTGGGCTTTAATCAGCGCCGGGAAAAACAATCCCTTCCATCATCCTCACCCTGACACCCTGAAGCGATTAACAGCAGCCAATGTTAATATCCTCCGCACTGATAAAGATGGAGCCATAACTATGGCAACAGACGGCACAAAAATGGTTGTTGATACTTATATAAAAACCAGATAAGTCCCTGCCCATAAACCACATTATTTAATTGCTAACCAGCGGAGTATATGCTAAAAATTCTTTCTAATTTGGTCTATTAATTATGGAAAAAATTACTGCAATTAAAGGCATTAAAGATATTTTGCCGGAAGATGCCCCGACTTGGAATTATATCGAATCAATTGCCCGTCAGGTATTTAGCGCTTTTGGTTTCCGGGAAATTCGAGTTCCGATTATGGAAAAAACTGAACTTTTTAAACGGAGCATTGGGGAAACTACAGACATTGTCGAAAAAGAAATGTATACATTTCGTGACCGCGATGAAGAATTGCTGACATTACGTCCGGAAGCAACAGCATCTGTTATTCGCGCGTACATAGAGCATAATATGATGTCTGCGGATCAGATAACCAAGCTCTTTACCATCGGGCCTATGTTTCGCCGTGAAAGGCCGCAGAAAGGACGTTTTCGCCAGTTCCATCAAATTGATGTAGAACTTTTTGGTGACGATAAACCGCAATCTGATGCCGAAGTTATTTTTATGCTGGTTCATTTTCTCCAATCAGTTGCTATTGAAGAATTGTCTTTAGAAATTAATTCTCTTGGCTGTAAAGCTTGCCGCCCTGTTTTTTCGCGAGCGATAGTTGATTACTTAAAAGGATCGGAAAAAGATCTTTGCCCTGATTGTCAAAGACGTATTCACACTAATCCTTTGAGGGTTTTTGATTGTAAGATTGAATCCTGTAATTCTATTATTGCCGGGGCTCCCAAAATACTTGATTATTTATGCACGGGATGTTCTGAACATTTTTCACAAGTGAAGTCTTTTCTGGATGATTTAAATGTTGGCTACCTCATCAATCCGAAAATGGTGCGCGGTTTGGATTATTATACTAAAACAGCTTTTGAAATAAAATCCGGATCACTGGGGGCCCAAAATTCTCTTGCCGGCGGTGGAAGATACGATGGTCTGGTGAGTTTTCTTGGCGGACCGGAAGTTCCCGGCATTGGCTTTGCCGTTGGCTTTGAACGGCTTATTGCCTGCCTTCCGCAAACTGAAATAAATAAATTCAAAACGGATATATTTATCGCCGCGCTTGGCTCGCGTGCGCAAAAGATTTCTTTCGGCTTGACTAATGAACTGCGCCGGGCCGGAATCTCAGCCGCGATGGATTACGCGGACAAGAGTCTGAAAAGCCAGATGAAACGTGCCGATAAATTGAACAGCTCTTTCACGCTGATTTTTGGCGATAAGGAAATTGATGAAAGACGGGTTGAACTTCGCGACATGAAAGCAAAAAATCAACAAGTTTTGTCTCTGGACAATTTGCCGGAAGCAATTATTGATATATTTAGAAAGAGGTAAAAGATTTTGAGCAACTTTTTAACAAAGGATAAGAGAACTCATTATTGCGGAGATTTAAATATTTCTGATGATGGGAAAGAAGTTATTTTAATGGGCTGGGCTCAACGCCGAAGAGATCACGGTGGAGTTATTTTCATTGATTTACGGGATCGTGCAGGAATAGTACAGGTAGTCTTCAACCCCGATGCCGGAGAAAATGTGCACGGAGAAGCGCATAAAATTCGCAACGAATTTGTTTTAGCTGTCAAGGGTAAAGTGCACAAAAGACCTCAGGGAATGGATAACCCGGCGCTGAAAACAGGTGAAATTGAAGTTATCGTTTCCGAGTTGGAAATAATGAATGAATCCAAAACGCCGCCATTTTCTTTTGACGAAGAAGGTATCTCGGAAAATGTGCGCCTTAAATACCGCTACCTTGATTTACGCCGTCCTGCAATTCAGCAGAACTTGTTTTTACGCAGCCGCCTTGCTTCCGCGACCAGGCATTATTTTGAGGAGAATGGTTTTATCGAAGTAGAAACACCATTTCTGACGAAAAGCACACCGGAAGGCGCCCGCGATTATCTTGTCCCCAGCCGTATTTCCAAGGGTATGTTTTATGCGCTGCCACAATCACCGCAGATATTTAAACAGCTCTTAATGGTTTCCGGCTTTGACCGTTATTTTCAGATCGTGAAATGCTTCCGCGACGAAGACCTGCGTGCCGACCGTCAACCCGAATTTACACAAATCGATGTCGAGATGTCCTTCATCACGGAAGAAGATATTATGCTGATGATGGAAGGCTTGATGGCAAATATATTCAAGGTGTGTCTGGGCAAAGAGTTAATACTTCCTTTCCCCAGATTGGCCTATCACGATGCGATAAAACGATATGGCAAGGATAACCCTGATGTGCGTTTCGGTATGGAAATTGTTGACGTAACCGGCATTGTGAAAAATTCCGGTTTCAAACTGTTCGCGGAAGTAGCTGCTTCCGGCGGTGTTATTAAAGCCATTAAAGCTGAGCAGGCCGCAAGTCTATCACGCAAGGACCTCGATGCTCTGAAAGACTTTATCGCTATTTACGGCGCCAAGGGATTAGCCTGGGCGCGACGGGGCGCTACTGACTGGACTTCCCCTATTTTTAAATTCCTGCAACCGGCTGAAGTGGAAAGCATCAGCAAGGCAATGGCTGCCAGGGAAGGAGACATCATTTTCTTTGTGGCCGATACGGCAAAAGTTGTTAATGACTCCCTGGGGAATTTACGGCTTCATCTTGCAAAAAAACTGAATTTGATTGATCCGGAGAAACTAGCTTTTACCTGGATCACAGAATTTCCTTTGATGGAATATTCGGAATCAGAAAAGCGTTTCGTTTCCACGCATCACCCCTTCACTTCGCCTTTTCTGGAAGACTTGCCTCTGTTGACCGCGGATCCGGGAAAAGTAAGAGCCAGAGCCTATGACCTTGTCCTTAACGGATCAGAAATAGGCGGCGGTAGTATTCGTATCCACAGAAAAGATGTACAAGCGCAGGTATTCAATGTCCTGGGATTAAGTGAAGAAGAAGCGAAACTCAAATTTGGATTTCTGCTGGATGCCCTCGAATACGGCACTCCGCCGCACGGAGGACTTGCCTTCGGCCTGGACAGACTCACGATGATTATGACGAAGTCGGAATCGATTCGCGACGTAATTGCGTTCCCAAAAACGCAGAAGGCCGCTTGCCTTTTATCCGACGCGCCTTCTAAAGTCAGTATAGAACAATTAATGGAACTTTCTTTGAAAATTGTTTAATCTTAATTTATTGGAGAAAAAAATGGCAAAATGGAATAAAGACAAAAAACTCCTTGATCAACAGCGTAATAAATTTTGGAAATTCGATTTAAAAGAAGTCGACGAACCAAATTTACAAAAGGAAATATTCCCATACACCGAAATCAGTAAAATTGTTTTCGATCATCGAATAATCCCTATTGAACCTGCTGAGGATATTTTTATAACTGATACTACTTTTCGTGATGGTCAGCAGGCTCGTCCACCATATACGGCTGAACAAATTGTTAATATATACCGTCTAATGAATAAACTTGGCGGTCCCAATGGAATAATCCGTCAATCGGAGTTTTTTCTTTATAGTAAAAAAGATAAAGAAGCTGTGGAAAAATGTCTGGAACAAGGCCTTCGTTACCCGGAAATTACCGGCTGGATTAGGGCTGCAAAAGAAGACATTCATTTAGTCAAGGAAGCTGGATTGAAGGAAACCGGAATACTTACTTCTGTTTCTGACTATCATATCTTCCTGAAACTGGGTAAAAAAAGAAGTGAGGCACTGGATGATTACCTGGGTATCGTAAAAGCTGTTCTGGATTTGGGAATAATTCCCCGCTGCCACTTTGAAGATATCACGCGGGCTGATATCTACGGCTTCTGCGTTCCCTTCGCAATAAAATTAATGCAGCTCAGGGAAGAAAGCGGCGTTGATATTAAAATACGGCTTTGTGACACAATGGGGTACGGAGTTACCTATCCCGGGGCTGCTCTTCCCCGCAGTGTGGATAAGCTTGTGCGTTCATTTATTGATGAAGCCGGCGTTCCCGGTCATCTGTTGGAATGGCATGGCCACAATGATTTTCATAAAGCGATGATTAACGCTACGACGGCATGGCTTTATGGTTGCAACGCGGCTAACTCCACTTTGTTGGGGCTTGGAGAAAGAACAGGAAATCCCCCTATTGAAGCTTTAATTATTGAATACATTTCGCTTAAAGGAAATAATAACGGAATTGACACAACGATCATCACCGACATTGCCGAATATTTTGAAAAAGAAATCGGTGTGAAGATACCGCACAATTATCCATTTGTGGGCTCGGAATTTAATGTCACCCGCGCCGGAGTTCATGCTGATGGACTGATTAAATGCGAAGAAATTTATAATATATTTGATACCAACAAAATTTTGAAACGGCCAATTGTTACAATGATCACTGACAAATCCGGCAATGCCGGTATTGCCTTGTGGATAAATCAGCGCTTCGGTCTCGAAGGTGATAACACTGTCGACAAAAGACATCCGGGAATTTCTAGGATCCATAAGTGGATTACAGAGCAATATGATTCCGGCCGGATTACTACAATTTCTCCTGAAGAGATGGAGAAAAAAGTCCGTATGTATCTCCCTGAACTCTTCATGTCCGAGCTGGAAAAGATAAAATATGCCGCGGAGAAAGCTGCTGTCGCCGCTGTCGACCAGCTTATTGAACAACCCGGAATGAAAGATATGATTACAGAAAAACAAGAACCGCTGATGCAAAAATTTGTGGATGAACATCCATCGTTCCAATTTGCCTATATAGTCGACCTGAACGGCAGAAAGACTACAAAAAATATTACGAATATTGCCGATCGCGCTAAATATGAGAACTATGGAGTTGGAACGGATCAATCAGACAGGGAATGGTTTATCAAACCTCTGCAAACAGGCAAAATTCATGTTACCGATTTCTTCATTTCCAAGATGACCAGCGTGTTATGTTTTACCGTTTCCGCACCGATTGTCACTGACAAAGATGAAATGATCGGCATATTCGGTGTAGATATTAAATTTGAAGACTGGGTAAAAAGAGCTGAGGGTATGGAAGATACCGATCACATTGCTTTGCGTGCCGAATATGAAGAAGCTAAAAGCAAGGCTAAGCACGACCGGCATTAATAATCATCGTAGATCGACCATTGTTCAAATGGCCGCGCTCCATCCTCATCTGAAAGAGAAGATATTTCTCTAATGAAGCGCGATGGAACAAGCGTTAATGAACCGGAAGAACGTGTGTAATCCAGTGCTGGATAACATAGATATAACTGATCTTTAGCCCTTGTCAGTGCCACATAAAATAATCTGCGTTCCTCTTCTTCACCGCCCGGTTCTTTGAGCGCTCGCTGTAAGGGGATCATTCCGTCCGCGCACCAGATTAAAAACACATAAGACCATTCCAGCCCTTTGGCCTGATGAATTGTGCTCAAAACAACCTTATCCATTTTTTCCTGATCTGCCGAATATTCATCCTTTGCCATGTTCGTCAGCAAAGCCAGCTCATTTAAGAAATCTTCCATCCGTTCAAACTTGGCGGAAAAACTACCCAGATGAATCAAATCTTCCTCTCGAGAAGATGTATCAGAATAATTATCCTGCAAATATGTGCGATAGCCGCTTTTATTCAGCAACACGTCAATAACATTTTCCGGTGTCCTGTCGGGAGCATCCAATTCAAGAAGTAAATTAATCGTTTTGCGGCATTCTTCCAGGCCGGCAGCAGCCGCTTTGGGCGCAAACCTGATAAATTCATCGCTAAAGATTGCCTCCAGAGGATTTTCTTTTTTCGATAAATACTTCCATATTTTTTCAAAAGTAATTTTGCCGATTTTCGGATACATGATCAACAGACGTCTCCAGGCTAATTCATCGNNCCTGACTGACAAAGCTCTGTGATTCTTTGTGCTACAAAGTCTGCCTGTTTCAGAACATTTTGCGCGGAAACCATTACCGGCCTCATGCCTTTGTTCCGCACTGCTCTTAATTCTTTGGGAAACTGTTTTTCATTATTGTTTATGCTCAAATTAGCCAGATGGAGTATTTCCGGTGTGCTGCGATAATTAGTCTCCAGTTTGAATATTTTACAATCAGGATAACGATTCGGAAAGTTAATTATGTTACTGAAACTCGCTCCTCTAAACGAATATATGCTTTGAGAATCGTCTCCCACAACCATCAGATTTCGATGACCGGAAGCCAAAAGATCGACAATATCTGCTTGAATTATATTTGTATCCTGGTATTCATCTACCAATACATGCCGAAATCTTTCTGAAACGCTTTTTAATATATCAGGATAATCCGTAAGGAGTGAACGGCAATTAAATAATAGATCATCAAAATCCATTATTGAGAGGTCTTTCTTTTTTTGCATATATAGATAAGCTGCCTGCGTAATCTCATTTATCAAATGGAGAAAGAAAGGATATCTCGATGAAATAACTTCTTCCAATGTGTTTTGAGTATTAACTGCCAGGCTGATTATTTCCGCAAGCACATTACTTTTGGGAAACTTGCTATGTTTGGGATCAATTTTAAGCTCGGTCAAACAAGTGGAGATTAGTTGGCGGGAGTCTTCACTATCCAAAATAGAAAAATTACTTTTATAGCCTAGTCGATAAGCATGAATCCTTAACAGACGATGAGCGATATGATGAAAAGTGCCACCCATGATTTTCCCTGTGTAAGAGTTAATCAGACTCTCCACGCGGTTCAGCATGGAATTGGCGGCTTTGTTGGTAAACGTGGCCAGTAAAATATTTTCCGGTGAAATGCCGGTTTCCAGAAGATGGGCCACCCTGTATGTTAATGTGCGCGTTTTGCCACTTCCCGCACCGGCCAGGACAAGAAGTGTACCGCCTTCTTCCATTACAACGCGATATTGTTCGGGGTTAAGCTCTTTTTCATAATCAATCATTAAATAATTTAACCGGTAACAGCTATTAGTGTTTGTTTAAACTGTTCAACTCTTTCTTAATGGCGGCAATGGTTTCCGGCAATGTAAGAGAAAGAATATTTTTTAATAAGCCTTCTTTCTGGTAAAAATCAATGAGCGGAGCTGTTTTCGAATTGTAAGTTTCCAACCTGTTGCAGATCGCTTCTTTTGTTTCGTCCGCCCTCTGGATCACGGGAGAATCACATTTTTTACATTTTCCACCGTCGGCCGGCGGATTTCTCTTAATATTGTAAATTTCCTGACAGGACGGATTGGAACATGTTCTTCTTGTCTCCAGCCTCTCTAATAATACATCGAGGGGTGCTTCCAAATTAACTACTAAATCCAAGCGAATATTGAGCCTGTCTATTATTTGTTTCAGCTCCTGTGCTTGTGCTATTGTTCGTGGAAAACCATCCAGGATAAAACCGTTTTTACAGTCTGGTTCTTGCAACCGTACTTCTATTATTTCCATAATTATTGAATCAGGAACCAGATCTCCTCTTTCCATATATTCTTTTGCTTTTTTTCCTAACTTTGTTCCTTCTTGGACTGCAGCACGCAGAATATCTCCCGTAGATATCTGAACAGATCCATCAAATTCAGTCAATAGTTTGGCCACACTTCCCTTCCCTGCTCCCGGCGCGCCTAATAAAATTGTTCTCATGATAATCTCCGCAAATTTAATCTCCCAATAAATTATACCATTTTGCTTTCAAAGGATAACGCGGCGGCAAGGAGGAGGCTCCGCAGGCGTATTATACTAATATGTTGAGGAAGCCGGCGACGCTGCCAACAAAGTTAGTCAAAGAAAGCGAAGTGGTATGAAGTGCGCTTATAATCGAATATTATTTCATCGTCAAGTTAATATAAATTTTCGGAGCTAATCATGATCTTGTGCTGACAGTTTAATTTCAAAAATTTTCGGCCATAACTTTCCGGTAATAAAAAGTCGATCGTTATCTTGATCGTAGGCAATTCCATTTAACACATCTACTCTGCAATTAACGGGCAACAGATTATACAATTTATTTAAATCAACCCAGCCTAAGACTTCACCTGTTTGCGGAGAAATCCGGACAATGACATTTTCCATGAAAATATTAGCCCATATTTCTCCATGGATAAATTCCAGCTCATTGAGATTGCCTATTTCCGTGTTTCCATCATGAACATTAATTTTTCGAACAACGGTGAAATGCTCCGGATCAATACAATCAATAACCGCAGTTCCATTGCTCATGAAGAGATTCTTTCCGCCGGTGGTTATTCCCCATCCTTCGCCCTGATATGAAAAATTATTTAATAGTTTAAAGTTTAAAAGATCATAAACAAACACAATATTATTCTGCCAGGTAAGCTGATAAATCTTATTTGCGTGAATTGTTATTCCTTCGGCAAAATAATTTTGATCTAACTTGAATTCCTGTAATACCTTTCCTGATTTAATATTGACTTTTCTTAAAGCTGATTTGCCGTTAAGACCGGTGGATTCATACAAATATCCATTGTAATAAAGAAGACCTTGTGTAAATGCTTTTGCGTCGTGCGGGAAAATGTTAATAACTTTGATCGATGATATGGGAGCCTTTGTTCTTTCCAAAATAGAATAAGACGGATTTTTTTGGTCATCATCAGCAATTGCAACTAATTCCAAACAAAAGAAAAATATTATCAGAAATAAACTTGATCGTTTAAAATTCATATTTGAAAATTAATTAGTCCAATCTGTAAAAGTTTACATTTCTTCTGAATATATATTACAAAAGATTACGTCAAGCTGATCTTAGGTTTCAAATATTGATTTATGAGGTAAGGCATCCGCTGAACGTAAATAGACAGGAACAAGCGTTGAAGCGTCGAGCAAATCATTTTCCGCGAATTTCTTACGTCCTAAAATGCCCACCGCGGAAGCTCTTATATAGTGTTGCAAGTCCGAAGCTATACTTACTTCCGGTGATTTGATATTTTTGATAATCTCCGCATATTTGATGGCTCCATCGCCGACAAACAATGTATTCTTATCAGTATTATTTATTATTTCTTTGGGATTTACAGCTGTCTCTTCACTAATTTTCTGCAAAATATTTTTATCGTTATATCTGAAATAAGCAACGTAAACCTGTCCGCGTCCAGCGTCAATCATAGAACAAATTAATT
>PLNU01000006.1 GCA_003142835.1 Syntrophaceae bacterium
AATGCTTGCAGGTTTTCTGCTGGGGACTATTGGCCATACAAAGGCCGTCTTTCTCGAAATCTGGTTTATCGGTCATAATTTCCTATCTATGTTCAATGTGCCGTTCATGTGGTCAATTTCGTGTTGGATTAATACAGCCTTAAAGTTCATAGCTTTTTTGAGTTTTCCCTCTGAAATATATTCGATGTAAGAATACCTCTCTGTATCAATGTATGATTCAGGTATAGACAGGCAACCTTCATTCTTAAAAATGTGTTGTCCTTTAACATCAACAATTTCAGGATTGAGTAGAATTTCATCACTCCCATTTATCGAAAACCATGCAAATCTTAATGGCACTCCAATTTGTATGGCGGTCAATCCAGCTCCTTTTGTCCACGCTGTTTTATTGGCTGACTTTAAGCGTTGCCTTAATCTTAGTTCTTTGGCCTCTTCCATGGTCGTGATTATTGATAGCTGACGTAAATCCTTTTCGTTGGTAACAATACAATCACTCATTACGCCCACCCCAAATCGTAGCTGAACAACTCAAATTTCTTTGCCGGGATCTGACCGTATTCGAAGGCGTGATCAGCTGCTTCATGGCGCGTGAGGAAGAGGCCTTTCTCATTTACAAACCCGTCCACAGTCTTTCCACCGTCAAAGATACGTTCCTTAATCATCCGGTCGAGGATTTGAATATGGGTGCGCCCGATGTGGGTTTGATTGTTAAATCTGATGGCTGCGTTTGCGATCATGCTATGCCTTAAATGATTAAGTCGCGCGGTTTGAGGTTTAATCCGTCAGCAATGATTTCAATGGATTTCAGCGTTGGATTATTAATGTAATAAGAAAGAAGCTGCCGACTGATTTTTAATTTCTTAGCCAGAGCGCTTCTGTTCTTTTTTTTGCCAGNNTGTAAAGATTTTCCTTGACAAAACAATATCACTTGAAGTAGAATAGCGCCAACATAAGAAACGCCCACGCTAGATTGCACGACAGGTCTTTCGGTTAGCACTTTGACGCAATGCGCGATTACGAAGGAAGCTCCCGAATACAAACCATCGGCAGTCCGGCACTACCGAAGCCAGAGTCGCACGAACACGCGGGATAGGTAGATAGACGGAGCGTTAAAATAGAGTGCTGAACAAATCTTGAAAAGGAGGGATTTGCGCGAGCGTACACAGGCTGGGGTTTTGAGCGCCCCAGCCGCAGCGCAAAAAGGAAAGCATGAAAGACAAGATTATCAACTTTGTAGAAAGCGGCAGGTATGACGATTTCGTTGATCGGTTTAATCGGCGTTGCGAGAAGTGGATTCCTTATGTCCTGGCCGTCTTCGCGGGTTATCTTCTTCATGGCGTGATCAGAGGATTGATCATTCGGGGTTTGCTATGAACGGAAATATAAAGGCCATGGCAAAGACCATTCTGATCGTTGTCTGCGTGATCCTCTGCACATTCTTGCTGATCTATATGTATGCGCCGGAGCCGGAACAGAAAATGACCACATTCCAAGTACCACCGCAAATAGCTGTCCGGGATAAATTTGAAAAGCGAATAGGCAAGCAGAGCTACACCATAGAATTGGCATGGGTCGCAAGGACGCCGGATGGTCATATATATATTGAGAGGGTTAGATAATATGGAAGAACAGGCCGCTTTAAATTTCACGGCGCCACCGCCCGGTAAACTTTTTAAGTATGGTTCTCAAAATTACCGTGTTTACGAAAAGCTATATTATGGTGGCGTAACTACCAGCGAATTGATGGATATGCGTATCGCCTGCCATACCCACCGGATTTCAGATTGCAGGGAAAAACTTAAACCATATGGTCTGGAGATTATCTGCGAGCCGATTACTAAGACAAACAATATTTATAATATCAGGGAACTAAAAAAAGAAGCAGCATAACAAATTGCCGACCGGTTGAGCGGCGCATAAGTTGTCGTCTGGAGGTGTGGCAACGAAATCCGCAAGAGACCGGCGGCAAATATAATCAGGAGGCTACATGCCGGAAACATTCAAAGAGTCAACATTTAAAGGCAATCCAACATTCTCGGTATTAACCGGAATCAATAAAGCGACGGACGAAGAATACTGGTTTTCGTTTGGATTGAAAAAAGCGCAGGCAATTTTGGAAAACATTGATGCGCTGCGGAAGTGGGTGGATCGACAAGAAGCACCGCACGGACACAACGACAAATTTTAATTAAATCAGGAGGCCGGAAATGACAGTAGCTACACAGAAAAAGGTGGATGATATAACCACCGCATTAGAAAAGTACAAACAGGCAGGCGCGAACCTGCTCATGCCATCAACACACATTGCAGGATTAAGCGAATTTCACCAGCCAGTAATTGAAACCGTTTTACTTTCAACCGATCCCAACAACGGAGATGTTTACGCGCATGACGACGCGGCTGCGGGGGCGGGCAAGAAATGGCGACCGACAAAACAGGCATTAATGAAGTTATCTGTATGCGCCGGCGTGATCTGGTCTCCGACCGAATCAAAGCGGATCGACAATGGCGCCGACCGGAATTACATCGCTTATAAAGCAGTTGGCGGAATAAAGAAGGCCGACGGGCAGCCCGTTTTTTTCTCGGCTGAATATGATCTTGACTTTGAGGTATTGGCCGAAGAGCTTCGCGCCAATTACGAACAGAAAACAAAAAGCATCACTGCGGAATGGATGCAGAAAAAATCAGCCAAAGAGAAAGCTGAATATGTTGATTTTTGCGTCAACAGAGACCTTCTCCAGAAAAGAAAAAATAAATTAAAACTATGCGAAGCCGGTGCCATGAACCGCGTCCTTCGTATGCTTCTCGGATTAAAGCAGACCTACACCACAAAAGAACTGGATCAGCCTTTCGTTATGGCGCGGATCGTCTTCCGGCCGGACTTCACAGATGCGGCAGTAAAGAAGCAATTTGTTGACGCCTCTATTAAGGCCATGACCGGGATATATGGACCGGCGGCGCTCGATCAGGAAGTGCGGAAGAGTGAACCGATAGATATTACACCCCTTGGCAAAGAGGAAGAAGAAAAACAGCCGGAAAGTTCCACTAATCAAGGCCAGCCGACAGCCGAAGAATCCGCCATTATCGACTTCCAGAACTCTGATGAACTCGGCCAGTGTAAGGCGCTTACCAACACGGCAACCGCGAAAGGTTACGATCTGGCCGGTTATATTAAGCGGGCGCAGGTAAAAGACCTTACCGGTTTTAGCAAAGAAAAACGCGCGGACTTTTTCAAACACCTGGTATCGTTGCCGGATAAAGGCGACACGAAACAAAAAGACGATATTCCTTATTAATTTAACCGGGCGGTTGCTCGAATAGAAACGCGACATGCTGGGAACATGCCTGCCAAAAATTATAAAAGCAACCGCCCACACATTGGAGGCCGGAAAAATGCGTATCTTGCACATTGCGGACATTCACGCCCGCGACAAAAATATAGAAGAAATTGAAACCTGCTTATGGTTTGTCGTTCAGCAGGCAAAAGACGTTGATCTAATCGTTATAGCGGGAGATATCTTTGACAGTAGAGATATCCGCCTTGATTCAAAAGCGGCAAAACTTATCATCAAAACAATCTCCGAGTTGGCCGATATTGCGCCGGTTGCCGTGATCGTCGGGACGCCATCACATGACGGTACGGCTCCAGAGATTCTTCGCTATTCAAGAGGAAAACATTTCATCCATGTGTCCTCTATGCCGGAACAAATATATTTAGTTGGCGGGGAATTATCTTTATCGCCTGGAATTGGGAATATAAAACCGGACGCAATTCTTACCATGATACCTCAGCCGACCAAACAATATTTTAATCAGGGATCAATATCGGAATCTAATGAATCGATTAGCCAAGCAATGAACGGTCTTTTCGCCGGTTTTGGAGCTAAAGCGGCAGAGTTTACGCGAATTCCTCATGTGCTTGTAGGCCACTGGAATGTTTCAGGCGCAAGACTCTCGACCGGACAAATTTTGACAGGGCAGGAAATCGACATATCTATTGATCAAATGGGATTCACTAACGCAGCCGCGCACCTGTTAGGCCATATACATATGAGCCAACAGATAGGCGATAGAACATTTTACAGCGGTTCATTATATCCGCTGACATGGGCCGAGGTTGAGGACAAAGGCTTCTGGCTGCATGAATTCGATGCCGATGAACTTTGCAAATCTACGTTTGTAAAAACGCCGACAAGGAAGTTAACTCGTTTTGCTTACGATCTGACGGACGATTTTAATGGATATTCTGTGGCGGACCGCATGGCTTCGGAAGATCAAAGCAAAACATCCAGTGCGTCTGTGCGCTTAGATTTGACTGTTTGGCAGGACGACGCGGCAAAGATCGACAAGGAAACGATAACGAAAATCTACATGGAAAATGGCGCCCTCGACGTTGATATCCGCATTATAAGAATTCCACGCGAAACCGTCCGTTCTGAATCAGTTCTAAAAGCCGATTCTCTTCGCCTCAAACTTTTAGCTATGGCGGAGCTTCGCGGAGAATCAGTAACAGAATCAATTTTAATTAAGTCTGATCTTCTGGAATTTGGGGAAGAAAAGGTACAGGTGGCAGCATGAACCGAAAAGTAGAATTGGCCGGAAAGAGAATAGGAAGGTTATTGGTTATGCGAGAAGATGGTCGCGCTCCCAAAAGCGGTGCTGTTTTATGGTTCTGTCAATGCGATTGTGGCAATACTTGTGTTGTGCGCGGAGCAAACCTAGCATCCGAAATGACTACCTCTTGTGGATGTTTACAGAAAGAATTATTGTCCGCCAGAGCAACAACTCATGGATGCACAAACCATCCACTTTATAACGTGTGGAAGGGAATGAGGCATAGATGTAATAATAAAAATGATGATCATTATCATCTTTATGGTGGGCGGGGAATATCTGTTTGCGAGCGATGGAATAATTTTGAAAACTTTTTAAAAGATATGGGTGAACGTCCAAACTCAAACTACTCAATAGACCGGATCAATAATGATGGGAATTATGAACCAGGTAATTGCCGATGGGCGACAATAACCGAACAGGCAAGAAATCAAACCAACAGAAAACATATAACTTCTCCAGTTAAGGGAGTGTGTTGGCACAAAAAGAGCAAGCGATACATTGCTCAAATCGGGGTTAATGGACATCCAATATATATAGGGATTTTCCCAACCATCGAAGCCGCTGCAGAGGCACGGAGATTAGCGGAAATAAAATACTGGGGGAAAGCGATATGAAGATTAAGAAATTACGCTTAAAAGGCTGGACGGGAATTAAACGGGGACTTGGTCTTGACGAAATAACGATTGATTTTTCAAATATCAGCGGACTCGTAGCCTTTGATGGCCAAAACGGAATTGGCAAGAGTTCCGTTCTTGAAAATTTAGGACCGTATAACAGATTAGCATCAAGAAGTGGCGCATTATATCAACACGTTTTTCTTCGCGATTCAGAACGCGAGTTAATTTTCGATTATCAAGGAAGCGAATATAAAACGCTTCTTAAAATTGATAGTCAAAGCGGGAAATCAGAGGGCTTTATCTGGCAGGACGGTAAATCTTTGGTTAATGGTAAAATTACCGAATACTCAAAAATGGTAACTAATTTACTGGGCTCTCCTGAACTTTTTTATTCTTCTGTTTTTTGTAGTCAAAATGCAAAGAAACTTTCAGATTTAACCACCGGTGAACTTAAATCCCTGCTTTCAGAATTCCTGAATCTCGACAAGTTGGCCGGGTATGAAGTGGCCTCGAAAGAAAAGATACTTTCCGTAACCGGCGAACTTGGAGGCATCGACAAGCAGTTATTAATTCTTAACAACAAACTGGCCGGATTTGAAGATATCAAAACAAAACTCACGGCCGCGACGGCTGATCTGGACGCGCAAGAGCTAACGATCAAACAACTGAAAGGCAAACGTACTGAATATCAGGAAAGCCTTGACCGGCTCAAGGATAAGAAATCAAAGCAGGAAGTTTTGATCGCGCAAAAAGCTAATATCGACGCGAAGATTAAGGAACTCGAAGACACGCTGGCCAGAGAACAAAAAGACAGTGACGCCGAACTGAACGCGCTCAGGGATTCCTATAAATCATTGCAGTCGCAAATCAAGGGGAATGAAGAACTTCTCTCCAAGGCGGATGAAATCAATGCGGCAGCGGAGAAAGAAAAGGCTATACAGGACGATATTGACAGCCTTACGGAGACAATAGAACTATTTAATAAAGCCGTGACTCAATGGGAAAGTGAAAAGGCAGCAGGCGCGACAGAACTTAATATTGTTGAAAATAGCATTAAAGACATTGAACGCGATATCAAAACATTAAGCAATAAGTATGAACTCCACGAATTTGAAGGCGCGATTGTGAACGCCCGCAAGCAAATATCTATTTTGGAAAAGCGTGATCAAGCTTGCCAGAGCTCAACGTGTTCATTCATAACCGCGTCATTAACAGCCAAAGAAGCTCTCCCGGGACTTGAAGCATCGCTCAAAGAAAAAGAAAAAGAAATTAATTTAAGATTATTGGAAATGAATGAACTATTGGAGAAGAACAAAAGCCGCCTGCCCGCGCTTACTGAAAACATATCGAGGATAAATAAACTAATTGCGCGAGACAGCGAGGCAGCAACGCTCAGACGAAAGGAATTGGCCGAAGACCGGCGCGACATAATGAAAGTAAAAGACCTCTCCGCCAAAAAGACAGACCTTGAAGTAGCAAAAGCTCAATACGAATCAGTTACGCGGCAAATGGAAGAGAATATCGTAAAGGGTAAAGAGCTTAAGGTTAAGTGGGAAAACCGCAAAAGTGATCTGGACGGAAGTATCAAAGACGCTCAGGCTTCACTCGCGGAAATCAAAATCGATAATGATATTCCGGTGCGCATCGCCACTATGAGCAGTGTAATATCTGATATTGAAAAATCACTTTCCGAAACTGAAACATCCCTGAATACAATCCGCGCAAATATTATGAAGTATGAAGCTGATCTGTCCGCCCGTGCCGAGGTCGAAAAGGATATCGAAACGGCCAATAAAGAAAAGGCACGGTTACAACAGGATATTTCAGACTGGACTTATTTAAGAAACGCCTGCGGAAAGAACGGTTTACAGGCCATGGAAATAGACGGAGCGGCTCCGATCATCACTTCTTTTGCCAACGATCTCTTGACTCAGGCTTTCGGTCCTCTCTTCACAGTTAAATTCAGGACCATAAACGAAGAAGGAAAAGAATGTCTGGATATCATCGTTATCAGCGACGACGGCGAAGAAGTGAACCTTGAAAACTTATCCGGCGGGCAAAAGGTGTGGATCTTAATGGCGCTCAGACTGGCCATGACATTATTGAGCAAAGAGAAATCAGGCAGGAACTTTGAGACGTTCTACGCGGATGAACTGGACGGCGCACTCGATCCCGATAATGCTCTTAACTTTGTGAATATGTACCGGTCATTTATGAAGGCAGGCGGATTTAAAGACGGTTATTTTATCAGTCACAAACCGTCATGCCGTAGTTTAGCAGATAATATTTTAATGTTCGAGGCCGGGAAAAACCCGGCGTGGGAATA
>PLNU01000147.1 GCA_003142835.1 Syntrophaceae bacterium
TTTACGATCTCCCCGATTGTAATAAAATCCATTTTTCTATTCAATAATTTCCAACACTGCCCGTTTATGAAGCTTCGCGGACGCGGCAGTTAATATGGTCCGAATAGCTTTGGCAGTTCTTCCCTGCTTACCGATAACTTTACCCAAATCTTCTTTTGCCACACGTAATTCTATCACTGATGTTTGTTCACCCATGACTTCTGCCACCTCCACTTTATCCGGTGTATCTACTAAAGCCTGAGCTATGTACTTGATCAATTCTTTCATCGTCATAACCTCCATTGATTTAGATTAATCCTTTTGGGAAATGATTTTACCGTAAGAATTGCACACCTTAAACGATGCCAGATCAATAAAAAATACCGTCATCATATTCCAGATTATAATCATCAATATAGCAAAGCTTTATTATTTAACTCTAGCTTCAATACCTTTTGTTTTCAACAAATTAGCAACAGTAACTGTTGCCTTGGCTCCCTTGGATAACCAATCGCGAACCCGATCTTCTTTAAAATTAATTTCGGCAGGATTTTTTTTAGGATCATAATTACCTAAAATTTCCAAAAATTTTCCGTCGCGGGGGAAATCTTTATCCGCTGCCACAATACGATAAAATGGTTTACTTTTCGCACCCATACGAGTTAGTCGAATTTTAACTGCCATGAATATTTACTCCAAACCTCCTTAAAAAAAATTGACGTGAAGATTATTTTTATCACAGTTTATTTAATTTTAAAAGGGGAAATTCCTTCTTAAAGATTTTATCCCATCTTTTTGACTAAATTTTTTCATCATTTTCTTAATTTCTACATAATTTTTAAGTAACCGGTTGACATCTTGAACCGATGTACCGCTACCCAGGGCGATTCTTTTACGTCGGCGACCGTCAATGATCAGATGGTTGTAACGTTCCTTTTTCGTCATGGAATCAATTATCGCGGTAACTTTAACCAATTCACGATCATCCGGCTGCATATCTTTGAGTGATTTCATTTTTCCCAGACCCGGAATCATCCCTAAAATATCCTTGAGCGGCCCCATTTTTTTAATCTGCGTTAATTGGTTGCGGAAATCTTCCAGCGAAAAACCATTCTTTCTGATGCTTTTTTCCAGTTGCAAAGCTGTTTTTTCATCAATTGTGGCTTGTGCTTTTTCGACTAAAGACAAAATATCGCCCATACCTAAAATGCGTGAGGCCATTCTTTCCGGATGAAAAACTTCCAGAGCGTCTATTTTTTCGCCGATGCCAACAAATTTTATTGGTTTTCCAATAACTGCTTTTAGGGATAGCGCGGCACCGCCACGGGCATCGCCATCCATTTTTGTCATGATGACGCTGTCGATACCGATTAATTCATTGAATTTATTGCCGACATTGACGGCATCCTGTCCAGTCATCGAGTCGGCAACATAGATAATTTCCGCCGGATTGACCTTTTCTTTTATTTTCCTAAGTTCTTCCATCAGAAGATCATCGATATGCAACCTTCCTGCGGTATCAATAATGATGACCTCATAGCCATCTTTTTTGGCCTGTTCCAGAGCCTGGGCACAAATCTCCACCGGATCTTTTAAACTGCCTGCGGTAAAGACTCCGGCATTAATCTGTTTTCCGAGTATGGCCAGTTGTTCCATAGCTGCGGGCCGGTAGATATCCGCCGATACAAGATAAACTCTTTTTTCTTTTGATAACAAGCGGGCCAGCTTAGCGGCAGTTGTTGTTTTACCACAACCTTGAAGACCGACAAGCATTATAGGAGCAGGAATACGGGCACCAAATTTAATGTTGGCGCTTACCCCTCCCATGAGATCAACAAGCCGTTCATGGACAATTTTAACCACTTGCTGGCCGGGTGTAATACTGTCGAGAACTTCAGAACCTATCGCGCGAAGCCGCACATCCTCAATAAAATCTTTGACCACTTTAAAATTAACATCAGCTTCCAGGAGCGCCATGCGTATTTCTTTGAGAGCGTCATTGACGTTCTCCTCATTCAGAACTCCGCGTCCCTTCAACTTTTTAAAAATACTTTCTAATTTATCAGCCAGATTTTCAAACATGATTAACCAGCCCGGTATCTATTATTTTTTCTTCTCGTCAGCTTCAACGCGTCTGATGATGCAGTTTGTTTTTATTTTTTTGGCGATTTTATCAACGGCAGTCTGCGCCTGCGCTCGCTCATCAAAACCGGAAACGATAACGCGAAACCACGTTCCTTTGCCTTTAATATCTATTTCTACAACACGCGATTTAAAACCTAAAGCAGCTATGCTTTTGCTTATTTTAGTGGCTTTAGCCTTCTCTTTCAATGATGCTGCCTGGATTATAAATGTTTGTTTGCTTGCGGCAACAGGCTTCTCCACTTCTTTTACCTCGCGTTTATTTTTATCACCAGCCTTTTCATTAACCGCGGCGGTTTGCTTCTGCTTTTCCAAACCGGTACCGCCTATGATTTCTTTTTCCTCTCTTTTCGGTTGCGGCAAATCTGTTTGTGGCGGAGGAGTTTCCACCATTTTCTTTTCAGTAAGTGGTTGATCTTTCACCTCCCCTTTCTTGCTGGTTAAATCATTGTAAAACGTGAGATCAAGACTCTCTCCGGCTTTTGGCTGTCCTTCCCCTGGTTTGATATCAGAAGTATCAGGTCTAGCTTTGGTTTTAGCCGGACGCCAAATGAGGGCCAGCGCTTTTTGGTGAATTGAGGCAATTTTCGCCGGATATGTATCGATATTTTTCCCGACGACAACGCCCAACAAAAAAGCTGAACATAAAAGCGCTGCCATTCCCACAACGACAATAATTATTCCCGTCCGACCAAACTTCAACTCCATTTTTTTTATATTGCCGGGAGCCATTTACTTTCCGTCCTGATTATAATTTTATAAATTATATTTACATCTTCTCCGGCGCATTCACACCCAGAATTTTTAAGGCGTTTTCCAATACAATGCTAATGGCCTTTATTAAAAACAACCTTGCCGCGGTTAATTCCTTGTTGTCTGAGATTACTTTATTTTTGTTATAGTAGCTGTGAAATACCGAGGCCAGCTCATTGAGATAAAAAGTAATCCGATGCGGTTCCAAAGATTTGGCCGCGCCTTCAATGACTTCCGGATAACGCGCCATTAACTTGATTAAGGTCATTTCTTCCGGTTCATTCAAGAGTGCCGGATTAATATCCTTATATACCGGCAGGACAATACCGTGTTCCTGCTGTGCCATTCTCATGATGCTGCAAATCCGCGCATGGGCGTATTGCACATAGTAAACCGGATTCTCATTCGATTGCTTTTTAGCAATTTCCAGATCAAAATCCAGGTGGCTATCGGAACGTCGCATGAGAAAATTGTAGCGGGCAGCGTCTTTGCCGACTTCCTCGAGGACTTCCCGCAAAGTCACAAATTCACCGGAACGAGTGGACATGGCCACAGGAACACCGCCCCGCAATAAATTTACCAATTGCACCAGAATTATTTTCAGCTCGTTTTTATCATGACCAAGAGCTTGAATCCCCGCCCAAAGCCGCGGCATATACCCATGATGGTCGGCGCCCCAGATATCAATAATCATTTCGTAACCACGGGAAAACTTATTTTGATGATACGCGATATCAGCGGCAAAATAAGTGGGCTCACCATTTTTGCGGACAACAACCCTGTCTTTTTCATCACCGTAACCAGATGTCCCGGCCCATTGGGTTTCCTCGTTGATATAAACAAACCCCTGCTTTTGCAATTTATCTAAAAGTTTAGTAACGCCGTTATTTTTATACAATTCTTTTTCGCTGAAATATTCATCAAAAGTAACGCCAAAATCCCTTAAATCAATTTTAATTTCTTCTAGGATGGACTGCCCGGCAATTCCGGTAAAATAGCTGATAGTTTTTCCTTCGTCCAACGTAAAATATACGTTTCCCTCTTTCCTGATCACATCAGCAGCGATGTCTTTGATGTAATCACCGCGGTAGCAGGTTTCGGGAAATTCAATTTTTTCACCGAGGAGCTCGCGATAACGCAGTAACACGGACTTGCCTAAATTATTCATCTGATTGCCGGCATCGTTGATATAGTATTCTTTGGAGACTGCGTAACCCACGGTAGTCAGCAAATTGGTGATTACATCGCCAACAACAGCGCCCCGCGCGTGACCGATATGCAGCGGTCCTGTAGGATTGGCACTCACAAATTCCACCTGCACTTTTTTGCCGTTGCCCAGAAAGCTGCGACCGAAATTTTCTTTTTTTTCTTCAATGAATTGGAGAGTCTGCTGCCAGATATTTTCCTTAATAAAAATATTTAAAAAACCGGGGCCGGCAATTTGTGTCCGGGCAATAATATTTTCCGGATCAGCTAAATTTTCCTGAATAATCTGGGCTATTTTACGGGGATTTTGTTTGGCCTGAGCGGCCAGAATCAGCGCGACATTAGAGGCGTAATCACCGTGATCATGATTTGCGGGGACCTCCACTTCAATATAGGGCAAATCAACCGCTCCAAGCAATTTTTGCTGTACGCAGGAATTTACGGCTTTTTCTATAAGTACGCTAATTTTATTCTTCATCAAAAAACTTCAACCCTTTCCATAAAAAAAATGACAAGCAGCTTTAAATATCATTTGCTGCTTGCCACTGCAAGTTGAACTATTATTTTTTTGTCAGGCCTACTGATCTTTTTTAACCGCTGCATCAATATCCTGATCTTTAATGGACATATCGCGGGAGTAGTCCGGACAATGAACATATCCGGACGCATCCGTAGAAACACTGAATTTTTTCTGGCAACTGCCGCGCCAGGCGCAAATCGCGCAATATTTCTTTTCCGTTCCCATATTTAAAAACCCCTGATCAATTTGCATTAATATTTATAAAGTTATCAGCACCCTGTCAAGATTTTTTGTCTAAATTCTTTCCTGTAATCCGATAAAAGTTATTGCACGCGCATATCTCGCCAAAACAGCAAGTTAGTCTTATTGAAATTCTGACCCGTTGGCGCATCTTGTTTCTGTGTATGCGCAGTATCATTATTAGTGCCAGATATTTCGCTGGTGGAAACATAAATATCGGTTCCTCCGTAGGGATTTAAGGAAACGACTGGAGCAGAAGGTATTCCTTCACCTATATTTTTCGATCTGGCATTATTCTCAAACATACCCTGACCGGTTTTATAATCAATAGCATATAGATCAGCCTGCCCACCTTTTGCACAAGGATCATTAGCATTGCCCGGTGTATAAGCTGTGAAATACACTACACCGTTAAAAACGGTGGGGTCAGCCAAAATCTTTATTCCTTGACCTGGCAAATTGAAATACCAGCCATCCCCGCTTCCGCCATATATGTCGGAAGCTTGCTGGAGATGTTCTAAATTGTCTGCATTCCAGGTTGATGACCGGTCATTATCTTTAACTGCAAAGAATCTCTCTTGCGCATTAGATGCAGTAGGATCAGAAACGTCACCGGTACCAAAATACACCCATATATTACCAACATCATCTCGGGCAACTGAAGGCATGGCATATATAGGCCGGATTCCGGAATTAGCATTCGCTTGAAAAAACAATCCCCCCACCCAGTTGGAAGTTCCGCAACTACCACTCGAGTCCTGAGCTGCAGTGCAAAACTTAAAGCGCCAAACATTACTGCCTAAATCTCCAATGTAAACCGTGTCAACGAAGCCATCGTTATCAATATCCACTGAGGCAGGTGGGCCAGCCAGTGCATTCGTCATTGTAGAACTATTAGCATTAGTGTACTGCCAGAGTATGCTCCCGTCGCTTAATTCAATAACATAAAAGCTTCGGCCTAGCTTACCAGATTTACTAGACGAATATCCACCTCCGACAAAACCGACCCATTTCTCATTGCCGCTTACACGGACACGCCCCAGGATCATCTTGCTCCAGGGTGACCCTAAATAGCTGGCTTGACCTGTTGTTAATTTGTTCGCAGAACCACCAAAATGCCATTTATAAATAGGGCTGCTTGTAGTAACAGTAACATCCAGCGCATGGTACCCGCAGTAGTAGCCATAAGTGGCGGAATATGTGGAACTAAAACCGGAATCACAGGAAGCGGATGAACTCCAGAGAGTTGCATTAGATATTCCACGCTCGCCAAAAACTACCAGCGTATGCCAATCAGTATAAATTTTTTGGGTGCCTATTGCATTAGTGTGACTACTCCATTGTGGAAGCCAAACATCACTTGCTGATATTGGACCATCGACAAAATATTGATGAGCCAAATTTGTGGGGTGCGTGCTATGCACTATGCCATTTAGACTAGTAAGGAAATTAGGTGGGATGAAGCTCCAAACTTCAGAGCCGCCGCCAGCAGACGTTTCGCCTGCCTTAAAGGCATGCAATTGTCCGTCATTTGCTCCGGCTAAAACCAGTCTATTCCCACTAGCCGATGAACGTGGATGATTGGCGCGAAAAGTATCATAAGCAGGCGGTGTATTTAGAGTATCCACCCGATCATAATAATAGGCCGATGGCGTGCCCACCGTCACCGGCTGGCTGTGAAAAATGTCACCTAATTTCCAGCCAGGGTTTTCAGATTTGGCGGTAGTGGCGGAACTCTCACCTTTACGAATAAAATCGATAACTGCGTCTCTTTTAGTATTGTTTGTAACACCAAGCTTGGCATATGTTATATTAGTATTAGCCTTATCAAATGCAGTTGTAGAACCGCCTATAGCAGTATAAACACATCTCCCTGCGCTGCAACTGTCGCCTCCGGCTCTAGCTTGCAGAATGCTACCGGCGTCCCAATCTGACGATGTGTTAATAGAGCCATCATTATTAATCGTGTATCTCTTAAGATAGCCCAGCCAGAGAGGATCATTATGAGGCGCCAGCAAGGGGTAAAAGGACGCCTCATAAAGATAATTTTCATCTATTGTCCGCACTGCCTGAATAGAGCCGGTAGTAAAAGAATAAGTGGAGTCCCTTATTGCGCCGAAGGCAGCAGCCAGTGCTGTTCTAAGGGCATCGCCATTGGAGGCAATAAAAGCGTAATCGCTCAGGGATAAGTTTCCCGGATCTTTCGATACCGCATAACAGCCAGTATTATATCCATTACAACAGCTATAACCGCTAGCAGAAGTATGTCCAAGATTGTCAACACAAAGCAGGTTCAGGTCATTAATTGTGCTAGACCCCATACAACTTGTTACACCGGTCGGATAGCAAGCCGATATATTAGAAGCTGAGCAGCAGGAACCCGGCTTGCTTGTTGTATCGCAATCGGTGGGCAGGCTATAAGCTGTTACATCTTCAGTGGGATCGACAGCGCCACCTTGCGTTCCGCCATAGTAAGCCATCCAGTTCAAAGTATTCCGTAAGTAACTGGGCATATTGGCGCCAAGACCAATTACATATACACGGTATCCGGCATCATTGAGCGCCTTGGCCGCGGCTACTGATTCACGTCTTCTTTTATATTGATCCTGCTGTTTGGATTGACCATCTGGCGAGTTGCAGGCAAGAGTATCATCGCCGTCAGTAATCAAAATAACAAATTTTTGGCGACAGGTTTTGGCAGAATCAGCTGCCTTGTGGTCATCCAGATATTTTTTTGCTTCATAGAGCGCTGCGGCAACCGGAGTATTTCCGTCGGGGGTACCTTCGCCACTTATGCTTGCCCAAATAGTTGCGTAAGTTGTTGCAGTATCTTGGCCGCTTACCTTGGCGCTGATAGGTTTGATTAAAGTGTTACACCCCGCTGTATAACTGTAAGTTCCGCTTGTTTCAGCACTGGAAGGGCCACAACCATAGAACCGCATGTAACCGATTCTAATGCCCAGGCTGTTATCATCATCTGGAGAAGTGACCGAACCATCGTGATTATCATCAAGAATTCCCTTTATGGCATCTTGAGCAATTTTTATTTTACGGCAATCCGTCGTATGTGTAGCATCTGGAGATGTAGTAAAATCATCCCAGTTATTGGAACAACTGGCATTGCCATAAATTCTCGTCTCCGCATTTCCGCCGCCGTCACCATCGCTGCCCCCCGGCGGATTCCATCTCATGCTATAGGATAAGTCCAGAACAATCAAGGCATCTGGCGCAACAGAGGAAAAGGTAGCCTGATCATCGGCAAAGACTTTTATTGATACAATTAAATTGAGGATTATAATTAAAACTACGTAAATTTTTATTTTGAACATACTTTCCTCCTCACCAAAGACCGAATAATTAACTCAAGCAAACATTTTTTATTTTTCGTTCTCAAACTTAAAATATTTAGCCTCCAATATTTTCAATGATAAGTGGGATCATCGGGCACAGGCCCAAATTGAAAACCGGCTGCAATTGTTACTGAAGAACCATAGCTTTGATCAGTGCCAGTAATCTGCGTGTTATAAATTTGATATATCCACTGCTTCCCATATGCAATATCGGCCCCAACAGCGGAAATGCTTGGCAAACCGGTGTATCTGGTAGGCGTGGCGACACTGTACTTGAGATTAGGATCGCCAGTTGAATCAACTGATTGGTTGGATAATGTCATTGCGGGGTCAAATGTCAAACATACGGCTTGAACCCCTGATTCCGCCGCAGAAAAAGCCTTACGTTCACCAACCAATCGCGAACTCATTCTTAGGTCTTGCGATGTTGTGGTCAGGATAAAAAAGCCCACGGCCATTAAAATCATCACGGCCATAAGAGCGGCGATAAGCACAAAACCGCCTTCCGATTTTTGCCGATAACTTAATATTTTATGGACTGATAGCATGGTTCCTCACTATAACACTTGTGGAATAAATCATTCTTCTTGGTCTTGGTGTCCCTGTTTGTGTAGTATCGTTTGCTAAAGTATCGGTGACGATTGTTATTTGAATCGACCTAATGTCCGGTATTCTCGCCGGTAAACTTGTCACAAGGATTTCTTGATTAAGCCTATCGTAATAACGAAACAGTGCTATGCCGGCGATTGCATTGCGCACATTACTATCCGGAGCGGTGCCGCCTAAAATGGCCTGATTACCGCCGCAATTGACATTCCGCGTAATAGTATTTGCCCCATCATAAGAATATACTATATATTCGTTGTTAGCATCACCGATAATACCACTCGGACTACCACCAGGACCACCTCCTATGTCCATAGCCACAGCGATACTATTGGCAGTAGCACTTTTAATTCCTTTGTAAATTATCGGGGCAACCGCTAAACTAGGCATGCAAGCAAGAGGGGATGCGCTACTCCATGTATTAGTAGTGACTAAAGGATTATAAGAGGCCATTCTAATTTCCATTGCCATAAGATCCAGAACAGCCCGCGTATCCTGCTGGGTAATTACTTTACGATCCGTATTAGCCGAGAAACGAAGAGCCAAATTCATCGCACTATAAACAGCAGCAATTATAACTATGCCTACGGCCATTGCTATAAGCAATTCAACTAGTGTAAATCCTTTTCTTCTTATTTTACAAAAATTATCCATATTAATAAACTGTCTAAAACCTTGACTGCCTGGTTACTATTATACTGCTGTATACACCGTTGGCTGGTCCTCCTGTCCAGGTAACCCGCACATTTACAAGCCAGGAGTTAGCGCCCAGAGGATTAGTACCGGTTGTTGTTACTACATTGAAGGTGACGTCTCCGTCAATAGCACCACTAAAGCCGCTTACTGTAATTGCCTGAGTAATAGGACTAGCCGGAACGGTACCTATCATTATCTGGTTCTCGCGCGCTTCCAGTTCCGCCTGCATAATTCCTGCCGCCCTACCCAGATAATCCGACCGGCTTGCTGTTCTCAATGACATATCTTGCATAGGAAGAATAGAAATAACCGCAATTGTGGTTAAAAACATTGCAATCATAACTTCGACAAGACTAATGCCTTTAATTTTGAAGATTGTAAGTAACATTTACGACTCTTCCTGTAAAATATGTTCTAATCGTAGCAGTTGAAAGCCTGATAGTGTGCTGCAATGTAACCGAACCTAGATCCATCGTTCCCCGTGGTTGAAAGGTAATCCATTGATTGGCCAAACCAATATTTGAGATTATAACACTACCACCGCTAATGGCACTGGGACTTTTTGTAACAGCTGGCACTAAATCTGCGTAAGCTCCGGAACCAGAGGTAGTCTCTCTTTGCACTGTATAATTATTTGCCGCTTGATTAAAAACAATTTGATAATGAATATTTTCCGCAACAGCTCTTTGCCTATACAAAGAAATATCGGAAGCTAAATCCCTCGCCGCCTCTCTCAAATTTGTATTTTGCCTATACTTGTTAAAATTAGGCGCCGCGATTGCCAATACTATACCCAATATAGCGATAACAATCATTAATTCAATTAAACTGAAACCTTTACTTGACCTGACCTTCACGGCCATCTCCAATCATTGCTTTTTCCCATATATTACATATCTTTACAGCAACCCACATGCCAATATCAAATATATTTCATTAAATTATATTTAACAACGTCATATTGTAACATTATCTATAATTACAATATATTACGTTTTTAATAATTATTTGTCAATTTTTCCTTAATACGGGTTCCCTTTCTTTTTGTAGTAATTTAAACATATTGACCTGTGATTTTCACATTTCAACCATTTATTTAATATCCCAAAATAAGTACACGCATGAAGGCATCCCCCCAGAACAGATAAGCTACTGCCGCCGCCGACAAAAACGGTCCGAAAGGCACTGCATACTTCATGTCCTGCTTTTTTATAATCATTGCGGTAATACCAGCAATCGCCCCGGAAAAAGAACTGAACAATAAAATAAATATCAGCGATTTCCAGCCCAAAAATCCGCCGATCATGGCTAGAAGCTTAATATCGCCGCCGCCCATCCCCTCGCGTTTCGTCAACAACTCATAAACAAAGGCAATAGCAAAAAGCACGCCGCCGCCGATTAAGAGTCCGATCAATGCTTCCAGCCAGGGAATTTTCACCACAAAAATCGCCAACAGGAAAAAAATAGGTATCCCCGGCAATGTCAAAACATCAGGAATTATTTGATGATCCAGATCAATAAATGTAATAACAATCAACACCGCAGTGAAAATAAAAAAGATTAAGAATCTTAAAGTAAGACCGAACTGTAAAAACAACAGCAGTGAAAGTGCCGCGGTGATTAATTCCACCAGTGGATATCGCCATGATATTTTCCCGTCGCAATCGCGGCATTTGCCGCGCAGCACTATAAAACTAATTATCGGGATATTATCATAAAAACGGATAGGATGATGACAGTGGGGACATTGTGACAGAGGTTTAATTATAGAGGTTTTAGCCGGCAAACGAAAAATGCAAACATTCAAAAAACTGCCGACAACAGCACCGAAAATGAAGACGAAATAGTTCAAAAGCATGGTATTATTTCCATTTTATCTTCTTAAATTTGTTACATTTGATATTATAGCAGAATTGCTGGAAGGCTCTGAAGTCGCCCGGCAGCCCTGCCACCTTATCCAAACTACGAAGACTTAGGCCAGTAACTTTGCGTCCCGTCTTTTCAGGCGGTTTGCCTTTTTCAAGTTGTTAAAATTATACACTATTACCGTGCTAAAGTCAAGAAATATTATAAACACCCATAATTGATGAAACCATAAAAAGTCGGAAAACTCCTGTTTTGTCATTCCAGACTTGATCCGGAATCCAGTCATTTCGATATGTTCTGGATACCGGCATTCGCCGGTATGACGATTATTGGACTTTTTACGAGGGCGTCATAATTGTAATATACATCAGACTTTCTAAATCTATCCGTCTTTTCTCCCCCAATCATACTGTATCTCACTGCCGTGCGCCGGGAGACGATACTCATCCGGCTCATTATAATTATAAACTTCAGTTGGTGTATTGATTACTATGGCTTCTTCTTCGGAGATACATTTGAAACCGTGGTAAACAAAAGCCGGAATATGCACCACAACAGGATTATGGCAGCCGGCAAATATTTCGTTAATTTCGCCGAAAGTGGCTGAATCTTTACGGCCGTCGTAAAGGACTATTTTCATCATGCCCCTGACTACAGCCATATTATCAGCCTGCTTTTTGTGATAGTGCCACCCCTTGACGACTCCAGGATAAGCTGTGGTCATATAAACTTGGCCAAACTTTTGAAAAAAATTATCATCAGCACGCATGATTTCCATCAAACGACCGCGCTCATCAGTAATGACTTTCAATTTTTTTACTATTACACCATTAATCATATCTTATTCGCTCCTGTTTTCGCCACCATATTCCCGGCGGATTGCAAAGATTCCAAAGTTCCGGCATCCGACCACCAGCCATCGAGAACATTCCATTGCATCTTCCCTTCCCGAATATAAAAATTGTTTACATCGGTAATTTCCAACTCGCCCCGCTGAGAAGGTTTTAATGATTTGATAAATTCAAAAACCCGGTAATCGTACATATAAATGCCGATCACGGCATAGTTGGAAGCAGGATTGGCCGGTTTTTCTTCCACGCGGACAATTTTTTCGCCTTCAAAAACGGGCACACCAAATCTTTGCGGATCAGACACTTCTTTCAGCAATATTCGCGCGCCATCTTTTTGCTTACGGAATTCTTCTGCCGCTGCTCGAATATTGCCTTCAATAATATTATCTCCTAAAACTACGACAATCTTGTCTCTATCGGCAAAATGTTCGGCAAGACTCAAAGCCGCGGCAATGCCGCCTTCTCCCTTCTGGTAAGTATAGTTGATGTGCTTAAGACCAAAGTCTTTGCCGTTTTCCAGCAGGCATAAAAAATCACCGGCATTATTACCACCGGTGACAATTAATATTTCTTCAATTCCGGCATTGACCAGAATTCTGATGGGATAATAAATCATCGGCTCGTTATAAACCGGCAGCAAATGTTTGTTGGTCACTTTTGTCAGAGGATAAAGCCGGCTGCCTAATCCACCGGCAAGAACTACACCTTTCATGATCACTCCTTAAAATTGCATTTATTTTGTTAATTNNAAGATGAATATTACATGAAAATGGCCTTGAAGCTTGCTAAAAAAGGCCGGGGTTATGTTAGTCCCAATCCTCTGGTCGGCGCCGTTATTGTTAAAGATGGCCGGATTATCGGCCGGGGATATCATCAGCGCTATGGAGGTAATCATGCCGAAATAAACGCGCTGAAAAATGCCTCTGAAGATGTTGCCGGCTCAACTCTCTATGTTACTTTAGAGCCCTGTTGCCACGAAGGGAAAACACCTCCCTGCATAGACAGCATCACAAAAAATAAAATTGCTCGTGTTGTTATCGGCACAATTGATTCTAATCCACTTGTCTCCTGCCAGAGCATTAACTATCTGCAAAGCTGTGGGATAGAGGTTAAAACCGGCGTTCTGGAAACAGAATGTCGCAATCTCAATGAAGTGTTTTTCCATTTTATGGAAACGAAGCTGCCTTTTGTGACGGTAAAATACGCCCAAACATTGGATGGCCGAATCGCCACAGCCACCGGCCAATCGCAATGGATCAGTTCGGCGACATCCCTGAAGTTCACTCATAAACTTCGAGCCGCCCACGATGCCATATTAGTTGGTGCGGGAACTGTGATCAAAGATAATCCTGAGCTCACAGTACGCCTGGTTCGCGGGCGCAATCCCTTACGAGTTATAGTTGACTCCGCATTAAATATTCCGGGACAATCCAAAGTATTGCAAAACTTATCCAAAAACAAAACAATTATAGCCACAATTAAAAAAGCCGGCGACCCGCAATTTCAAAGACTGGCCAATCTAGGGGCAGAAATAATTACAATAGATGCCGACAAACAAGGAAATGTTGACCTGAAAAAACTTTTAGAATTGCTGGCCAAAAGAAATATTTCTTCGCTCTTAATTGAAGGTGGCGCACAAATTATCACCTCAATATTGATAAATAATCTGGCCAATCGCCTAGTAACTATCATTGCGCCGAAAATTTTAGGTAAAGGAATCGAAGCGGTAGGTGATTTAAAAATCAACAATCTGGATTTGGCCAAGAAACTATCAATCAGGAAGATAGTAAGAAGCGGCGAAGATATTATCATTGATAGCCGCTTAACCCAAATTGGCAATTAAATTCTGCGCTACCCTGATTCCATCCAGCGCCGAGCTGATAATCCCGCCGGCATATCCTGCACCTTCACCGCAAGGATAAATCCCCTCGACACTTTCACTTTGACCATCAGCTCTGCGGCAAATGCGCACCGGTGATGAAGTTCTTGTTTCCACTCCGATCAAATGAGCATCTTCTGTAATAAAACCTGGCATTTTCTGATCAAACTCAGCAATTCCGAGCCTTAAAGCTTTGGTGACAAATTCCGGCAGAGCCTCGGCCAAAGATGAAGGTTTTACCTCGGGGCGAAAACTCGTCCGCCCGATAACGCTCGAGTGCTTGTTTTGCAGAAAATCAATCAACTTTTGCGCGGGCGCCGAATAATTGCTTCCTCCCAAAAGGAAAGCCTGATGTTCCCAACGCCGGCGGAAATCCAATCCGCTTAGAGGACGTCCATTTTCCGCAAAATCATCAACTCGTACATTAACCACTACGGCACTGTTGCCAAATTCGCCACAGCGCCGCGAGTTGCTCATACCGTTAGTTATTACGATACCGGGAAAGTTGCCGCAGCCAATAACTTCGCCCCCCGGACACATGCAAAAAGTATAAACCGAGCGATTTAAACCGGGAAGTGATGCCGTAACGAAATATTCTGCCGGTGGCAGTTGGGGATGATTGCGCCACTGGCCATACTGGATAGAATTGATCAATTCCTGCGGATGCTCCACTCGCAAACCAATGGCAAACGGTTTGGCCGTAATTTTAATGCCCCGTTCAAATAATCGTAAATATGTATCATCGGCACTCTGGCCAATGGCCAGAACAACCTGATTAGTTTTAATCTCTTCTTTTTCATTAACAACCAGTGCACTGATAGCTCCGTGCGAAATTACAAAATCAGTCACCTGCGCTGAAAATCGAATTGCGCAACCCATTTCAATGAGTTTTTTTCTAAAGTTGACGATTACCTTTCGGAGCCGGTCAGTGCCAATGTGAGGTTTGGCTTCAGTAAGAATTGTTTCCGGCGCGCCCATTTCCACCAGAACATTCTTCATCCAGAAAGAATAAGGATTTTTTGTCCGGCTGGTCAGTTTTCCATCTGAAAATGTTCCGGCACCACCTTCGCCGAAAAGAACATTGCTTTGGGGATTAAGAACACCCTCCTCCCAAAACGTATGCACATCTTTGATCCTCTCCTCAACCTTCGTGCCTCTTTCCAGAAGGATTACCGGAATCTTTCTTTGAGCAAGAACATAAACGGCAAAAATACCGGCTGGGCCACTGCCTATTACCACAACAGGAAGTTTGGGCAATCGAGCAGATACGAGCAGCGGGACTTGCGGTTCATCTTTTACTTCCTGCAATGTAATGCCCTCTTTAAATTCAGCAGGCAGATTTACGCTACCGGAAACTCTGACTTTAACAACATAAACAAAATGGGGCGGCTTATTGCGCCTTGCATCTATCGCTTTTCTTATTACTTCAACCGCGACAACATTATCACGTGATATGGCTAATGCGTCGGCAGCTTTCGCCGCCAATGATTCTTCACTTTCATCTAATGTCAGTTTGATTCCAGCCAGACGGAAAACCTTCATTATTTCTCCATTGCAAAATATCATCAGTTATTATAAATGGGTATCAACTTTTTTTCCAATTCAAAGAATTCGCGGGTATTTTACTATGGCATGGTATGTCGTACATACAAGAAGCCGTCATGAATACAAGGCAAATTCCGGTCTTGCCCAGAAGAACTTAACAACCTTTTTACCTGAGATAGAGGTGTGGAGCAAGCGAAAAGACCGGAAGAAAAAAATTTTTGTTCCACTTTTCCCGGGATATCTTTTTGTTGAAGCGCATTTCCTCGATAATGAAACAAAAGTGGCGATTCTCAAAACTCCCGGCACTGTCTGCATTTTGGGAAAAAAAGACAATATAGAACCGATACCGGTGCCTGACGACAAGATAATGGCTATCAAGCGATTTCTGGGTAAAAAAGTAGAAGTCTTTACATTTAATTTTCCCAAAGCGGGCGAACTGGCGCGTATAATCGATGGACCGTTTGCCGGAATCGAGGGAACCGTTGTCAGTAGCGATTTTGAAAAAGAACTTTTCGTTATTTCCATTGATTTGTTACAGAGATCAGTCGCCATAAAATTAGAAGGATTTCAAATTACAAAGTTATAGGCTAAAGAAAGACTGAAGACCGAAGGTAGAAGGGAATAATTTTCCCTTCTTAACCTAACAGTATTTAACCTTCAGCCCTCAGCCTAAACGCCTTCAGCCTCATTAATTATACCTTGACTTTCTTTTCTTAATAAGCAAAATAGCATTCGCCAAAAGTGATTGAATCAAAGGCATTAAACTGTTTTGGGGATGTAATGTGAAAGGACATATCAAGATAAACAAAGAACTTTGTAAGGAGTGCCACCTCTGTATTTATTTTTGCCCTAAGGGTCACATTATTCCTGCAAAGGAGTATAACTCCCATGGCTATCGTCCCGTCTGCACAAACGAAGAAAAGGAGTGCAACGGATGCGCTATTTGCGCGACGATGTGCCCGGATGTAGCAATTGAGGTGTTCCGTGAATAAAGTACTGATGTCAGGAAATAATATTATCGGTGAAGCTGCAATTCGCGCAGGCTGCCGTTTTTATGCCGGTTATCCGATTACACCACAGAATGAACTTACCGAGTATATGGCCGAGCATATGCACAAAGCCGATGGTGGAGTATTTATTCAGCCGGAAAGTGAAATAGCCGCAATTAATATGATTGCCGGCGCCAGCGCTACCGGAGTGAGAGTAATGACTTCATCATCCAGCCCTGGTATTTCTTTGAAGCAGGAGGGAATTTCTTCGATGGCCGCCTGTGAGCTTCCCGGCATTATTGTTAACATNNATGCGCGGCGGCCCGGGCTTGGGCAATATTCGTCCGTCACAGGGAGATTATTTTCAGGCCACCCGCGGCGGAGGACATGGAGACTACCGCACTATTGTTTACGCTCCGGCAACCTGTCAGGAGCTGGCTGATTTGACAATGGATGCCTTTGATCTTGCCGATAAATACCGCACGCCGGTGATGATTCTTGCAGACGGTATGATGGGACAGATGATGGAGCCGGTTATCTTCAAGAAACCCAAACCACGTCAGTACAGCGAAAAATTCATGCTCAGGGGCGCAGGCTCTGGTAAAAGCAAATTCATCCGCGGCCTTCTTCTTGATCCTATCGACAGTGAAGAACACAACTGGAAGCTGGCGCGCAAGTACGATGTAATCACTAAAAACGAAACACTGCATGAAGAGCATAACATCGAAGATGCTCAAATGGTCATTGTGGCCTATGGAACGGCCGCCAGAATTGCTAAAGGCGCAATCAAACGCCTGCGTGATCAAGGGATGAAAGTAGGTCTTTTCCGTCCGATCACACTCTGGCCTTTTCCGGAATTAAAACTGCGCGCCTTATCGGCGAAAATTAAACATTTTCTCGTTTTTGAAATGAGCACCGGTCAAATGCTCGATGATGTGAGGCTAGCTTTGCAGGGCTATGCCAATATTGAATTTCATGGCCGCCCGGGCGGTGCAGTGCCGACACCGGCAGAACTTGCCAATGTGATAGCAAGACTCTACGATAAGAATGATTAATGATTTGGGAAGTAATTTAAAGGTAATAAATATATGGCAAAAACAGTTTTTAAACGGCCGAAAAGCTTAAAAGAAAATATTTTCCATTATTGTCCCGGCTGTGGACACAGTATTGTCCATAGGCTAATTGCTGAAGTTATTGACGAGATGGATATAAGAGGCATTACCATTGGTGTGCCGCCGGCAGGTTGCGCTGTTCTGGCCTATAATTATTTTGATGTGGATATGATTGAAGCACCTCATGGACGAGGCCCGGCCATGGCATCGGCCATAAAACGAACTCTCCCCGATCGGGTTGTTTTTTCTTATCAGGGAGATGGCGACCTGGCCGCAATAGGTATCGCCGAGAGTTTTCATGCCGCCAACCGCGGTGAAAATATTACTGTTATATTTATCAATAATGCTGTTTATGGAATGACTGGCGGGCAGATGGCCCCGACAACCATGCTGAATCAGAAAACAACGACATGTCCGGATGGACGCCATGAAACCCTGGACGGATATCCTGTTAAGGTAAGTGAAATTTTCTCCCAGTTGAGGGGTTCAACTTACATCGAAAGATGCATGGTGAATTCTCCCGCAGGTGTAAACAAAACAAAAAAAGCCATAAAGAAAGCCTTCCAATGCCAGGTTGACGGATTGGGGTTTTCAATGGTTGAGATTCTCTCTCTTTGCCCGACCAACTGGAAAATGACATCGATAGATTCTTGTAAATGGATTGATGAAGTAATGAGCAAAGAATTTCCTTCCGGCGTCTTTAAAGATACTATTGCGGCGAAGAAAACTGCGGAGGCCACATAATGATTGTCAAAACAATTTTTTCCGGTTTTGGCGGCCAGGGCGTTTTAATGATGGGCATCAGCCTGGCCAATAGCGCGATGAACAAAGGCTATCATGTCACTTATCTTCCAGCTTATGGCGCAGAAATGAGAGGCGGCACAGCCAATTGCACCGTAGCGGTAGGTGATGAGGAAATTGCGTCTCCTGTTGCCTCGGAGCCGAATTATCTTATCGTTATGAACGCCCCTTCTCTTTTTTCTTTTCAAAATAAAGTCATTTCGGGAGGGGCAATCTTTTTAAATTCATCCATTATCAATGATCGTCCTAACCGCCAGGACGTTAAAGTCTTTTGCGTTCCCTGCGCTGATATTGCGCAAGAGCTGGGTAACAGCCGGGTCGCCAATATCATCATGATGGGAGTATTCATAAAAAAATCAGGCGTCGTTTCTCCTGATATTTATTTAAAGAGTCTGGAATCGATTATGGGCAGCAAGAAAAAATCCCTTGCGGAAGTTAACCGCAAAGCTTTTGCTGCCGGATTCGATTATGTAAAAGATTAATAAGGATAACTTTTATGTCTGTAAAACAAATTTCCGTTTTGTTGGGTAATGTGCCCGGTTCTTTTGCCAAACTCACCCATATTCTGGACTCGGAAGATATCAGTACAAAGGCCGTATCTGCCGCCAGCACCACTGAAGACAGCAGGGTTCGTCTTGTGGTCAATGATCCTGACCGCGCCGCCGCACTTCTTGGCAGCTACAATTTCAACTTTGAAGTTACGCCAGTGCTTGCAGCTGAAGTCCCCTTACATGCGGGCGGTATGAACGCTATATTGAAGCCACTGGCCAAAGCGGATATTAACATTCATTATCTCTACACGACAATTAATCGTATCGGTAAAGAAACTATTGTTATTCTGGGCGTCGATAAGTTGGAAGAAGCCAGAGAAATACTCATGGAAAACTGGATCCACCTGATCGACGACGAGATTTATTCGATCCCTTAAACTTTGAATAGAACATGCCTGTTTCTGCTGACAAAGAAAGAGCTATCGCCGCCAGGATGCTGGAGTTAGGGGTAGCGGAAAACGATTTTGAGGAATCCTTCGTCCGTTCCTCCGGTCCCGGTGGACAAAAAGTCAACAAAACTTCTTCCTGCGTTTATCTTGTCCATATCCCTACCGGCTTGGCGGTAAAATGCCAGAGGGAACGATCCCAATCATTAAACCGTTTTTTAGCCCGAAGATTATTATTGGATAAGATTGAATTGCGGCAAAAAGGTTTTATTGCGAAAGCTAAAGAAAAGCTGGAAAAAATTCGCCGTCAAAAGAGAAAACGCAGCAAAAGGGCAAAAGAAAAAATCCTCACCGCCAAACATCAACAAACAGAAAAAAAGGTTTTACGAGGCAAAGTGGTTGCTGAGGAATAAATTGTCCTAACCAATGTTTGACTTTACAAACACTGTTAAATTAAGGCTAGTCACTTTTAAGCAGGTCATCTACAAAGCAGCAACTATAGTGGATGAAATGTTTTGATGATTTGCGTTTAAAATAATTAATCTACAACATTTTGTCTTAGCCACACGTGTAGCGAAACGAGTTGCCTGAAATGCTAGCTAAGAAATAGGGTGCCTAATGGTCATTGAACACGCGGTTCAAAAAAGCCGGATAACAACCGTTCTATTTTTCAACTTCGACTCGTAATCAGCCTCCGGAAATGGCGGGTTTGCATCACCCATAGACGTAACCAAAATTCGTCCGCCCGCAATCTGATGATGCGACTTCAAAACCTCTGCCACAGTCAACGCTCGTTGCAATCCGAGCTCGTAATTATCCCTGTAAAGACTGTTCTTACGCATTGGGTAAGAATCGGTATGACCTTCAACGATAATCCGGCTATTCGGTGCGTTCTCCTGCAAAAGATGCGCAAAAGTGGATAGCCGCTCTCTTGCAGAGTTTTTGAGTTTGCAGCGAAGAGTAAACAGGTCGTCGTCAAAGACGATTATCGTTTCCCTTTTCTTTGTATGAACCGACCATCCTGGAACGGAAAAAGCCGACGAAGTAGCCCCGATCTGAGTTGAGCTATTTGCCGGAGCAACAGGTCGCGGCTGTGATTGCTGATTAACATTGAGCAGGGCAAACAAGCCGACTATGGAAAGGATCAATACAATAGCGATGCTTGCCAGAAACGCGAGGCGCTTGATTAGCGCAACTGCAATCCACGGACTGTCAAGCCGTTCCATCGCAGCTTTCGCAGCCTTATGATTCGGGTCTTTCTCCAAGACTGCCTTCCACAGCTGCCCGGCCTGCTCATACTGGCCTTTCCGCACAGCGATACGGGCGAGAAGATCCAACGCTGAAGGTGAAGTTGGTAATTCCCCTGTCTTGCGGAGAAGATGTTCGGCCTCATCGAGGTTTCCGCACGCAACAAGACTCCATGCCGTTAGGAAATCGAGATCTGGAGTAGACGCCGAATTATCGGGGCCTGGTTTTTGCGTATCGTTATTTACAGTGATTGTGTTCATTTTAATTGAGCAACCCTGACTCATATCCCCGCTTTACTTCCTCAACAACTTCATCTGGGAGTAAGTTATTTAATTGGACAATTACATTGCGCAACCCGCTAATGTTTTCTTTTTGAATACACTGGTACCCTTGGTTAAATAAGCGATCAGCGGCCCCCGCATCGGGTATCTTGCTACGCTGCTTTTCCAAATATTTGAAATACCCAACCCAGAATGATGGTTGTGCAAATAGAATTTCATAACGTAGGTCTATGATCTGCTTTATTTTTTTTCTTAACGGCGCGGCACGTTCCTGCAATACAAGCTCTTCCATCTGTTCGCGTAATTTATCAGCACGTTTTTGCTGTTCCGGCACACCATGTTCCTCAATAAGTTTGTCGAGATCATCTATTCCTTGGTTGGCCTCAGTAACGAGAGCTGGCCACTTCAACAAATCATCGGCTTTATCGAGATTTACCCGGAGATCTAAAAGTCGTTTTTCCGCTTCCAACGCAGCACCACAATCTGCACGTCCTGCATGCAGGAGTTTTTCGATCTCTTCGAATTTCCCAGATTCATCGATGTCTTCGACTAATATCGCAAGACTTTTTGAATCTGTCTCATTCGCTTTGCCTACCATTTCTTTATGGCGATGTACCTCCTGCTCGAATTGTTTTTTTAACTCTGGATATTCAGGGCTCCGCTTAGCATGTTCAATCACTGCTTCAAATTCTTCATCCAACATCGGCACATATGCTTTGGCCGTTAGAATTTTCGACGCATCCAGGATAAGCGAAACCTCTACCTCTGTTCCGGCTGGCAAATCTCTTCTTATTTTTGCTCCTTTAATCTCCAAGGTACCTAACAAACGGTTGTGGTCAGCTTTCTCCATTTCGCCTTCCACAACGGGAACTTTTAAAATTTCGCCGCTTTCTCCCTTATGTAGAGTATGTGCTGTTCGCAATACTTTGGTTTTTTTTGCTGGTAGTGATCCCCCTTTGTTGAAAAAAATATCCCTTTCGTTATTAGCAAGAGCAACAGCTATTGAGTTGTTGAGCGGTTGTTCAGAAATGACACCAGCTCCACCAGTGACCGTGTAAACAACAGTATCAGGTACGATGATTCTCATACTTCCATGGAAATCCAAGAGCTCAATTAGATAGTTATTTCTCACGCCTTTTTCTGCCGCAAGACGCAATTTAAACTTACCATCAGCTTTTAACGGAATCTTGCCGCTGCGCCAACCTAGCAAGTCTTTTGCTCCGTCAGTCCGGTTGACAAATTCTACTGTGAAACCTTCTACTGAAGAGTTGTCCAGTGACTTCACCGCTCCCATGATCTGAGGGTCTCTATCTGGTCCCATTGTTTTGTATACAAGGCTAACGTTGAACTGGCCAGCCACTGCCTTAGGCGCGGCTTTACCATCGATTCGCTGGGTACCGGCGAACACGGCTGCGCCGCGGGCAACGACCGTAAGAGGGTCAACTCTGTGGTCAATTTGAATGCCTAGACTTGAGTGAAGAATCTCCCGAAAATAAGGTGCTTTTGTCGGGCCGCCAACAAGGATCATTCTTTCGATCGCATTTGGACTGAGATTTTTTTCCTTCATAACGCGCTTACAGATTTCCACGGAGCTCATGATAAATGGTTCTGCTACGCTAATCATCGCATCACGGGTTAGTATAAAATCATGATCGAATTTTTCACCATGGGCGTCTTTGATTCCCTTGATTTCAATAATGGTTTTGTCCTTGTCAATGCGGGACAGTAGAATTTTTGCATCTTCGGTTTTATGCTTTATCCTGGCTAATGCGCTTTGCCATTTACTATTACCTCGTGAAAAATCGGGCAGATCATAATTATCCACCAACTCCGGTATGATTAGTTGTTCAACAATAGCCCAATCAATCTTCGATCCACCAAGCCAATTGTCTCCACCGTGGTTGACCCAGATGATATTGCCTTCCTCGGCTTTCATAATGGCTGCGTCAAAAGTCCCACCACCAAAGTCATATATAAACCAGTATCCCTTCGGCATATCGTCCTGAAATCCATAAGCTAAGGATGCAGCAACCGGCTCCTGAAGCAAAGGACACTGCGAAAAACCGGCGAGCTCTCCTGCTTTCATTGTGGCAGCACATTGCTTTTGTTCAAAAACGGCAGGAACGGTAATAACTGCTGCCCTTACATCCTCATCTAAGCTTAACTGAACGTCCCCTCGCAAACTTTTCAACACTTCTGCAGATAACTCCTCGGGATTCATTGTTCGTCCTGAGGCTTTGAACTCATACTTATGGTCACTACCCATTAGTCGTTTAAATTCACAATGAACGTCATCGGCTGCATTTTCGTCTTCCTGCCTATTTTTGGCACGTCGTCCCACTTGGGTTTGCCCGCTTTTGTCAATAAAGACAGCGGACGGTGTGATGTCATTATCCAGGTCGTTCTTGATAATGTCTGTTCCTGCCCCACGCAAAATGGCGATACTGCTATTAGTCGTACCCAGATCGATTCCAAAATCAATGGTTGTTCTGCCCATTCTATGTTCCCCTTTCCAAAATTATATTGTTTGCGGTGTACCGACGATTACCTCACCAATCTGAATTAGACGACCTTGCCATGCGACGGAAGGCTTGATAGTTTCCTTGATCTCTTCACTGGATAATCCCGGCGTTGGTTCAAAAGTTACAACCTTCAACGCCATTCCTGAGTCATACACGCGACCCACAGGATCAATCGTTTCCACGCCAATCTGACTGAGCGATTCAAAAATGGCTTCGATATGGCGGTAGACCCGTTTCATTTCCTCTTTAGTCTCGCCGGTATCAGAGTCCACCATCTTGGTTTTGGCACGCCATGCGCTTGTTGCAATATTTGCGAAAGCCTTCAAGTCAGACGAAGACGGCAATACTTCCTGCTCCTGAAGAGGGTCTACCGCGTTACACAACTGCTCTATTTTCTCTTTCAGGTGATTGAAGTCGGTTTTAATTGCATACAGGCCTGTTACGTCCAACATTATGGGGAAATTCAGTTCGTCCGGCAAAGGGATTTTAAGTGCTGTCAACATACTGCGATCGGTTGGGTTCATTGTCTTTCTTTTGGGCTGCTTCTTTTTACTCATAGATAAATCCTTTTTTCTAAATTGGAGGTTCGGTGTTGTTAAGGCTAACTTTTCTTCTTCATTTCAACTACCGCTTTCGTAATAAATTCTAATAAGGCTGAGTTCCATATATCACGAATTGCCATCGATGTTTTTATTCCTGTGTCTTTGACTGATGAGACTGCTATTTGACCAGAATATTTGTTAAACTTCAAGTCGGGAAAAGGTACTAGCGTTTCTTTTTTCCACATCAACGCACCTGTTGTAATATAAATTCCCTTGGTTGTTAGACGACAATCACCTACCTGCAAAGGCATTCCAGAAACAATATTCTCAGCGAGTCTTTGAATTAGTGAAGGAACGACTTGATGAAATAGAGCGTCCAGAATATTGTTGAAATCTATTTCTGCTTGCGTTTCGTTACGGAGTAAACGTTTACATTCTATTTTAATGTGACGGGAGGTGGTAAAGCTGCTAACACATTGTTGTAATAATGCATTAGCAGGCACGCCAAAACTCGATCGGTCGTCGGTAATTTCGATTAAGTAGGATGCACTCGTCTGCCTATACTGATTCTGTGTTATGAATATACCATATTTAATCCCTTGGATCATGGAAACGGGAATCTTCTGATTGTTGTACCTTACAAATTCTTTTGTAATCTCTATTTCATCGCTCCGAATCTGCATTTGCAGATTATGATTGGTTGTCTCCTTCTGGATATTTATTAGCTGGGTTTTATCCTCCTGCAATTTTTCGCGCACTTCGTGTCCACGGGCGACAGATATAGCAACTTCAAGAATGCGAAGCGCCGCTGGTAAATTACTGTTCTTATTGTATTCAGAGACAAATAGTTCTCTTACGTAACGAGCAACAGCATCAGCACATTTTTCATATAGATCATCAGACATGCCCGAAAGTCTTTTGATGCTGGAAAGATACGGAAGTATGTTGTTTTTAATATCATTCATTTTGTCGGCAATTGAAAAGTTTAATTTATCTACATCCTTGATCTTTTTCATCAGAGAACCGACGTATTTATTGGTCGCAACGTTTGACCGGCTGTCTGTAAGGCGATCTATGGTCTCTTTGGAAGCCGCATACTTTAAAGCGGCGTCCAGTATCTCAAGGCTGGCTGTCCAATCCTCACTTTCCCTTGCATAGGCGATCTGGCAAGTGAGGCAGGCATCAGCCACAGTATCACAAAGGTCGATTCGTTCATGATCTTCAGGAGGCAGCATAAACTGGATTACCTTCAGTGGTTCCGCGATGGCCTGTAGGAGTTCAAGCGCCGCTTTCGCTGCTTGAGTGGGTTGTTTTTTGGCTTTGTCTGTAGCAGTCTTGACAGCAGTGTTCACGCGAGTTTCAAATGGTTTGATTATGACAGACAATGTCTTTGGGACGTTATCTTTGCCTTGGTGGGTCTCTTTCATGTAGTTGATGTGATTTGTCGCTTGAGGCAGCTTATCATTCTCCGCAAATTCTATGGCCAACAAGGCGTTGATCATGTCCAGGGCCTCGGGCAGTGTAGCGCGCATCCGACGGGCAAAACCAGTTGTGAGTCGTGGGTCGTCAATTATTCTGATTCTATCGGTGACCAAACTCCAGAAGGCTTCATCGTCTGTAAGCTCTTCCCACCATTTGAAACAAGTACGCCAGTCTTGCGATATAATGAAAAGTTTTTCAGCAGATAGGTTACTTTTAAGTGCGTTTTGCTCTGCGTCGAGTGCCTTAATGTGAAACATAACCGCAAGGTTATGTTTTGCCACTGTACACGTGGGTGGGTGGTTTTCTGACAGGGCGTCTGACCAAATCTTGAGAGCTGAACCATAGTCGCAATTTCTGAGCGCTCTTAGAGCAGAATCGTTATCGTTCTTGCCCGACTCTTGCGGCCAAAACCAGAAGAACTCATCGATAATTCGTTGTTCCGGATTTTGTAATTTTTGCGCAGCTTCACGTATTTGATCTAAACTAGGCATAGGATCGAGTGCAAAAGCATGAATAAGTTCATTCTTGAGATCGCCCATTTCCGCAGCAGCTTTTAGGTCGTCAATTCGACGCTTGATGTCGCGAGTAGATGCGTCGATGGGGATACCGCTAATACGGAAGGCATTATGTATGTAAAGGTGGGGGGTACATGCATCAAGGAGAGCCTTGCATTCATTAGCATCACGCAAATGGTGCTCCCTTGACTTTTTATCTTTACTTACCTTAATACGTTCGGCTTTTATCTGATCAAGTTTGTTCTTGGCATCTGCATCCCCCTGTTCTGCCGCCTTGCGATACCATTTTACAGCCTCGGCATCATCCTGCGGAACACCTTCACCATTTTGATACATCAAGCCCAGACTAAACTGGGCATCTGCATCCCCCTGTTCTGCCGCCTTGCGATACCATTTTACAGCCTCGGCATCATCCTGCGGAACACCTTCACCCTTTTGATATATCCTAGCAAGATTGTACTGGTCAGCCTCACCCCCCTGTTCCGCAGCCCTGCGACGCCACTTTGCAGCCTCGGCATAGTCCTGAGGAACGCCCTCACCGTTTTCATACATCTGAGCCAGATTGCACGGGGCATCCTTATCTCCCTGTTCCGCAGCCTTTTGATAACACTTCACTGCCTCAGCATAATCCTGTGGAACACCTGTACCATGCAGGTACATGTGGCCCAGCCGGTTCTGAGCAGCTGCATGCCCTTGTTCAGCTGCCTTGCGATACCACTTTGCGGCCTCTGTATCGTTCATAGGAACGCCTCTAGCAAATCGGTACATCAAGCCCAGACTAAACTGGGCATCTGCGTATCCTTGTTCCGCCGCCTTGCAATACCATTTTACAGCCTCGGCATAGTCACGTGGCACACCTTTCCCGTTTTGGTACATCTCACCCATATTATATTGTGCAAGTGCACTTCCTAGCTCAGCAGCCTTACGAAACCAAAATAAAGCTTTGGCATCATCCTGTGAAATAGCTCTACCGCTTTGCTGCATCCAGCCAATCCAGAACATGGCATCCGCGTTTCCCTGCTTAGCTGCCTTCATACACCAATCAAAGGCCTCATAATCATCCTGTGGAACACCTTTACCCCTTTGATACATCAAACCCAAATTTAACTGGGCGGCAGGGAACTCCTGTCGCGCCGCCTTACGATACCACCTCACAGCCTCGGCATAGTCCTGCGTAACACCTTTCCCGTTTTGGTACATCTCGCCCAGAGCGTACTGGGCATAAACATCGCCTTGCTCAGCCCGCGCCCTGTAATGTATAATTTCTTCGTGAGTGTTCATCTGTAAATCACATGCTTATTCCGCAACGCAACAGCCGCACTTGGTTTGAGTACTTCTGGCGAAGCGACGGTAACTTGTTGAATGCCTCTTTTTATAATATCGAAAACCTCAAACAAATAATCAAAGCGATTATCTCTTTATATTCCTTATCATTATCGCAAATTATAACGCCGCACATTTTCATTTACCTCATCGATAAGTCTTTTGTATTTTTTGTATTGATAATTTCGCTCACTGACTAGCGAATTGAAAACAGGAACAAGACTGTTATATTCATCTGTCATACCGGAAGCTTTGTATGACATTAGTCTTCGTTTATAGCCATCAAGGCGGTAGTCCATATCCTTGATTTGTGTTTCCATTTGTTTCGCTTTTGTCTTTCCAGTTTCGATTTCTAATGCTAAGTTATTTCGAGTAGACCTGTTATCATAAGATGGTGGTGGTGAAGAAACGCTAGGGTTGTAAGAGGAAGGACTTGACCGATATGTTTTTCCTGAGTTGTTTTCTGACATAATATTAAATGCGAATAAGGCCATCAGAGCAAGCGAGATGAACAGGTGCCATTTATCAAAAGCACGCAAAGGTGCTTTTGCAAGAAATCGATATCCGTTCTCTATCGGGATTACTCGATAGCGACATATGGGCAAAACTGGGATGAATAAGATTGTAAAATAGTATGTAGATAGGTACGAACCCGTCGTATGATCAGCATCTGTTGACCCATACAAGCTGAAACCTATGCCGTAAAATTTGCTAAGACTTGGTGCCGACGAAATAGGAGATAAATCTCCTAGCCTCTCGTTATCTTTCATGGTTGAAAGATTTTTCTCAATACGACTTTTCACTTCCTGACTTGATGCGTATTTCAGGGCCTCCTCAAGAAACTTAACGCATGGCTTCCATTTGTCAGTTTTGTTTCCAAAAATAACAGCACAGTGCATCAATATGAGCGCAAGCTGATCTTTTCCACGTAATATAAGTTCATCCGGGACATTCTCGGAAGACAAGTTTAAGAGAAGTTGAGGAGCTGCATTAATAATACTTTGAGCTTCTTTATCTGCAGAATATGGGTTTTTTTCTACATTCTCAGACACTGTTTTGCAGAAGTAAGAAATTGGACCGAGGTGTTTTTTGGCCGCAACATTCGTCCGGTTCTCTGCAAGGCGGTTCTTAGTCTCTTGGGAAGCTGCATACTTTGAAGCGGCATCCAGTATCTCAAGACTGGTTGTCCAATCCTCACTTTCCCTTGCATAGGCGATCTGGCATGTGAGACATGCTTCCGCCACTATATCGCAAATGTCGATTCGCTCATGATCTGCGAGAGGCAGCATAATTTGGATTACCTTCAGCGGTGACTCGATGGCCTGAAGGAGTTCAAGCGCCGCTTTCGCTGCTTGAGTAGGTTCTTTTTTTGCCATTGATAAAGCCTTCTCAACGGCACTGGTCACACGCGTTTTAAGTGGCTTGGTCATGATAGACAATGTTCTAGGGACATTATCTTTTCCTTGGTTGGTCTCTTTTATGTAGTTGATGTGAGTGGTCGCTTGAGACAACTTACCACTCTCCGCAAATTCTATAGCCAGCATAGCGTTTATCTTGTCTATTGCCTCGGGCAGTGTAGCGCGCATCCGACGGGCAAAACCAGTTGTGAGTCGTGGGTCGTCAATTATTCTGATTCTATCGGTGACCAAACTCCAGAAGGCTTCATCGTCTGTAAGCTCTTCCCACCATTTGAAACAAGTACGCCAGTCTTGCGATATAATGAAAAGTTTTTCAGCAGATAGGTTACTTTTAAGTGCGTTTTGCTCTGCGTCGAGTGCCTTAAGGTGATAAATAACAGCAAGGTTATGTTTTGCCACTATGCACGTTGGTGCGTTATTGTCTGATAGGGCGTCCGACCAAATCTTGAGAGCTGAACCATAGTCACAATTTCTGAGTGCTCTCAAAGCAGAATCTTTATCTTTCTTGCCCGACTCTTGCGGCCAAAACCAGAAGAACTCATCGATAATTCGTTGTTCCGGATCTTGTAATTTTTGCGCAGATTCACGTATTTGATCTAAACTAGGCACAGGATCGAGTGCAAAAGCATGAATAAGTTCATTCTTGAGATCGCCCATTTCCGCAGCAGCTTTTAGGTCATCAATTCGACGCTTGATTTCGCGAGTAGATGCGTCGACGGGTATACCACTAAGGCGGAAGGCATTGTGCATATAAAGGTGGGGAGTGCAAGCATCAAGAAGGGCATTGCATTCATTAGTACCGCGTAACTGGCGGTCCTCAGCACTTGACTTTTTATTCTTAGCGCCCGATGTGGTTACTGCAATTCTTTGTTTCGGAAGGGGTTTGATTTCAGCCTTGTCTACCTTAATACCTTCGGCTTTCATTTGATCTAGATTCTTTTGGGCATTCACGATTCCTTGCTCAGCCGCCTTCCGAAACCACTTTACAGCCTCAGCATTGTCCTGTGAAACACCTTCACCGTTTCGGTACATCAAGCCCAGAGCGTACTGGGCAAGTTCGGCTCCTTGCTCAGCCGCCTTGTGAAACCACTTCACAGCCTCAGCAGTGTCCTGTGGAACACCTTTACCTTTTCGGTACTGTGAGCCCAGATTGAACTGGGCAATTTCATTTCCCTGCTCAGCAGCCTTGCGATACCACTTCACGGCCTCAGTGTCGTCCTGTGGAACACCTTTGCCTTCTGAGTACATCAGACCCAACCAGTTTTGGGCATTCGCGTTTCCCTGCTCAGCAGCCTTGTGAAACCAATTCACAGCCTCAGCATCGTCCTGCGGTACACCTTTACCTTTTCGGTACTGTGAGCCCAGATTGAACTGGGCATTCGCGTTTCCTTGTTCAGCCGCCTTGCGAAACCACTTCACAGCCTCAGCATCGTCCTGGGGAACGCCTTTACCGTTGCGGTACATCTCACCCAGGTTATATTGTGCAAGTGCACTTCCTAGATCAGCAGCCTTACGAAACCACCATAAAGCTTTGGCATCATCCTGTGAAATAGAACATGCCCTGGCCAAGGTTATGTAATGCGTTATTTCTTCGTGAGTGTTCATCTGTAAATCACATGCTTATCCCGCACCGCCACAACCGCACTTGGTTTGCGTACTTCTGGCGAAGTGATGGCGACTTGTTGAATGCCTCTTCCATAAGGTCGGCAGCTTCAAACAAACGGCCCTCTTCTTTAGCTTTTTTAATTGCTAATCGCGCTAAATGCTGGCCATCCTCTTTATCAATCGGCGAATAAGCACCGAGACCACTTTTAGATGCTTCCGATGAAATTGACTTTTTTGGACAAGTTTCCTTCGACGGCGTGGGTTTCTTCCACCCGTCGAGCGTATCGAGTAAATCCCTGGCAGTCTGATAGCGTTTGGCTGGGTTCATCTCCAAACAACGTAGAACAATCTTTTCGACATCCATATCAACTTCCACATTCCAGGAACTAGGCGGCACAAGTTCCTTTTCAAAAGCTTTTTTATTAGACCAGCCGAGGGCTGCGTCCACTTCGAATGGGAGTTTGTCAGTTAGCATCATATAAAGGGTAACGCCAAGAGCCCACACATCAGCGGCACATGAATCCGCCTTGGTCTTTAAAAACGTCTCTGGTGGTTTAAATCCGAGCGTGCCGGCGGCGGTGGCCATTAGCGTAAGTGGATTCACTTTCTTGGCCAAACCGAAGTCGCTCACGCGTGCCCGAAGTCCGTCGGCCTCATATCCAATAAGAATGTTTTGTGGCTTGATATCGCGATGAATGATCGGGGGGCTTTCGTCATGTGCTACAGCAAGCCCCCGGCAAACCTGACGCATGATGTCTATGGTCGTTTCGATGGGAATGAAGGTAGCGCCATATGAGCGCCAGAACTTGTCAAGACTCCCGCCGGAAACATTTTCCATAGTAAAGTAACCGCAGGTGCCTTGAGGTATCTCAAAAACGTTAGCATCAAAGACACGGACTATGTTGGGATGCCCGATTCGGGAAAGTAGGATCGCTTCTCCAAGCATTTCTTCGATGTCAACTTGGGTCATGCCGACGCGCTTGAATAGCTTCATAGCTTGACGGCCAAGGAATCTGTGCCGGACACGATATACTTCGGCAAAGGCACCCTCGCCTAGAAATCTTTCAACCTCATAAGTGCCTTTGATTTTATCGCCTTCCTTAAGCAACGGCATACGCTCACCCTACGTGAAGCTAACGAATCTTAAAGTGGGATTATAGAAAGTCCTTCGCTACCACAAACAACCTGCCAGCTTGTACAATTTTCAAACTCGCCACTTAAAATCAAATTGCTCAGTGGAATTTGAATAAGCCGTTCAACTGCCCGGCGTAGTTCTCTGACACCATACTCCGGACTATAACCTGTTTGTGCCACAAACTGCTCAACTTCCTCTCCAATTTTGAGTATAATATTATGTTTCGTCCGGACATTATCACAAATCTCTGCCAGCATCGGCCTCAAGATTTGCTTTACGTGCTCTTCGTTTAGTGACCCAAAAATAACTACTTCATTGATACGGTTAACAAATTCCGTGCGAAAATATTTCTTAACCTCCTGAAGGACGGTTGCCTTTAAGTCCACAGTATCCTGGTTTCCAAACCCTATTTTTTTATTATGCTTATCTATAGCAATGTTTGAAGTCATAATAAAGATGGCATTTCTTGCATCCGCAGTCCTGCCTTTTGCATCAGTGAGGCGACCCTCATCAAATAATTGAAGGAACAAATCAAAAACTCTTTGATGGGCTTTCTCAACCTCATCAAAAAGAACAACTGAATAAGGCTTCGTCCGCAATCGCCCTGTCAATTGTCCTTCTTCCTCATGGCCAACATAACCGGGTGGCGATCCAATCAGTTTGGCAACACTATGTTCTTCAATAAATTCAGACATATCAAAGCGAGTCAGTTGTAAATCACTTCCGAAAAGAAATTCTGCCAGAGATCTTGCCAATTCAGTCTTTCCAACGCCAGTAGGCCCGAGGAAAAGGAAGACCGCAAGAGGCCCGCGCTTTTTTGCTAAACCTGTGTGGCTCATGAGAAGTCTCTGGCAGACAAGATTTATTGCTTCATCCTGTCCAATGGTCCTCTTTTTTAGAAACGATTCTAACCCGAATAGCCGAGATTGCTTCATTCCTTCTATGTGGCCTGTGATGATCTCCAGCGGCAAATCCATTTTTTCTGAAAGAACCTGTGCAATTGTAACTTCTGTTACCCCTGGATTAACTTTATCCCCTTCTATCCACCCACTCAATAAAGGTATGCGCGTCCGAGCTCCTGCCTTATCCACTAGGTCGATAGCCTTGTCAGGCAACTGATGGTCAACATCAAATCGTATAGAAAGATCTACTGCTGCTTGCAGAGCCTTATCGGTAATGCTGACCCCGTGGTGTTTCTCCCATTTAGGCCGAATGCCTTCAAGCATTTCCAGCGACTCATCCGAACTTGGCTCATTAACAACAACCTTCTCAAATCGACGTTCCAATGCCGGGTCTGCTTCAATATAGCGCCGGTATTCTCCGATTGTAGTGGCTCCGATGCATCTCAGGTCTCCTCGGGCAAGAGCCGGTTTCATGAGATTGGCTGCGTCCATGCTCCCCTCAGCTCGGCCAGCGCCTATAACATTATGCAATTCATCAATAAAGACAATCACCTCAGGGTGCGCACGGGCTTCCTCAATGATATGAGAAAGCCTCTCTTCAAACTCCCCCCGATATTTGGTCCCACCAACCAAAGCGCTGACGTTTATCTCGATAATCCTCTTTCCAGCCAACACTTGGGAATCCTTACCTCCGATAATTCTTAATGCCAGGGCCTCAACAATTGCTGTCTTCCCCACTCCAGCTTCGCCCACAAGTACAGGATTATTCTTAGAACGGCGAGCAAGGGTTTGAATCACATTAAGAAGCTCTTTTCGTCTACCAATAAATGGACCAAGTTTTCCTGCCTGCGCTTCAAGAGTGAGGTCCCTCCCATACCGCTCAAGATAATGAGTACCGGTCTTGGTCACTTTGTGCTCGCCAGGGTGAACTTCAACTGGCGCCCGGCCCCCCTTTTGCCCGCTATCCATAAAGGCGAGAACACGTTCTTGTAAATCGGCTGGTTTCGTACCTGCTGCATTAACTACTTGGCCAATAATCCCTTGGGGGTCTTCCATAATGGCAGCAAAAAGATGAAGGCAGGATATCTCTTTTGAAGATGCCGCAAACTTCTCTGCGCGTTTAAAGACTCCTTTGCATGCCTCACTCCGGTGAACAACTTTTTCAGTGTGCTTATAATTACCATCACCTAGTTTTTTCCGAAGCTGGCGTCTGAGTTGTGTAGAGTCGATTTCAAATTCACGAAGCAAATCCTCTATAAAGTCAGATTCTATTTGTACTGCCTGACGGTCTTGTGACTTTAGTCCTGATTTTTCCGGACTGAGCATAAGCAATTTTCCAAGACTTAAGATGCCAATGAATACATGTTCTTTTTCTATAAATTGAAACTTTCCGACTGCTGCCTCGTTGGCTGCTATTTTCCAGGCAAAAGTTGAACTTATGGTAAGGTTCTTCATATCCATCTAACTCTCCAATCACCAACTATGAGGAATAAAAAAAATGCTTAAAACATAAAACCCCGCTCTCTCTTAAGAAACGGGGGTTTATTATTCAATCCATAACACCTCTCATGTAAGGTTAAATGGTTCAGGTATCTTAATCTCTGAAATTACAGATTAATTTGGACTATCACGATTTACATTGGAAATCTACTATGAAAAGAGGAATTGCACAGGTGCTGACTTCAGGAAGGATGATTTACTGTCCATACTTAGGCGTCATTAATCCCCTGCGCTTCGCTTCGGGGATAACACGGGCATCTTCGATGCCCTCCACCTGCGGTGGGATAATTCAACTTATAAAATGAGTGCACTACGCTTGGGAAAGAAGGTCTCACTAACCCCCTACGCTACGCTTCGGGGATAAGTTCACCTAACAAATTTCCGTGCGCTTCGCTTCGGGAATTTGAGGTGAACTAAAAAAGGGAGAGAAAGTCGATGTACGCTCCCCCTCCCTGATTTCTATAATAGCAATAATTTTAGCCAATATACTTTAGAAGCGGATTGGCATAAAGTACGATCAGAGCGATAACCAGCGCGTAAATAGCCAGAGACTCGATCATGGCCAGACCGACCATCATGGTCAGAAGAATTTTACCTTGAGCTTCCGGATTTCTGCCAACAGCGTTTGTCGCGCCATTTAAACCGTTGCCCATACCTAATCCTGTTCCAAGTGTGCCAAAAGCTATTGCTAACCCAGCAACGAACAAAGAGATGCCGATTATAATTGCTTTTGTATAATCAACAGTTCCCGCCGGCGCGGCTTGCGCCACTTCTTTAGCTGCAAAGACAAACCCAGCACTAATAATCACCAATACCATCGCCAGCAATACATAAATTAAACTTTTTTTCATTTAAATTCTCCTTTAGTAGTTGATAATGCGAATTTCAAAACCCTTTAAGTCATCACGCCTCCTTTCTTTTAAAATTTTACTCTTCTGGATTATGTGCTTTTTATTTTTAACGGTGTACATGCTAATTGTCAAGAAAAATCTCCAACCACGCTTATTTAGGAGTCTGTTTTCCAATTCCAATTCCAATTCCAATTCTAATTCCAATTCTAGTTGACAGACAATTAATTCTTACCTATACTAATAAGTAAGAATGTTAATGGAGGTAATAGTTATGCACTCAACAGTCACCGCAAAAGGACAAGTTACTATTCCTAAGTCTATCCGCGATGCCATAGGGATAATTCCGAACGACCGCGTAGCTTTTATTCGCAAGGGCGAGCTGGTTTACATCCAAGCGCTCAAGACGATAAAATCATTTCGTGGCGCAGTGAAGAAAAAGGCGTTGGCTTCATTTGAAGCGGAACGAGCGCAAGCTAAGGCCGCTGTTGCCGCAAGGGTTAGTAAGGAAAACAAATGAAGCGCTGTTTTGTTGATACCAACCTCTTTGTTCGTTACCTCACTGCTGACGATCCCGCCAAGGCTGACCGCGTGGACGCACTTTTAAATAAGGCAGTTTCAGGCACGATCAAACTGGTAACAGCCGATTTGGTG
>PLNU01000159.1 GCA_003142835.1 Syntrophaceae bacterium
AAGAAGCAAAACTAACTGCCGACAGAAAATCAAGAGAAATTATTACCTACGCGATTCAGCGGTATGCCGGTGATTATGTCGCGGAAAATACGGTGTCTGTGGTTAATCTGCCCAGCGAAGAAATGAAGGGTCGGATCATTGGCCGCGAAGGCCGAAATATCCGGGCAATCGAAGCTGCTACAGGTATAGATCTGATTGTTGATGATACACCGGAAGCAGTTGTCTTATCCAGCTTCGATCCGATCAGAAGAGAAGTGGCGCGAATTTCGCTGGAGCGGTTAATTCAGGATGGGCGAATCCATCCCGGGCGCATCGAAGAAATAGTCAAGAAAGTTAGAGTCGAAGTGGAGCAAATCATCAGAGAAACCGGCGAGAAGGCGTCTTTTGATGTCGGTGTCCACGATATTCATCCCGATATTATCAACATGTTAGGTAGCCTCAAATACCGCACCAGTTATTCTCAAAATGTTTTGCAGCACTCCATTGATGTTGCCTATCTTACAGGGATAATGGCCGCGGAATTGAAAATGAATATTAAGGAAGCCAAACGTGCCGGGTTGCTGCATGATATCGGTAAGGCGGTTGACCATAAGATTGAAGGAACGCATGCGGCAATAGGGGCAGATTATGCCAAACGCTTTGGCGAGAATCCGCGTATTATTCAGGCGATTGCTACTCACCATGACGACGGGCGCAACAACACTCTGCTGGGTGTATTGGTACAGGCGGCAGATACACTCTCCGCGGCCAGACCAGGCGCGCGCCGGGAAATGCTGGAAAAATATGTCAAACGTCTGGAGGAATTAGAAAAGATCGCCCTTTCTTTCAATGGCGTTGATAAATGTTACGCTATCCAGGCAGGCCGTGAAATCCGTATTCTCGTGGAAAATGAAAAAATATCGGATAACGATGCCGTGATGCTGTGTAATGATATTATCAAGAAAATTGAGGCGGAGCTTACCTATCCGGGCCAAATTAAAGTAACAGTAATCAGGGAAACCCGTGTTTCTTCTTACGCGAAATAAGTCGCGTTCCCGGCAGGTATTGGAAAGGTAGTAAATGAAGATATTATTTATTGGCGATATCGTGGGCAAACCCGGCCGTCGGGCGGTAAGTGATCTTTTGCCTGGCTTAATTGCAGAACGCGGGATTGATCTTGTGATCGCCAATTGTGAAAATGCAGCCGCCGGATTCGGCGTAACCAGAGAAGTTGTCGAAGAGCTTTATAACAACAACATCGATATCCTGACTTCCGGCAATCATATTTGGGATAAAAAAGAAGTATTGGAGTTTATCTCGGACTATGAAACATTATTGAGGCCGGCCAATTATCCGGCAAAAGTTCCGGGAACAGGAGTCTTGCTAATGCCGACAGCGGCAGGAGAATATGTGGGTGTGCTCAATCTCGCCGGCCGAATTTTCATGCAGCCGATTGATTGCCCATTTAAAACGGCAAAAAGTAAAATTGCCGAGCTGCGAGCGAAAACAAAAATTATTATTGTCGATATTCATGCTGAAGCAACATCTGAGAAAAAAGCCCTGGGGTGGTATCTTGACGGCGAAGTATCAGCGGTTTTAGGCACGCATACGCATGTGCAAACAGCCGACGATGAAATTCTGCCGCAGGGAACCGCCTACATCAGCGACGTGGGGATGACCGGACCTTTTGATTCTGTAATCGGCATTAAGAAAGATGCCATCATTGAGCGGTTTTTAACGGGGATACCCAATAAATTTGATGTGGCCAAAGGTGATATCCGGTTGCAGGCGGTTCTGCTCGATGTGGATTCGATAACAGGGAAAGCTAACTGGATTGAGAGAATCAGCATAAAATTAAAGGAATAAACGGAGGCAATGGGGGCATGAAAGGCGCATATGAAGTTTTAAAGGAAAGAGGCTTTATCGAGCAGGTTACTGATGAAGCTTTAATCAAAGAACTTTTTGGAGCCGGCCCGGTTACCTGTTATATCGGCTTTGATCCCACAGCCACCAGTTTGCATATCGGCAGCCTCGTGCCCATTATGGCTTTGGCGCACATGCAATTACATGGAAATAAACCCATCGCGCTTGTCGGTGGCGGGACAGGCCTGATCGGTGATCCCAGTGGTAAAACAGAACTGCGTCAGGTTCTCACTCTCGAGCAAATTGATTACAATGCCCAGTGCCTGGGCAAACAACTTTCCCGGTATATTGATTTTGCCGATGATAAGGCGTTACTCCTAAACAATGCCGATTGGCTGACTAAAATCAATTACATCGAATTCTTGCGTGATATCGGCCGGCACTTCAGTGTCAACAGGATGCTGGCCGCGGAAAGTTATAAGATTCGTCTGGAGAAAGGGTTGAATTTTATTGAATTTAATTACATGCTCCTGCAGGGTTACGATTTTCTTCATCTGTTCCAGAATTACGGCTGTGCGTTGCAAATGGGCGGCAACGATCAGTGGGGCAATATGCTGGCTGGTACCGAATTAATCCGTAAAGTTGCCGCTAAAGATGCCCATGCCGTGACTTTCCCGCTAATTACCACATCCCTTGGTCATAAAATGGGCAAGACTGAACAAGGCACAATATGGCTCGATGGCACTCTTACCAAACCTTACGAATATTACCAGTACTGGGTAAACTGCGACGATGCCGATGTGGAAAGGTTTCTCAAACTCTTTACGTTTTTGCCGCTTGAAGAAATTGCTGTGGTAAAAACGCTGACCGACACCAAACTTAATATGGCCAAGGCTGTGCTGGCATTTGAGGCGACGAAAATCACCCATGGCGTGGATGCGGCCCAGGCAGCCTGGCGGGCATCGATGGAAGCTTTTCATTCCCGTCCGGCAGATGACGGCTTATTTCCTACTAGCACAATTCCGCGACAAGCACCCGTAAGCGATACATCGGCAATACCGCGTTATCAGGTTACCAGCGGGGATCTGGAAGCCGGTATCATGATTTCATCAGCCTGCGCCAAAGCCGGACTTGCCCAATCAATGTCGGAGGCTAAACGTCTTATTGAACAGGGCGGTATCTACATCAATGACCGGCAGGTAAAATCAGTTAATGAAAAAATCGTTCTTGCCGATTTTTCCGGCAGCAATGAACTGCGTGTGCGCAAAGGCAAGAAAAAATATTTAATCATCGAGATACTGGACAAATCCGTCTGATAATAAGATGTTTTACCCCTCAATATCATGTAACGGCTTTGCAGGTTAATCCAGTACCGCGGTTCCTGACCGAAATATCTTCCCAATCTTAAGGCAAGCTCGGCATTGAAAGGACGTTTGCCATTCACTACATAATTTATACGCATGGCCGGAATCCCTAAGTCTTTTGCCAGGCGATATTGTGTGAGTTCTAATTCGTGCAGTAATTCCTTCAAATAAACACCCGGATGAACGGGTTTAATACTTTTTTTGTCATAGTAATTCTATACGCTTGATGTTCATTTTCCGCTTAATATTGACACACTGCTTCTTCTTGCCGCTGCTATAATATTCTTATCAGTCGTGGCGATGGGTAATCCCTTGCGCATGGCAAGGTCTAAATAAGAGGCATCATAGCTGGATAGTTTGTATTCACGAGCAAGGGCTAATATTTCACTCAACATTCTTTCCGGAGATTCCTGTTCCACAATGATCGGCAGTTCAAAAAGCAAGGAAATAAAGCGAGAACTGTCTGTCTGACTGAGACGTTTTCTGCGTTCGGCAACCAGCAATACATTGCTGACTTCTAATGGCCAGATAGCAGGAACATAGGCAGTAGCCTGTTCCAGGTGACCAAGAACGGCATCGGTATATTTGCTTGTTTCGTCTTTGAAGCACCAGGACATGACCACTGAATTATCAATAACAAAATCTTGCATTATTTATCGCCTGCCTTCTTCGATCATTTCCCGTAAGGAAATGCCCTTAAGACTGTGTTTGTCACGGAAGATGCGTAATGCTGCAATAGCTTGTCCAGGATTTGATTTTTTTGCAGTTGCGGGAGGTTGCAAAATGGCTACAGCCACCCCATGTTTTGTTATACTTATTTTTTCTCCCTTATTTACTCGTTCCAGAAGCTTGGAAAGAGATGTTTTTGCTTCATAAGCGCCAATTGTTTGCATACAATACTCCTTTGTTTAGACCAGATGGCAACTAGTTTAATTTATATATATTTAAATGTCAAGATTGTTATCTTCTTTGGTAGTTCTATATGTTTACTGAAAGATTTCTCACATGAGTATGAAATAACGAAGTGAGAATTTACAAATGTTTAATATCGAAGTCCTGAAAGCCGCCGGTGTGGTGTTCTTCGGCTGTAGCAACTTGGAGGGAATTGGAAACGGTTCTATTTTCCGCCCTGATTCCCCTTGACCATCTTTGCCTGATTGTTATATGGATTGTTCCAGAGAGGTATTTAAACCATGGATTTTAAAAGTGTGAATGATGTTCAAGAGCGGCTGGAGATGGCCGGCTACATCCCCTCCAAAGAGATATCCACTGTAGTATTTCTGGCGGCAGCAACACAAAAGCCTGTTCTGGTTGAAGGGCCGGCCGGTGTCGGTAAAACGGAACTGGCCAAAGCCATAGCCCGGAGCCTCGATCGTGAGTTAATCCGTCTGCAATGTTACGAAGGTCTCGATGAATCCAAGGCCCTTTATGAATGGGAGTATGCCAAGCAACTCCTCTATACCCAGATGGTGAAGGATAGAATTAACGATATAATTGCCCACACGGCTACTCTTGCCGAGGCGGTTGATCAAATTGCCGCCCAGGAAGATGCCTTCTTCTCCGACCGGTTTATCCAATCTCGTCCGCTTCTTCAGGCGATCAGTTCCGAGAAGCCGGTCGTTTTACTTCTGGATGAAGTGGACAAGTCCGATCCGGAATTCGAGGCCTTTCTTCTGGAGTTACTGAGCGATTTTCAGGTTACCATCCCTGAATTGGGCACACGCAAAGCAATCAGTATTCCTTTTGTCCTGCTCACTTCCAACAACTATCGCGATATGAGCGACGCCCTGAAGCGACGCTGTCTTCATCTTTATATCGATTATCCGCAGCGGGAAACAGAGGTGCAGATTGTCCGGCTGAAAATACCGGGAATTGAGGGAAAATTAGCCGCGGACCTGGTTGATTCCATTCGCCGGATTCGCCTTCTGGACTTAAAGAAGAGCCCCAGTATCTCGGAGACTCTGGATTGGGCTCAATCGCTTCTGGTTTTGCAGATCAATGAACTGACGCCTGAGGTAATTTCTGAGACTCTCAATGTTATCTGTAAATACCAGATCGATATGGAAAAAGTACGAAAAAATATTAATAAAATCATTTAATGGTGCTTAACCGTTAAAAATCGTAAAACCCTGTTTTGTCATTCCGGACTCATGGTCGGGTGAATTAGATTGTGTCGCAATATGAAAAATGTCATTCCGTGTCCTCCGCCGGCGGAGGTGTCACGCAGTGACGGAGGTGGATGAAGGACTTCCAATCTGTAGCTAATGAACATTACGGTTACATTAAAACCTCCCCCTTATTCCCCCGCCAGCGGGGGACAGTACGCGTAAAAATCATCTGTTATTGCGACACAGAGTCTCTTCGCCGGTATGACGATTATTGGACTTTTGACGAGATCATCAATTGGACTTTGTAAGTTAAAATATGGTCAAACTAATCCAACAATTTGTTTCGTGCTGCCGGGCAGCAGGCCTGCGGATCTCGACAGCGGAAATTCTGGATTGCTTAAATCAGTTGCAGTTGATCGAAGTCACAAACGAACTCCAGTTTCGGGCGACCTTGAGGGCCAACTTTGCCAAGAGCATGCGGGAGATTAATCACTTCGACCGCCTCTATCACCTATTCTTTCATGAAATGAGAGTCGATGCGGCAGACGTGATGCAATCAGAGGCTCTAGCCGAACAAATCAGGCAGGTAACAAACATCATCAAGAAAAAACCACATGACAACCCAATGTTTGATGCGGTAGTCGATTTCATCGCCGGCAATCCTCTGGAATTCCTAAAGGAGATGCGGCGTATCCAGACAGCATCAGATTCAGAAGTTCAACCGACGAGATTCAATTTCGGCCCGCTGGCCGACCGCTTTAACATCCTGATACAGATTACATCAACTACGGCTGCAATTGCACAATTACTGCAGGATCCATCACTGGACGTAAGCAGCACCGCGCGTAATGACCTGGCTGTCCGCTTTACCCAACGGTTCAATACCGCCCGTTCGATTCTGCTTTATGAACCGCGTCCAGGCGATAAAAACACAAAAAAAATTAAAACTTACGAACAACGTTTGAAAGAACTTGGGGAAAGGCCGTTTTCTTCATTCACCCGCCAGGAACTGGAGGAGATGAGGGAGGCTATCGACAAGCTGGTGCGCAAGCTGAAGAATAATGTGAGCCGGCGTTTTGCCGTCAAGCACCGGGGAAATCTGGATGTGAAGAAAACCATCAGGTGTGCTGCCCGTTACGGCGGCGTTCCTGTTGAAATAAAATACCGGAACAAGCCTCTGCGCCGCAGCAGAATAGTTACTCTGTGCGATGTATCAGGCTCAGTATGGGCAGCAGCACGTTTCATGCTGAATCTGCTCTATTCCCTGCAGGAGTGTTTTGACAAGGTCAATAGTTTTGTGTTCATCGATGATCTGACAGACGTTACGGCCGTTTTCGAGCATAACGAGATTAACGAGGCCATCAGGTTTGTGCTGGAAGAGGCGGATGTTCATTATAACGCTGCGACGGATTATGGAGTCACATTGCGTCATTTCCAGCGGGACTATATGGATCTTCTGACAAAGAAGACAACCCTGATCATCGTTGGTGACGGACGTTCCAACTATATGCATCCGGAAGATGCCATCCTGGGACAGATGAGGGAGAGGTGCCGCCGCGTTATCTGGCTGAATCCGGAGCCCGAACAAATCTGGGGCACGGGTGACAGTGAAATAAAAGCCTATATGCACCACTGCCATGAAGTACGGCAGTGCAGCAATGTTAACCAATTGATTGCTTTTATCGAGGAACTGGTTTTATAAAATGACGTCAATTCCATCAGGGCAAATTATAGAACAGATCTCACGCTTTGCCGCAGAGCATATTGCTCCCCGTTATGATTTATCAAACAGGGAAGATTTTCCCCATGACCTCTGGGAGAAAATGGCGCAAGACGGGCTGTTTAAAATCGGTATTGATGAATTCTACGGCGGCAGTGGCGGCGGATACCTTAACCTGACTGAAGCTGCGGAAGCGCTGGTTAAAAATGGCTATAACATGGGGATTTCCACTTCCTGGCTCTATCAGCAGATCGTCGCCAGATTTCTTATCGCAGGATTCGGAAGCGCAGACCAAAAAAGGCAATATCTTCCGGAAATGGTCAGAGGTGAACTTACGGCATCATTTGCTGTTTCGGAACCGCAGCGTGGAGCGCACCCGAAATATATTACAACAGCAGCCGTAAAGGATGAATCATTTTACATCCTCACCGGTGAGAAAACTTATCTGACAAACGGTCCGATCGCGCAACTATTTATTGTCATTGCCGTGACTGCGGAAGGACGGCAAAGAGGTTTTACCGCCTTTCTTGTTCCCCGGCAGAAAGCAGGATTGAAAGTCGGCCCGCCCCTGAACCTTAATTTTTTAAAACCATCACCTCACGGCAGTATTGTGCTGAACAACTGCCGTCTGCCGGATACGGCAATCCTGGGAAAAGAAGGCACAGCATATCGGGAGATGGTCATTGCCATAGGAGAAATCGAAGACATCGTCATGCTGGGAACGGCAGCAGGCGCAATGGCAGCGCAGCTCTCGCTATTGATTCGCGCTATTAACGAGGATAAAATTGCGGCCACTGAATTGCTGCAAGTTAAACTGGGAGCGCAGAATGCTGTGTTACAAACCCTCCGGGCAGTAGCGTACACAGCAGCGGAAGGATTAGATCGGGGTGAGGCTCACTCTACGTCACTGGCGATAACCTTTATGAATTTGACTGCGGAATTTCAAACAAATATGGACGCAATTATCAATGAGTGGAATCTGCATACCAATGCCGGTTATAACTATCTTCGAGCTGATCTTATGGCCATGATGGCGCTCAAGAAGAAGATTACACAGATGAGGCAGGAAAAACTTGGGCTGGAATTGTTGAAAGAAACTAAGTGAGATGGTAAAGCTCTGGCGGCAAAAAATAACTGAGTTCTTCGGCTTGAAAAAAAGCATAGTGGCCTTGCTCGCTATGGTCATCCTCATCGGGCTGGGAGAGAAAATGGCCGAGCGCTTTTTGCCGATTTATCTTATGGCTCTGGGCGGAGGTGCGCTTACNNATCGGCCTGCTCAACGGCATGACCAATCTTCTTTCCGCTCTTTATTCATTTCCCGGCGGATATTTGAGCGACCGTCTGGGCTACAAAAAAGCGCTGCTGGTTTTCAACCTGATTGCTCTGTTGGGTTACGCCATTGTCATTATTTTCCCGTACTGGCAGGCGGTGATCATCGGTGCGATTTTCTTTCTTTCCTGGTCGGCCATATCGCTTCCGGCCACTATGAGCCTTGTTTCCCGTGTTCTGCCGCAGGATAAGCGTACGATGGGTGTTACGATGCATTCGCTGGTCCGTAGAGTGCCAATGGCTTTGGGTCCAATCATTGGCGGGGTTTTAATCGGCGTCTATGGAGAAAAATCAGGTGTGCGGCTGGCTTTTGTGGGGGCCTTCTTTCTGGGACTCCTTTCACTTATCCTTCAGCAGGTTATGATTGAGGCGGATAGCGCACAGGGCAAAGCGGAAAAAAGACCTTCGCGTCTCTGGCGCTATATGAGCCCTGCGCTTAAAAATCTTCTTGTTTCGGACATCCTTATCCGCTTTGCCGAGCAGATTCCTTATGCGTTTGTCGTGGTTTGGTGCATCAAAAATCAGGGAATTACAGCAACCCAGTTCGGGCTGCTTACCGCCATTGAGATGATCACTGCGGTTCTAATTTACATTCCCGTGGCTTATCTGGCCGACCGCTCCACAAAAAAACCTTTCGTCGTGATCACCTTTTTCAACTTCACCATTTTCCCTCTGGTGATTCTCTTTTCTCATTCCTTCTGGATGATGGCGATAGCCTTCGTTATCCGGGGGTTGAAGGAATTTGGCGAGCCAACGCGCAAGGCCCTCATTATGGACCTGGCGCCGGAAGACAAAAAGGCCGGAATGTTTGGACTATACTATTTGATTCGAGATGTCATTGTCTCCATCGGCGCCTTCGGCGGAGCATTCCTTTGGCAGATATCCCCCGAAGCTAATTTTTTGACGGCATTTGCCTGCGGACTTATAGGGACAATCTATTTTTGGATCTGCGGGAAAGATCTGGGTCAAAGTAAAATTTCTTGATAAAGCCTTGAATTATCCTCCGCTGGCGGAGGTGTCA
>PLNU01000124.1 GCA_003142835.1 Syntrophaceae bacterium
ATTATAAAAAGTGCGCGGATAGCATTTATGAGTTCTGTAAGTGGCAAGGGCTCGGGACTTGTTGCGAATACGAAGAGGGAAATGATGGCTAGTTTATTTGTTTGTCCTTTTTGCGGCAGTCGGAAAATAAGAAAAGAACAGGAAGACGATGACGATTACTGTTGCGATGACTGCCTTGAATTTTTCCGTGAGCCGCAAATATTAGACGAAAAACAAACATCAACCAAGGAGGAGACGAAGGTTATGAAAATTACAATCGATAAAGAAAAATTAAAAGAATTACACGCCGCAGGAAAATCAGATAAAGAAATCGCTGAGGCATTAAACGCTAAAGTCGGTACTGTGTGGGCGTCACGAAACTCACTTGGATTGAAGAAGAATGGTACTATTAAGCGCACACCAAAAAGAAGTATAGACCGACCGATACCCCCCCCCCACAAAGAAATAACAAAAACACCAAAGCAGATATCAGAATTAACGGCGCTGGATATGTTGATTGCTGAACGCAACCGGAAACAGGCGGACGTATTTAAACTTAACCAGGCGATCGAGATTTTATCTGCATGAGAAAACGCGATTATATTGTCGAAATAAGAGTGAAGAAACGCTGGGAATATTATTCTTCTCACGGCGGAGAGACTATCGCAAAAATAAATGCGGATACAGTCAGCAGCAGCCGAAAATGCGCGGCACGGGTGAAACATAAAGAAAAGACTGTTTATCTGGTAGGGATGGAATGAATTATGTTTTTTAAACTTCAAACCCTATTAATTATTATGCTGAAAATTGTTAAGGAAACCGAAAATCCCTCTCATGGTTTATATTCATCCGTAAAGGCAAGGAAAATAAAAGACGCGACTGAATTAATTAATGATGTTGTTGAGAAATTGAGGGCGGAATGACTAAAAACGGAACGCTCCGCCTGGACTCATGGGCTGAATTTGAAGCGCTAAAGAATAGGGCAAAGGGAATCCCAAAGGGATTACCTCACGACGAATGGTTAAAACAATATCAGAAAGAAAGTAAGTTTCACAACATAATTTGCGAAGCGGACAATATAAAATTCAGGTCGAAGCGCGAACGGAAGCGCTATCTTGAATTGAAGGCGATGCAATTAGCTGGTGAATGTTGGTTTCTCATGCAGGTGCCTTTTAGATTGCCGGGAAAAACAAAGTATCTTTTGGATTTTCTTGTCTTTTGGAAAGATGGACGGCAGACCTTCGAGGACACAAAAGGAAAGCGAACACCGATGTATATTATGAAGAAAAAGCAGGTTGAAGCTTTATATCCAATACGGATATTAGAAAATTGAGGCGGCTAGGGTCATTCCCGAAAAGGCGGCATTCCGAGCCGCCCTGCCAACAATAACAATCGGAGATTCTACGGAGGAATTCAAGTAAACATGACAGAGAAAAAAACTTCACCCTGCTTTCCATTATATCCATCAGACTTTTTTGGCGATCCCAAAGTACGTTTAATGTCCGGTGAAGAGCAGGCATTTTACGTCATCCTTTTGATGAATATGTGGCAAAATGCCAAAGACAAGGAAATGCCATATTTGCCGAATGACGACAAAAAAATAGCGCAACTTTTGAGGATTGACGTGCGAACTTGGCGGAAGATACGTTTAGCTGTGTTTGACTGTTTAAAGGTTACCGCCGAAAAAATTGAGTCTCCACGCCTTTCAAGAGAGAAATTAAAACAAGATAACTATAGAGAATCACAATCAGAAAAAGGAAAGAAAGGTGGTAGGCCATCTAAACCAGAAGAAAGCCGTAGCTTTTCACCGGTTAAACCAGAAGAAAGCCACGGGATAATTTCGGTAAAGCCTCCTAACCCTAACCCTAACCCTAAAAAAGCTATTAGCGATTCACCTGTTGATAACTCCCAAAAAGAAGAGCAACCATCACCAGAAAAAGATTTGCTCTTTTTAGAAATAAAAAATTTATACTTTAAGATCCAAGAGCTCTATCCGGCTTTTAAAATACAAAAATTCTTCCAGACTTATAAAAACAAAAACCCCAAAGCAATCTCACATACTTTTAACCGTCTTATCGAACAGACGGAAAAAATAGGGAAAGTAGAATCTCCCTGGGCGTACTGCGAAAAGATCATCACGCTTGAAAATCTTAATTACAACGAAAGAGACCATGAAGAGCAAAGCGCAGAATTTAAAAAGCCTATTGATTTAATCAACTGGGCGCAAAACTTTAAAACGATAACAGCATAGGAGGCTTTATGACAGGAGGCGAAGTAGTGAAAGTAAAGAACGGGAATATTATGGCGGCGATCCAGGCGATATCAAAGATCGGAGACACTCTGATTCAGCAGCAAACCGCATGGTGGATCAGTAGGAATCTTAAACAGCTTCAGGAAGTAGCAAAGAAAATTAATAAGCAGCATCGGGAATTATTACTGGAATACGGCGCCGTTGAACTTCCCGGAGGTGGCTTAAGAGTTCCAGAGACAATAAAAGTTGATGACGCCGATGTGCCCAATCCCAAATTTGAAGAAGTTCAAAAAGCCTTTACGAAGCTCATGGACGAAGATACCGAAGTGGAAATCAGAAAGGTAAGTCTTTCCGGATTCGGGAATATCAGCATTAACGCGATAACCGCTCTGGATTTTATGATCATCGAGGAAATAGAGGGGATTGAAGATAAAAATGTGATCCGGATGCCGGCAAGGAAACAGTAAACTGGAAATTTTGGACGATATAAAGGCGAGAATGGAAATACTACCTAATAAAGCATACTTAAAACCAGAAGAAGTGGCGAAATATTACAATGTTTCCAAGAGCGCTATTTACAAGTGGATAGCGGAAGGCAAGATTGATGCCTTAAAGATATGCGGGAAGCCGGTAAGAATTCCATATGAAGCGGTCGAGAAAATGAGAAGGGCGGTAATTGAATGACAGTTGAAA
>PLNU01000046.1 GCA_003142835.1 Syntrophaceae bacterium
GAAGTATTTCCCCAAGAAATAAGAAATGGCAGAAATTATCGTTTTCTATGCTGGTACAGTGGATAAGCCAATAACGGTTAAATAGAAAATTTTTACGCATCAAAACCGTTTCCTGAGTTTACAATTTCCTAAGTTTACCATTTATAACCTTTCCTGTGGCTTCGCCTTGAAAAATCCAAGTCTTATTGATTTATATATGTTTGACAAAACAGGGGTAATTGTTATAGGTAATTCCAATTCTAAATCANNTATGTACAATACGTCTCGTCGCTTCCTTCTTGCCGCCTCGATATCATCTTTGATTTAGAAATGGTATAATACAAAGTTCAAAAGCATTGTTGAGCAAAGACAAAAACGGCAGATTTTACAACTATTTCAGGTGAGTAAAATGGATAAAATTAATATTGGTTTGATCGGCCTTGGCAACATCGGAACAGGTGTTGTTAAGTTACTTAAGCAAAATGAAGAGCTGATTGCCCAAAAGCTGGGCGCGAAGCTGGTTTTGAAGAAGATTGCTGATATCGATATCACCACGTCGCGTGGCGTTAAAATTAATAAAAATCTGCTGACGACTAATGCCCGGGAAATAATCAACGATAAAGATATTTCCATTGTCATTGAACTGATCGGCGGCTATGAACCCGCGCGTACTTTTGTTCTGGAGGCAATCGCGCAGGGCAAACATGTTGTTACCGCCAACAAGGCGCTTCTGGCGACTTACGGCAATGAAATATTCCCGGTAGCCCAGAAAAAAGAGGTGGATATCGGTTTTGAAGCCAGTGTCGGCGGAACCATTCCGATAATTAAAACTCTCAAAGAAAGCCTGGTGGCCAATAAGATCAACTCCATCATGGGCATTATGAATGGCACTTGCAATTTCATTTTGACCAAAATGACTGACGAAGGTAAGATGTTTGATGTAGTTTTAAAAGAAGCGCAGAAACTTGGCTTTGCTGAGGCTGATCCTACTTTCGATATTGAAGGAATTGATACGGCCCATAAGATGGCGATAATTCTTTCACTGGCCTACGGGAAAAAAGTAAATCTGAAAGATATTTATCTTGAAGGTATCACTAAAATAAGCCGTGAAGATATTGCCTTTGCCAGGGAATTGGGCTATCGGATAAAATTACTGGCGATTGCCATGCTTAAGAATGACGCGGTGGAAGCAAGAATTCATCCGACAATGATTTCTTCCGGTCATCTTCTGGCCAATGTCAATCAAAATTATAACGCCTTTCACATCGTGGGCGATGCTTCAGGTCCTGTTTTTCTTTTCGGGCAAGGGGCGGGAATGATGCCCGCGGCCAGCGCGGTTTTCAGCGATATAATCGACATCGCCCGCAATATTTTAAAAGGTATCACCTGCCGGGTGCCTTTGCGATCGCTCAGTGAAACAGCCATGCAACAAATAAAACTTATACCGATGGATAATATTGAAACAAAATATTATTTCCGTTTCTCCGCTCTTGACCGTCCCGGTGTTCTTTCCAAGATATCCGGCATTCTCGGAGAGAATAATATCAGCATTGCCACCGTTATTCAGAAGGCGAGAGGTGAGGGCGGCGCTGTGCCGATTGTCATGACAACTTATAGAGCTCAGGAAAAAAATGTGCGCCAGGCGCTGAAAAAAATAGATAAACTTGATATGGTCCTGGACAAAACTATTCTAATTAGAATTGAGGACGAGTTAAATTAAAATTACTCATAACGAAGATTCTCCAAGTGTTCATATGAAATATGTAGTATTGCTCGGCGATGGAATGGCTGATTATCCAACCAGCATGCTCGGTGGCAAAACACCGCTGCAGTGCGCCTTTACGCCTTTTCTGGATCAAATTGCCGCGGAAGGAACTTTAGGGCTTGTGGATACAATTCCTGCCGGATTTACTCCGGGCAGTGATGTGGCTAATCTGAGTGTTCTCGGTTACGACCCGGCTCAAACATATACCGGCCGCGGTCCATTGGAAGCAGCCAGTATGGGAATAGTCCTGGGGCCTGACGATATAGCTTATCGCTGTAATCTTGTAACCATTGGACAGAAAGATACCCCTGAAGCATTCATGGATGATTTCACTGCCGGCCATATCTCCACTAAAGAAGCGCGGGATATCATACTTTCCATCAACAAACAGATAGGTTCTTCTCAATTTCAATTTTTCCCCGGCGTCGGTTATCGTCACTTGTTTGTATGGCGCTACGCTGCTTCATCTCCTGTAACAACACCGCCGCACGATATACCCGGAAAAGCCATTGCGCCTTATCTACCCCATGGTGAGTGTGCTGAAGAAGTAAATTCTTTCATGCAGAAAGCCGGTGAGATTTTAAGAAGTCATCCAATCAATATCCAGCGCCAGAGTCTCGGGAAGAAACAAGCTAATTCCATCTGGCTTTGGGGGCAGGGGAGAAAGCCACAGGTTATCCCTCTTACCCAGAAGTATAATCTTAAAGGCGGAATGATATCAGCAGTTGATTTACTCAACGGCATCGGTGTTATTGCCGGATTAAAAGTGATTCCTGTTGAAGGAGCGACCGGCTATATAGACACAAATTACGAGGGTAAAGCCAGAGCGGCTCTCGATGCCCTGAGATTTATGGATTTCATCTTTGTCCATTTGGAAGCTCCTGACGAAATGGGTCATGAAGGAAATGCCGCGGGGAAGATTCAGGCCATAGAGTTATTCGATGAAAAAATAGTGGGGCCGATATTAAATAATGTTGGATCATTTGGTGATTATAGAATTCTGGTTCTAAGCGATCATCCGACACCACTGGACATTAAAACACACGTTGGTGATCCCAGCCCATTTGCGGTTTTATCATCACGCAAGGATGAAAACAAAGCAGCGGGCCTGCCTTTTAATGAAATAGCCGCCAGGGAAAGCTCGATTCTGATTTCTCCCGGCCATTTATTAATGGAAAAATTTATCAAAGATTGGAGAGCGTTTATTGGTTAGTAATTTTACAAAAGTCAGGGTAATTTATGCCGACACCGATGCCATGGGCATTGTTTATCATACAAACTATATTAAATGGTTTGAGGTCGGCCGCAATGAATTGATGCGGCAATTGGGTGTTGCTTATACCGAATTGGAAAAGCTGGGACTCAACCTTCCTTTGACAAAGGTCGGTTGTCATTACCTGCTACCTGCAAAATATGATCAGTTTGTGACTGTGGAAACAAAGTTTGATTACATAAAAAGGGCTAGCATAAGATTTAATTCGCATATTTGGGACGAAGAAGGGAAAAAGCTGTTAGTGGAGGGTTATACAATTCATGCCTGCACGAATATGGAAGGCAAAATTCGCCGGATACCGCAACTGCTTCTTGATCTAACAAATAAATTTAATATCAATAAAGGGGAATAATATGGCAGCAAAATTATCCAAGCAAGATCTGAAAGGGCCGGATATTTTTCAATCCACTTTCGAAAGGATCAGTGATTATATTTCTGAGAATCAAACCCGTTTTTACGTATTTGTTACGTCAATTGTCGTGGCTGTTGCCATCGCCTTCGGTATTTATCTCTATTGGAATCAATATCAAACTTCCGCGGTGGAGATATATGCTAAAGCTCAGGAAAACATTACTAGAAGCGCTCAAGCTCGATCACCTGAACTTGCCAAAGAAAGTATTAAAATGTACAAGGATTTAATTGATAAATATCCCAGTAGTTGGAGCGCACAGATGGCCCGTTACCACCTGGGGAATATTTATTATAATACAGGTGAAATTGATAATGCTATCGCCTCTTATAAGGTTTTTGTTTCCTCTGCAAAGTCCGATAATACCGGAATAAAATTTTTGGCTTTGACTTCGTTAGGTTATTGTTTTGAAGCCAAGAAAGACATTAAGGGGGCGCTCAGTTATTTCGAAGAAGCTCAAAAAACCAGCAAACCTGGTTTTGAATCAATTGGATTTCGTAATATAGCCCGTATATATGAACAATTAAACGATAAAAAGAAGGCTCTGGAAAATTATCAAAATGCTTTACTTAAGACTACAGATCCTTCCGTGATGATTTTTATTAAGCGAAAGATATCTTCCCTTAGCTGATATTCCACGATGCGGAGGCGCAACATTTTGAAAGTATTAATGTCAGGAAATGAAGCCATTGCCCGTGGTGCGTATGAAGCAGGGGTCAGATTTGCCGCAGCCTATCCGGGTACTCCCAGTACGGAAATATTGGAAGAATTTTCCAAATATGACGGTGTCTACGCGGAATGGTCACCCAATGAAAAAGTTGCTGTCGAAGTTACAATAGGAGCCGCACTTGCCGGAGAAAAGGCACTGGCGGTTATGAAACATGTTGGTGTTAATGTTGCCGCTGATCCGATCTTCACGGTCAGTTACACCGGCACAAATGGAGCCCTGGTTATTGTCAGCGCTGATGATCCCTCATTGCATAGTTCTCAAAATGAACAGGACAATCGTAATTACGCCAGGTTTGCTAAAATTCCCATGCTGGAACCAGCCGATGCCCAGGAAGCTAAAGAATATATCAAACTTGCTTTTGAAATCAGCGAAAAGTTCGACACGCCGGTTTTTTTGCGTTCGACCACCCGTGTTTCTCATTCTAAAGCGGTCGTAACTCTTAAAGAACCGAAAAAATACGAAGACAAAACCGGTTTTACTTATAACGCCGATAAATATGTCATGGTTCCCGTCAATGCCCGCACACAGCGTGTGGAAGTGGAAAAACGCCAGCAGGCGCTGAAGAAATTTGCCGAAACGTTTAGCGAAAACAAGATGGAAATCAATAATCCGGACGTCGGAATCATTACCGCCGGAATGCCCTATAACTACGCTAAAGATGTTTTTCCCAATTATTCCTACCTGAAGTTGGGGATGGTTTATCCCTTGCCGGAGAAGTTAATCCGCGATTTCGCCTCTAAAGTTAAAAAAATATATGTCGTTGAGGAGTTGGATCCTTTCCTGGAAGAACAGATCAAAGCCATGGGAATTAAAGTCATCGGCAAGGAAATCTTTCCTTATAACAATGAATTTGACCCCGGCATTATTAAAAACGCGATTGAAAAAAACGCTCAGGGAGCTGTTTCACCTTACAAAGAAAGCCTCTCACCGCGTCCGCCGAATCTCTGTCCCGGTTGCCCGCACCGCGGATTATTTTACGCTTTGAGCAAACACAAGGTTTATGTCCATGGCGATATCGGCTGCTACACCCTCTCTTATATGAAACCTCTGGAAGGGCTGCATTCCTGCATTTGTATGGGCGCGAGTATCGGCATGGCGCACGGCATGAGCAAAGCCTTAAAAGAGAAAGGGAAGGGCAAGGTTGTCGGAGTCATTGGTGATTCCACATTTCTGCATTCAGGGATTACGTCGCTGTTGAATATGGCTTATAACAACAGTGACGCTTTAATCATCATTCTGGATAACAGCACAACAGCCATGACCGGCATGCAGGAGCATCCGGGAACCGGTTATACCCTGATGGGTAAAGAGGCAAAAAAAGTTAATCTAAAGGTTTTAGTATCCGCTCTAGGAATTGAAAATATAAAGGTTATTGATCCCATTGACCTGAAAGCCACAAGAAACGCCATCAAAGAAGAACTGGCCAAAGATGGTCCTTCAGTCATCATTGCCCAAAGACCTTGCGCCTTATTTAAAAGAGCAAATATTAAACCGAAACCGGCGCTAAAAGTTGATCCGGATAAGTGCGAGGGCTGCAAGGCATGTTTGGGACTCAATTGTCCGCCGATTTCCTGGAAGAAGGGCGTAACGAAGGAAGGATCGAAACGCAAAGGCATTTCCTTCATAGATGAAACCCTTTGCAACGGCTGCGGTTTATGTGAGCAGGTCTGCAAATTCGGCGCTATCAGTTAAAGTAAGGGAATATATTTAAATGGTTGATAATGAAGTAAAAAGCATATTGTTCGCCGGTGTTGGCGGACAGGGGATTTTGCGGGCAAGCGATATCATCTGCATGGCGATAATGGAGGCAGGTCTGGATGTCAAAAAAAGCGAGGTTCACGGCATGGCCCAGCGCGGTGGCTGTGTGATCAGTCATGTTCGTTATGGAAAGAAAGTCTATTCACCACTGGCCGAGTCCGGCAGCATCCAAACGCTTGTTTCTTTTGAAAAAATGGAGTCTCTACGTTATTTGAAATCCCTCAGAAAAGATGCCGCTATTATTGTGAATACGGAAGAAATTTATCCTCCGGCGGTCAATATGGGCGATGCACCGTATCCTGATGATGTTATTGCTTTTTTAAAAGATCATTACGGCAAGGTGATCCATTTCAACGCTGCGGAACTTGCTCAAAAAGCAGGTAATATCAAAACGGCAAACGTAGTTCTTTTGGGTGCGATATCCAACCTGATGAATATTGATCAATCCATCTGGCAAAGTGTAATTAAGAAATCATTTCCGGAAAAATTGGTTAAAACGAATTTAGCCGCTTTTCAAATGGGAATTGCTGCTTAAATTAGAGTCCAAATGTTGGATCGATAATCGTCTGTCTTTGCGAGACGACCCTCGGGAGGCGTGGCAATCTCTAAGGACATTGAAATAAGAGATATCCTTATAATTCAAGGCATTATATATAACAATTTAAAGTAGTATTTTAAGGATTTTATAAATATGGCAGAAGATTATTATCAGGTTCTGGGCGCCGATAAAAAGGCATCAGCCGATGAAATTAAAAAAGCATATCGTAAACTTGCGTTAAAATGGCATCCGGATAAGAATCCTAACAATAAGAGTGCTGAAGAAAAATTTAAAAAAATAAGCGAGGCTTATGCTGTTTTAAGTAATAAAGAAAAACGTCAGCAATACGACCAATTTGGTTCAGCAGACCAATTTCGGCAACAATATTCTCAGGAGGATATTTTCCGTGATTTTGATCTGGATGAAATACTACGAGGATTTGGTTTTGGCGGCGGAAGAGGGGCAGGCAGAACAACATTTCGCACCGGAAGAAGGGGAGGTGCCGGCGCCCGTGATCATGAAGATCCTTTTGCTGGTATATTCGGTGGCATGGGTGGCGGCCAGCAATATGCGCATATGCCGGAAAAAGGCCAGGATGCCGAGTATAATTTATCAATATCATTAGAAGAATCTGTTTTAGGCGCGGATAAAAAAATATCACTGCAAATAGAAAATCGTATTGAAGATATCAGCGTAAAAATACCCGCCGGTATCAGTACGGGCAAAAAGCTCAGGCTGCCGGGTAAAGGTTTATCCGGATACAATGGCGGCCCAAACGGTGATTTATATTTAAATATCAATGTTTTGCCTCATCCGATCTTTGCCCGTGACGGCAACGATTTATATATCGAAAAAACTATAAAGTTTACTCAGGCAGCCATTGGAACTACCATTGATGTCCCTACATTAGATGGTTCGACAAAGAGACTAAAACTCAGTCCCGGCACCCAGAACAATACCAAGATAAGAATGAAAGGTTATGGTGTACCAGGATTAAAAGGAGCTCCTAAAGGGGATCAATTTGTAAAGATCAATGTCGAAGTTCCGAAGAAGTTATCTGACCGCCAAATAAAATTGATTCAGCAATTGGCTGGTGAAGGAATTTAAAACGTTTGTCATTGCGAGATCACGGCAGTGATCGTGGCAATCTTAATATTTTAAGATATTTATAGACCGGCTTAGCCGGTTTTTTTGTATTTTAGCGCCCACTATCCCTGACAGATAATTTAAATCTTACGTCCTATAAGATATGTTATGTAAACATGAAGTGGGTAAAGCTTAAAATTTGGAAGGATTTTTAAAACTGCTAACTGAATCTTTCTTTCGAATACTTTGTTATACGGTCGTTTTCTTTTTTGCATGATTATTACGAAAGTCCTGCATGAATCGTAAAAGATTGTCTGCTTGGTCAAATAGTAAATTCTCAGTAACCACAATATGTTCCCCCTTCAGCAAACTTTCTAATTTTACCGCATTTCTTGATATACGTGGCAGTTACCTTTTTCTGGTTATGCATAATGACGTTCCTGCATTGGCTGTTTTCATTGATCATACCCAATAGATTTTTGGTGAAATCATTTTCCGTAAACCCGAAGCAGCTCAGGAACTTCTTCAGGATGATATTCATTCCTTGATACTGCAAGGTGCTGAGATAATCATCAACAAGCTCTTCCCAGAGCATTGGCATATCAAGAAATTTATTGAGATAAGTAACCTCAATTTGTTTTTTGCTCTTGGTGGTGCGTATTCCGTTTGATGTCGCTACCCAATTCCGGAGGAAGTCGCCACCTGATTCCGCTACAATCCGCCACCCCTTGAGAAGAGCTTAGTG
>PLNU01000092.1 GCA_003142835.1 Syntrophaceae bacterium
TGCTCGACACCTGGTTCAGCTCTGCGCTCTGGCCTTTTTCGACATTAGGTTGGCCTCATAAAACAAAAGCCCTGAAAACATTTTATCCTACATCACTTTTGATTACCGGTTTCGACATTCTTTTCTTTTGGGTGGCCCGCATGATGATGATGGGGCTTTACGTCATGAAAGAAGTTCCCTTTAAAGATGTTTATTTGCATGCCCTTGTGCGTGATGAAAAAGGGGAAAAGATGAGCAAATCAAAGGGAAATAGTATCGATCCGCTGGTGATGATCGACAAATACGGAACAGACGCCTTCCGCTTTACGCTTGCGGCTTATACGGCGCAAGGCCGCGATGTGCGCATGTCTCCGGAGCGAATTGAAGGTTATAAGTTTTTTGTCAATAAGATCTGGAATGCCGCCAAACTCACTTTTACCAATCTGGAAGATTTTGATGAAACGGCATCTGTTGCTGCCGAAGATGCTCTGCCCGATAAATGGATCAAGGCGAAATTAAATAAAGCGATTGAGGAAGTAACTCGCAATCTGGATGAATATCGTTTCAACGACGCATCCGCAAGTATTTACCGTTTTATCTGGCATGAGTATTGTGATTGGTATCTGGAATTGAGTAAATCATCGCTTTACGGCAAGTTAAATCCGGAGCAGAGAAAGGCCACCCAGAGAACACTTCACGCTGTATTCAAAACCGCGCTATTGCTTTTGCATCCGTTCATGCCTTTTGTTACCGAAGAGCTTTGGCAGGTATTAAATAAAAGCGATGAAAAATCGGTAATGGTTACTGATTTTCCTGTTGGAAATAAAGATTGGGAGAATCCTGCCGCAGAAAAAGAGATGGAACTGTTGATGGATATTATTATCAGTATTCGCAATATCCGCGGCGAGATGAGGATTCCACCTTCGAATAAATTGCATGTATTAATTTCAGCTTCCGACCCGCAATTGAAAAAAATAATTGAAACGGGCAGGGGTTATATAATCAGTATGGCTAATTTAGATGTCCTGACCGTGGAAGTGGATTTGGTGGAACCAAAAGGTGTGGCCACCGGAGTTGTAGGCCCAATGAGGATATTTGTTCCTCTGGCCGGTATTGTCGATATTGCCGGAGAAAAAGCGCGCCTGGAAAAAGAACTGGCAAAAGTAGAAAAAGATTTACAGCAATGTTCGAAGAAGCTGGCCAATCGAGATTTTTGCGCCAAAGCTGCGGCTGATATTATCAAGAAGGAAGAAGAAAAATTCAAAGGCTTTCAAGAGCGACATGCCGTTCTGGAAAATGCGCTGAAGAAACTCAAAGAAATTAATGCCCGATGACATTGTCAACGAAAACTTAATCGCAAAAGGATTATGACACAAACAGTTATTTCAAAACAGATAAGAAAGATAATAGCAGCTGCGCTGGCGGAAGATATCGGCACCGGCGATATAACCACATCGGCAATTGTCAGCCGCGATAAAACCGGACATGCTCAAGCCATTGCCAAAGATGATTTCGTTATTGCTGGAAGCGATATATTTAAAGAAACGTTTCTTTTTCTCGATGATAAAATTCAAGTTAAAAAATTAATCTCTGACGGAGAGAGAGCAAAAAAAGGAAATATTATTGCCGAAATTTCGGGCAGCTTGTTCAACATCCTTCAGGCCGAACGTGTTGCGCTCAATTTATTCCAGCGTATGTGCGGAATTGCCACGCTCACCAAAAAATACGTTGAAGCTGTTTATGGATCAAAAACAAAAATTCTGGATACCCGGAAAACTCTGCCGGGTTTGCGCATCCTGGATAAAATGGCTGTAAGCATTGGCGGCGGGTTTAATCACCGGATGGGTCTTTATGACGGCGTACTGATTAAGGATAACCACATCGCCGCCGCCGGCAGCATTGCCGCCGCAGTGGACATGCAAAGGCACAGCTTACCGCGTACTTTGAAAATAGAAGTCGAAACAAAAAATATGAGGGAAGTGAAGGAAGCTCTGAATTGCGGCGTAGATATCATCATGCTGGATAATATGACCACCGACGAAATGAAGAAGGCAGTGGCTTTTGTGGCAGGAAGAGCGCTGATCGAGGCCTCCGGCAATGTCAACCTGCAAAACGTTGCCGAAATTGCTGCCACTGGCGTCGATCTGATCTCCGTAGGCGAGCTTACGCACTCAGTCCGTGCAGCTGATATTTCATTGAAAATCAATAATTAGATGCTTTAAATCATCACGCGGAAATGTTACAAATGAGTAACTGAAAAATTTAACAAAAAAATATTACAGGGGAATGGATATGGCAATTCAACAAACATTGATATTGATTAAACCTGACGGTCTGATTAAGTCACTTACGGGAAATGTAATTTCCAGATTATCAGAGGCAAAGTTGACTATTATGGGCGCAAAAGTTGTACGTGTAAGCCGGGAGCTTGCTGAAAAACATTATGAACATCTTAAGGGAAAACCCTTCTTTGAAGAACTGATAAATTATATTGTGGGAGATGTGCACAAGACATACAGGGTGCTTGCTTTAGTCTATCAGGGGGAGAACGCAATAACCAAGATTCGTGATATTGTTGGCGACACGGACCCGGAAAAAGCCAATCCGATATCAATAAGAGGATCATACGGAAGAATTACGACATCAGGTGTGTTCGAAAATGTGGTACACGCGTCATCAAGTCCTGAAGATGCTGAAAAAGAAATAAAACTCTGGTTTCAACCCGAAGAGATTGTCGAAGATATCTACCCGATCAAAGAAGCAACGTTGAATAATGTAAAAAAAATAGTTTGGGCATAATCAGGAATAAAGGTTTAAAACGATACACTATTTACGGCAATAAAATAGCGGTACTTTACCGGCAAGACCCGAAGCAATTTTTTTTATCATTAAGGATTACTTCATGGTCGTACGGACTTGATCGCAATGAAAACATTGTAAAATTTTATGGGTTGGAATTCAGAAGTTCTCGAAAAAAGTCTGGCGGGGAAATTTATTGGCCGGCCGCTTTATTATTATCCGGTAATTGGTTCAACCAATGATGTGGCTTTTCGTTTAGGGGTCTGGGGCGCGCTGGAAGGTACGGCTGTTATTGCCGATAGTCAGACTAAAGGTAAGGGACGCCTGCAGAGAGTCTGGCATTCGCCCCCCGGTTCTAATATTTACACATCAATCATATTACGTCCGAATTGTAAACCAGATCAGGCACCGCAGATATCAATCGCAGCCGGTGTGGCCGTGGCCGAAATCATCAATGAGTATTGTCCCGGTCATGTTCAACTCAAGTGGCCCAATGACGTTCTTTTGAACAAAAAAAAAGTGTGCGGCATACTGGCGCAAATGAAGACATCAGCAAACGGTATTGATTTTGTTGTGCTCGGTATTGGCATTAATGTAAACATCGGCTATAATCAATTACCGCCCGATATTCGGACTATTGCCACATCTTTAGCAATCGAGACCGGCCGGGAAATAGCCAGGCTGGAATTGATAATTAGCCTGTATGAAAATCTTGCAAAATGGTATAAACAATTAACGCAAAGAGGCTTTGGTGCCATAAAGGAAAAATGGCTTAATCTCGCACCGATGATCAGTCAGAAGGTCCAGGTAATGTTTCGTAATGAAGTGGTAAGTGGAAAAGCTCTTGGGCTTGATGACGATGGTTCACTGATAATATTAACTGTAAATAATGAAACAGTTAAAGTTTCAGCGGGAGACGCCACAATTCTAAAGGAGAGTTAAATATGTTGTTGGTCATTGACGTCGGCAACACCAATACGGTTTTAGGATTATATGACGGTGATCGATTGATGCACGATTGGCGCATTCGTACGGAGATTGATCATACCGTTGATGAATACGGCGTACTCATTTATAACTTGTATCAATCCAGCCGGATGCACGTCAAAGAAATAAAATCCGTTACGGCAATTATTATTTCTTGTGTAGTTCCTCCCATGCTCAATATTCTTGAGCCTCTGTGCGTTAAATATTTTAAAATTAAGCCGTTAATAGTGGGACCGGGCATTAAAACGGGAATGCCCATTTTTTATGATAATCCCAAGGAAGTAGGAGCGGATAGAATTGTCAACGCGGTTGCCGCATATGAGAAATACCGGCGGGAATCAATTATCGTTGATTTCGGCACGGCCACGACTTTCGATTATGTTTCTCCTAAAGGGGAGTATATGGGTGGATGCATTGCTCCGGGAATAGTAATTTCCAGTGAGGCTCTTTTTACCCGGGCTTCAAAATTGCCGCGTGTCGAATTCAGTACACCGAAAACAGTAATCACCAAGGACACAGTAAGCGCTATTCAGGCCGGAATTATGTTCGGTTATGCCGGCCTGGTGGACGGTATTGTGGAACGAATGAAAGCGGAAGTGAAATCCAAACCGCTGGTGATCGCTACCGGAGGGTTGGCGCGGATAGTTGCGCCGGAGACGAAGAGCATCGAAAAAATTGAAGAGATGCTGACTTTGGAAGGTTTGCGGTTGATTTACAACTTAAATACGAAGCAATGTTAAACGTGGGATTGACAGGCGGGATTGCCTGCGGCAAATCGAAAGTAGCCCAGATGTTTGTACTGCTGGGGGCTCATCTGATTGATTTCGATAAGCTTGCGCATGAAGTGCAGGAAACAGGAAGGCCGGCCTGGAAAGAAATTGTCAGGTATTTCGGCAAAGACATTCTCAAACAGGACGAAACAATTGACCGCAATAGATTAGCTCAAATTGTTTTTGCGGACAAAAAAGAACTTAAAGCCCTAAACAATATTGTGCATCCACTTGTTTTTAATCTGTGGCAAGAACGATTAGATAAAATCAAAAGGAAAGAGGAGCACGCCATTGTTTTATCCGATGTTCCACTGTTATTTGAGGGAAAGACGCAAAATCTTTTTGATCTGACGATACTGGTTTTAATATCTCCCGAAGAACAAATATGCCGGCTGATGGCACGCAATAATCTGTCCAGGGATGAAGCACAGATAAGACTCAAAAGCCAGATGCCCATTGTGGACAAGATTGGACTTGCGGATATTGTAATTGATAATCAAGGTAATGTTTCACAAACGAAAGAAAAAGTGGCGAAAATCTGGCGGCAGCTCAAAAAACGGGGAAAAAATAAAAATAGTTAATTTCAGGTCTGTCCAAAATTGGATATCCTGAGCAAAATATAAAAATGTGTGGAGGAGAAAAATGATTGGAAAAAATGTTAAAACTGACTTCAGCGCGCGCGTATCCGAACCTGTTATTGATCCATCTTCCTATGTTCATCCGTTGGCCGCGGTTATCGGCAACGTAATTTTAGGCAAAAATATCATGGTAGCGCCAACGGCATCCGTTCGCGGTGATGAAGGGCAGCCCATTTATGTCGGTGATGATTCCAATGTGCAGGATGGCGTTGTGGTCCATGCCCTTGAAACAGAAGTTGACGGCAAACCTGTGGAAAAAAATCTTTATGAAGTCAGCGGCAAAAAATACGCAGTTTATGTGGGCAGCGGGGTATCGCTTGCGCATCAGGTGCAGATTCATGGTCCGGCAGTGGTCATGGACAATACTTTTGTGGGCATGAAAGTGCTGGTATTCAAATCTTTTGTGGGCCAGAATTGTGTGATTGAGCCGGCAGCGGTATTGATGGGAGTGAAAATTGCCGATGGCCGTTATGTAGCGGCTGGATCGGTTATCAAAACTCAGTTCGAGGCCGATATGTTGCCTTCTATTACACCGGATTATCCGCTCAAAGACATGAATAGGGGTGTTTTGCATGTTAACAAAGCTCTGGCGAAAGGCTATCTGGCAGCAGAAAAAAAATAATGTCTGAAGATGGGGTATATAGTCGATTTAAACCGTTGATACCATTTCGCTTTCAAAGGATAACGCGGCGGCGAGGAGGAGGCACTGGAGGCGTATTGTACATACGTTGAGGAAGCCGACGACGATGCCAACAAAGTTAGCCTTTGAAAGCGGATTGGTATGACTTAAATCGACTATAATATTGAATAGGCGATGTTAATAAAGAGTGAGTCTAATACGAGTGATCAGAGTCAGAATCGTTGTCTTTCCTGCGGAACAACCGAAGATATGAAAAATCGCCGGTACTGTTCCATGAAGTGCCGGCAGAAATTGCGGCAGAAGCTCAATACACGGAGCGGTCTGCTGCAGGCCTTAAATACGCGTTATGCCACTTTCTATTTTTCCGATACGATGATTATTATGGATGTTGTTCCCCACGGGATTAAAGAGATCTTCAGATATACACGTCTGCGATCCGCAGGTAATTCTCCTTCCGAAGATTTCAGCAAAATGACGAACATGTTGGGTAATGCCTGGTGGGAGGAAGAAAAACGGACAACCAAGAAATATCTGGCCTCGCGTCATGTTCTGGAACTGGCGACCAGATGGGTAATTTCTCCAGCACTGATGCGTCCCAGGTTAATTAAAGTTCCAACTATTAAGACAGCAGCCATGAATTACCTGAAAATTGATAAGGCTGATATTAACTCCGATCAGTTAAGCAAAATCATCAAAAACGCTTACCGCCGCCAGGCTAAAATTCATCATCCCGATCTGGGTGGCCATGCTTCAACCTTCAGAAAACTTCATGCCGCCTACATGGAACTTTTGCGATGGGCGGATAATCCCACTTTCATTCGCCGTCGCGGTTTTCCTGATAAATGGTACTATGACTCAGAAAATAAAAAATGGGTCCAGCCCATACCTATTCAAAATTAAATTATATTACCAGTTCATTGCAGTTATCTTATTCCAATTCTAAATCAAAGCGCTATCTTTGTTGGCAGCGTCATCGGCTTCCTCAACGTATGTA
>PLNU01000125.1 GCA_003142835.1 Syntrophaceae bacterium
ATGCCGGGGCCGTCCTCAGTGGACATGCGGATAATCTCCAGGATAGTGCCCTGCGTGTCTTTATTTGTTTTGTGTTCCATCATCAGGGAACATCCTTAAAATTTGTTGTGACTGATACGCTCGATCACTTCGTTTTGCAGCTCTCTGCCCACTGTGGTAAAGTAGGCATTATAGCCGGTAATGCGCACCAGGAGATGCCGATAGTTTTGCGGATGAGCCTGCGCGTCTTTGAGCATACCGGGATCAAGCATGTTGATCTGCAGAGCAGTGCCGCCGTTTTGGGTGTAGCCCCTCAGAAATGCCTTGAATTTATCTTTGTGCACGGGATCTCTCAAAATTGAAGGATTGAAAGTTATGGTGTGGCTTGCGCCGTTGGGCAACTCATTTAAGTAACCTTCCCAATCACCATCGTTACCCGGGGCTTTGCCGCCCAGCACTTTGCCGACAGAGTTCGCGTTTGCCGTCGGCCCTTTAATATCAACTCCGTTGGAAGGACATATCGCGTTAGAAAGAAACTGTCCCTTGGCCCTTCCATCCGCGCTTGCCGCCATGATGAATCCATCGCCTGCCCAGTAATTCCAACTGAGCATTCCGGGACGGTATCTGCGCCCGGTTGATTTTGTGCTGTGCTGCCAGGATTCATCGCACCACAACTGCATTACTTTACGGGCCAGGGCATCCGCTTCATCGTCGTCGCGGCCGTATTTAGGAGCACGATTTTTTGCCGTTGCCTGAAGTATTTCATACCCCTGCCAGTTAGCCTTCAGAGCGGCGACCAATTCTTTCATGGTGCAGGTTTGTTTTTCGAAGATCAGATATTTTATTGCCAGTAGCGAATCCACGGTTGTGGCATAGGTAACGGCCTCCAGTGTGGTAAAGCTGATTTCAGCTCCGCCCTGCGTAACATCCTTACCCTTTTGAGCACAGCCTTTGACCATGCAGGAAAGATAAGGCGTGGGAAAGAAACGGGCGCGTATCGATTCCGAGGTCTCGTATAAATTCACGCATTTTTGAATAATATATCGCGTCTGCTTGGCATAAGCCTCCCAGAATTCTTCCCATGTTTTAAAAGATGCAGCATCTCCTGTGCGCGGGCCATCCTGCTTTGGGGCTTCTGTCTTACCTGTCATGGGATCGGTGAAGGGAAGCAAATCTTTCCCGCCGGTCAGCGCCAGTTCCACAGCTTTGAGCAAATTGATATTGTTATCCACCGTGCCGGACCGGTCATTGCCAACCATCGTGTTTTCCAGGCAGCCGACAGGCGCGTATTCATGAACATTGTCCTTATTAATAAGATGCGTCAGGCCTGCTTTTTTTGCCTCAAGCATCATGCCGGCCATGGAGCGTTCATCAAAATTAAGCAGGAAAGGGGCTCCCTGACTTGATTCGATCATGTCCACAACTTTATCATACAGTTCTTTGGGACTGTTGCGATGCAGCCGCACATTGGGCTTTGGCTCCAGGATGGGCGACATCTCATCGATCACTTCTAGAATGACATAGGTAAGATCATTGGTCATATCCTTGCCATCCGCGCCAAGGCCGGACAGGGTGATAAGCTGGCCAAAACCGGCAGTGATACCCTGATTGCCGTTGCGGATCATGGCATCATAGGCAGTATTGGCGTGAACCCAGAAACATTTCAGGATTTCTTTGGCAAACTCTCTGTCCATGCCTTCATGGATTGACCGCTGATAATACGGCCAGAGATATTGATCAAATCTGCCGAAGGAGACTCCGGCACCGGGATAATTTTCATCGGTCATCACGAGCATGTGATTAATCCACAGAGCCTGCACGGCCTCCCAAAATGTTGTCGCGGGCTCCCAGGGCACTTTGCTTAAGTTTTGAGCCATCCTTGATAGCTCATCTCTTCGAATATGATTTTTCTCCTTTTGGGAGAGTTCAAAACATAGATCTTTGTATTTTAAAGCCAGGTCTCGCGCCATAGTGGAGGATGTAATCATGGCCTTAAGCTGTGCTCCTTTTGCGCCCTGGCGCTCTTTGCTATCCAACGCGTTATAAAGAGAAAGAAGTTCGGCATATACACCCTTCCAGCCAATTTTCAGCAATCGTTCGTACCCCGGAATAAGATGACCGCTCGTTGCGCCGGCATTTCCGTAACCATGATCATGAAACCATTTCATCTTCGCCCTGGCGCCGTTTTTGCCCTTTATCTGCCGCAACCACTGGCTGCTTTCCTCTTTCGTAAAGCACATGGATGTCTGAATATTAAATCTGGCACCCGCCAACAGATCGCCCGGCAGTATTTCCTGCGGTACATGATTTACTATAACGTCCTTCACAAACCAAGCGCGCCGCTCAACCTGCGACCACTGCCAGAAATCCGGATGCAACTCAACTTGCCTTGCCGCCTGAAGATAGGAAGCGCCCAGCGTGTTGAGAAGCATGTACGTCTCCGGTACAATATAAAAGGTCAGTTCATTATAGATGATGTCCCAGGGAGTTCCTGTCGTCCATGATGTGTACTCATTGTTCCAGGCGCGTTTTGTTCCCCGGAAATAATAATCGCGCAGCCACAAGACGCGGTCAGATAATCCTTTGGGCTCTTTGATTGTACGTTCTGGTGCTGAAACTGTATTCATAACAACCTCCCTTTTAAGAGATGATGTTTAAAGCGGTTACTCTTGTTCTGGCTTCATCGCTTAAGAAATTCCATAGGCCTATTTGCTTAAGCGTCTCTACTTTAGGGATGCCTGTAGCGCTCCAACCGCGCTGTGCATAATACACATCGATCAATTTTCTCAATTCTTTTTTTCTATGCTTCATCAGGATTTTCCGCTTTTCGGCGGTTTTCATTTTTTGAATCTGAGCCAGGGGTTTACTCAGAATAATGCTCAGTTGCTGATCGTTATAATCTTTTTCTGTTTCATACAGGCGATCCTCTGTGGGACCAATGGCCCTGTCCGGAATCCAGTCACGTTCGCCTGTTGCCTTCTCATAGACCATAATATTCATTACCCGCTGCAAATTGATATCCCGGTCTGTCTGCTCGAATATCTTTTCCCAGGTCATATTGGTGCCCAGCATGCCGTTATAGAAATCAGCGTAGATTTCCTGAGAGGCGGGATTGATGTAGATATCCGTATTTTTGCGATTGCCGGAAT
>PLNU01000144.1:0-4148 GCA_003142835.1 Syntrophaceae bacterium
TTTACCAAAAAAGAATGAACTCGCAAACAAACATTGTATGCTAACTTTCAATATACGAGGAGAATATTCTGCTCAGGCCTTCCAGAAGTTCTTCATAATTAGCTTCTGTTAAATCGAAGATAGATGTTTTATCCTGGAAAATAAAATCACTATTTTTCAGTCAGTGCCGCTTTGTTTTGAAAAGAACTTGTTCTTCAGAAAAATATAATATAAATGTTAATTGAAGAATAACAGGGTTAAGCGACGGTCTTAGCAGTAATTACGAACAAAGCTAATTTTAATCCCAAAGAAATTATACCGCAAAGGAAATTGATATGAGCCTTTTTACCATTGACCAGAAGAAATGCAAACGTGACGGCATGTGTGCGAAGGAGTGCCCGGCGCAGATTATTATCTTAACGGAAAAAGACGCCTTTCCAACTCTTATGGAGAATAGCGAGGAATCCTGCATCAACTGTGGTCACTGTGCAGCCGTTTGTCCCCACGGCGCCTTAACGCTTAGTACGATGCCCCTCGCTGAATGTCCAAGCATAAAATATGATCTCCTTCCCGAAGCCGGTCAGATAAGGCAGCTTTTGATGGCCAGGCGCTCCATACGCTTTTACAAAAACCGTGTTGTCGCCCATGACCTACTGGAAGAACTGATCGATACGGCGCGGTATGCCCCCACAGGGAGCAATAAACAGCAGGTGCAATGGATGGTCTTTGAAAACCCGGCCGAAGTAAATCGCCTCGCTTCAATGGTTATCGATTGGGCAAGATTTATGCTCCCACTGACGCCGGACGAGGCTATAGTCGAAAAAATGGAGAGCAGGATTGCAGCCTGGGATAAAGGGAGAGATCCGATGCTGCGTGGTGCGCCGCACTTAATAGTCGTCCATTCCCAGGCGGATTTACCCTTTGCCGAGGCCGACTGTGTGATTGCCTTGTCCTATCTGGAGCTTTATGCCTACGCGAAAGGGCTGGGGACCTGCTGGGCTGGTTATCTGACCGCGGCGGCCAATTTCCATGAACCTCTTGCGCAGGCCCTGGGTCTGCCCCGGGGGCACAAGTGCTTTGGCGCCGTGATGCTCGGTTATCCGCAATACAAATATACACGCATCCCGAAGCGCAACGCGCCGGTCGTGACTTGGCGTAAGTAAAATAACATGACATGACACTGTCTTATACCATTTCGCTTTCAAAGGATAACGAGGCGGCAAGGAGGAGGCGCCGGAGACGTATTGTACATACGTTNNAAGAAAGCGAAGTGGTATTATGATTTTCTTTTCTTCTCCAGCGTAATACCCAATGCTTCGCTGATAACTTCCGCCGGATCGAGAGTGGCAAGGCCGGAGAGGCCTCCCAATTGCATCCGGCAGGACCCGCAGTCCGCCACAATTGCCCCCGCGCCGGTTTTCTTGATAACAGCTACAGCACGATTCCCGATCTGAATGGCGGTAGACTCATTACTCTTTTTAAATCCGTAACTGCCGGAAAGCCCGCAGCAGGTGTCATCGAGAATTTCACATGTGAGACCGGGAATCAAAGACATCAGCTTTGCCGCCGGGTAACCGATACCCAGTGCCCGGAGGTGACAGGGGATGTGATAAGCCAGCTTACGCGGCACTTCCTGAAACTGCGGTTTAATGTAATTGTCATCCACGAGTCTCAGAATGTATTCATGGAGGTCATAGGTATTTTCGGTAATCTTTTTGGCCTGTGGTATCTCCAGAATGCCCTGATAGTCATGCAACAGGCACAGGCCGCACGATGTGCATGAATATAGTATATCGTATCCCGCATCGATATAGTTGGATAGTGACGCGGTGTTTTTCAGGGCAAAACTCCTCGCAAGCGCCAGATTCCCGTTTCCCAGCGCCGGTAGTCCGCAGCACCACTGAGGCGGCAAGACAACATCCACTTTAAATGACTTGAGCAGCTGAATAATTTTTCTGCCGATATCCGGCCGGTAAAAATTGATGAAACAGCCGTAAAAAAAGGCAACTTTTCTGGATCTTCGGCTGCGGGTCTTTTTTTCCTGACGCAATGTACGGAAACGAAATTTCGGGAAAGGAATATACGTGGCGATTCCCATGGCGGAGAATATCTTTTTTCCGACTTTCGTTGCGGCAATCCTGTTGGCAAGCGGCGCGGTTAAAGAGCCGAGTGTGCTCAAATAATAGTTATTGGCAAACAGCAAGTGCGCCGGCGAAAGGGGATGTTCCAGCCCGTATCTCTGCTGTGCCCTGAGTATGATTTGGGCTGGTTCTACGCCGCATGGGCAGGCCATTTCACAGCGTTTGCACTGGCTGCACAAGAGCACCCACTTGTCCTCCGCTTTTTCCCTGTCCGACCGGAAACGCTGAGCATCAGGTCCCGCCTGCTTGGGCCCGGGGAAATCCGGGTTGACCCGCAATACGGGACAATTCTCCACACAGATAGTGCAGCGTATGCAGTGTTCGAAATTCATCGAATATACTCCATGCAGGATTTCGCCGCCACATGGGCTGTCGCCATGGCCAGGCCGTGACCGCACCCGTTTTTCAATATCTCTGTATCAGCCAGGATACCGCCGCACACAAAAATATTTTCCCAAGGCGTTCCTGCGGGACGCAGCGATGAATCCACCATGATTCCCGCCTTGCCAATGCCGTGGTTGAAAGAAAAATAATCATTATCGAACCATGTCTCCCTTGGGCCGGGAACGTGTACCGGCAGATTGAAAATATTTTCGGTAATTGTTTCCCGCCCTGCTACAAGTCCACCGCCGACAAATGATCCTGTGGCAAGAATAAAGGCTCTGGCATTAAGGCTGTTGGGCCTTCCCTCGGACTGTGTCACAACCGCTTCAATCAGTCTGCCCGCCTTTTCTATTCCCACGACCGGCCAGGCCCAGTAGATGGTGCCGCCCTTTTTGCGGAAATAATCTTTCAGCGCGTTGAACAACCTTCTGCCGGGCATTGATGGCGGTATGGTCGGGATTTCAAAGACGGGCTTTCCCACACGGGTTGCTATCGTTTTGACAATTTCGGCTGCCGATTCCAGACCGAGAACGGCGGGGAAGGCAATCTTATCTTCGTCAATGTTTTGTCCTTTAAGCCAGACAATAAAGGATTCGAGAAATTCTTTTTCCTCGAAATGTGACGCGATACCCATGGTGCTGGAAACACCGGCATCATATACTGAAAATTTAGTATTCTTGCGCCGGGAGATGATATAGCTGGGATAAAAATCCTTGAGCCCGCGAAAGGAGATGATGTGTATACTGTCCTTAGTGTCTTGCGGCGCTGCTTTCATTGTTGAAGGAACGAGGCAGGAAGTCTTAAACGTGCCCAGCGCAGAAAGAACAAAGCGATTTTCTGTAAGAGCGCCGGCATAGGGGATTCCCATATCCATCATGGCCGCCTGAAAATTATTAAGCGACTCCCTGATCGTTTGCTCGGGGACAAGGTGAAAGGGGTGCGCAGGTGGAAGTTCCTTAATGCCGAGCAGAGGATTATGATCGCGGGAGCAAACGTCGATGCAGCCGGTAGAAAGACAAGCTGTCGGTTCCCCGCTGGTGACGAGGGCGACTTTAAAACCGCGCCCGGCAAGAAACGCTCCCGCTGTCAGGCCTGCTACTCCCGCTCCGATGATAATGACGTCGTATTCGGTAACGCTCATTGTGGTTTCTCCATGGCCAGGATGCCCAAATAGATATATTCCACGAGCTGTTCTTCCTGAAGTTGATCACCCCAGAGAGCGTACCTTATTCCTCTGAACCGGCGCTGGAGAAATCCCCGCAACATCTCCATAGACTGCTCGGGCGATATGACACTCATATCATTCATTATACCAAGTGCCCGAAAAGTGCAGAAACCACCCTGGCATGGTCCCATGCCCAGGCGCGTCCGGTGCTGGATATCGCCGACATTTCGTGTGCCGGTCTGTTTGATAATCCGTTCCACTTCCTTCCTGTTAACCAGTTCACATTCGCAGACAATATCTTTCATATCCGCCAGCCGCTTGGAAAGTGGATAACCGCTCAATTCCTCCTGCCCGTCCAGCGGTATTTCCGCCGTTTCGCAGGCTCTTTTGAGCTTAAAAGAAGCCATTATGGTATCGACCATCTTTTCCGCCATCAGACGGAATGTTGTAAGTTTACCTCCCACGATACTATACATACC
>PLNU01000144.1:4191-10180 GCA_003142835.1 Syntrophaceae bacterium
AAACAAACGGCCTCATTGGGTACTATTATGTCACCGTCGGACGGCGGCCTCAGTCTGTTGATTACCATATTGGTCAGGCGGTGATTGGTAATGACCAAAGAGCCTTTGGACAGAGTCATGGGTACTTCACAACCGGCAAGAGAGGCGATCATATTTGCCCATGCGCCGGTCGCGTTAACAATGATGTTACCGCGGATTTCCCTCACTTCACCGGTTGCCTGATCGGTGGCTTTAATACCGATACAACGGCCGTGTGATTTGACAATTTCCGTAACTTTATGCCGTGTGAAGATAATGCCGTCCCGAAGCTGCGAAGTTCTAATATTAAGCATGCACAGGCGGAACGGATCAATGGAGCAATCGGGAACTTTGATCGCTTCTTCGATTTCAGGATTCAGGTTGGGAACCAGATCAATGGCCTTGGTCGAGGAAATGACTTCAGCGGGGATGCCTACTTCTTCACAGCCCCTGAGAAATAATTCCCGGAACCGTTTGGAATCACCGGGCAGACGCACGAACAGTCCCCCCGTTTGCTCGACGCATTTTTCGCCGATTCTCCTGAGGATCAGGTTTTCCTCGTAGCACTCCCGGGCGGCTATCGGGTCGGTAACAACATACCTGCCGCCGCTGTGCAGCAGGCCATGGCAGGCGCCGGTGGCTCCTGCCGCGAAGTCGCCTTTTTCTATGAGGCAATGGGGAATACCGCGCAGCGCCAGATCCCTGGCAATACCGCAGCCGGTGGCGCCTCCGCCGATGACGATCACATCCGTCTTTATCATCTGATACTACGCCTCTTCTTTTGTGCCCCGGCACGTGTGACCTCGTGTGACCTTCAGGTTATTAGGTTATTCGCCGGGCTCCGCGCATTGCGTTACGCTTTGTCCCTTTGTCCCTCTGCCCCTTTGTGCCTTTCTTAAGTCTCTTCTTCCCAATGCATGGAGCGTTTCACTGCTTTTTTCCAGCCGGCATAGAGTTTTTCTTTTTTATCATCACTCATGTAAGGTCTGAATTTTCGATTTACCTTCCGCTGTTCGGCGATCATCGACTGATCTTTCCAGAATCCGACCGCCAGACCGGCCAAATAGGCAGCCCCCAGGGCTGTTGTTTCAATTATCTCGGGCCGCTCCACGGGAACCCCGAGGATATCCGACTGGAATTGCATCAGGAAGTCGTTCGCGCAGGCTCCGCCGTCCACGCGCAATTCCCGTAACCCGATGCCGGAATCGGTACGCATAACTTCCAGAACATCGCGGGTTTGATAGGCAATTGATTCCAGTGTAGCCCTGATGATGTGATTGGTCGTTGTTCCTCTGGTCAAACCAAGAATTGCGCCCCGGGCATACATATCCCAGTATGGAGCGCCGAGGCCGACAAAGGCGGGGACGACATAAACGCCAAGTGAATCGGGGACCTTTGTGGCGAAATAATCACTGTCTTTTGCATCATAGATAATTTTTAGGCCGTCGCGCAGCCACTGAATTGCAGCACCGGCGATAAAAATACTTCCCTCCAGGGCATATTCAACTTTGTTGTTTACACCCCAGGCGATGGTAGTCAGCAGTCCGTTTTCCGAATGCACCAGCTTTTCTCCTGTCAGCATAAGCATGAAACAGCCGGTGCCGTATGTGTTCTTAACCATCCCCGGGCTGTAGCAGGCCTGTCCGAACAGCGCAGCCTGCTGATCGCCCGCGTCTCCGGCAATAGGAATTTCAGCTCCCAGTATCTTTGCATCCGTAACGCCGTAAACCGCACTTGATGGTTTTACCGCTGGCAGCATGGAGGCCGGTATGTCGAGCTTAGTTAAAATATATTCATCCCATTTGAGCTCTTTTATGTTGAAAAGCATTGTGCGGGAGGCGTTGCTGTAATCTGTTACATGCACCTTACCCTTTGTTAGGTTCCAGATCAGCCATGTATCGACGTTGCCGAAGAGCAGTTCGCCGTTTTGCGCCTTTTGTCGGGCTCCTTCCACATTATCGAGTATCCATTTTACTTTAGTTCCGGAAAAATAAGCGTCAAGCACGAGCCCCGTGTTTTCGCGAATGTATTTTTCCATCCCCGAGGCTTTAAGCTCATCACATATTCCCGCGGTGCGGCGGCACTGCCAGACAATCGCGTTGTAAACCGGTTTTCCGGTTTGCTTTTCCCAGACTATGGTGGTTTCGCGCTGATTAGTGATGCCTATTGCCGCAATCTCTTCCGCTGTGATCCCGGTTGTTGCCAGTATTTCACTGGCTACACCGCTCTGAGATCCCCAGATTTCCATCGGATCATGCTCTACCCAGCCGGCTTTTGGATAAATTTGGGTAAGTTCTTTTTGGGCTATTTTGACGATTGCTCCTTCGCGGTTATAAATGATGGCACGGGAACTGGTGGTGCCCTGATCAAGGGCTAAGATGTATTTTTTTATCATGTTTGTATCCCCAATGTCAGGCTAGAGATAATTGTTCTATTGGATTAGTATTGCATAACTTTTTGTATTTTCCAAATAAAAAACTTGGGCAAACAGGATATAAAATACGAATTATCCCATTTCTAAATCAAAGATGATATCGAGGCGGCAAGGAGAAGGCGTGTAGGAACAGTCGCGACCGTTCCTACACATACGTTGAGGAAGCCAGACGACGCCCCAGGCATGCCCAGACTGTGTCGCAATCCTCATTTGTCATGGAGTTCACGGCAGTGAACGTGGCAATCTTAATATATTCAGACACNNCTCATTACATTCCCCGCACGCTTTGCTCGGGGCTTCGGCTCACCGCAAAGACATTGCGACACAGTTTCATACGCCGGGCTGCGCTGCCAACAAAGATAGCGCTTTGATTTAGAAATGGAATAAGTGCCGGCAAATACGTTTGACTTTCCGGCTTTTAAAAAATATTATGGAGATTAACCGGGTTGTCAATAAATGACGGGATAGGTTATATGAGTAAAATTGCCGATTATTTCTTTTTCCGAGGGAAGCATGTCTGTCCGCGTTCGCTATGCTTCACATTTGACAATGTGTTCCGCAGGCTCATCCATAATCCTGATAAAATTCTTCAGCCTTACATAAAGGAAGGAGATAATATTTTGGATGTCGGGCCAGGGATGGGTTATTTTACAATTCCCATGGCCCGAATGGCGGGCGAAGGCGCGCGGGTAATCGCGGTGGATATACAGGGAAAGATGCTTGCGGCTATTAAAAAGCGCGCCAAACAGCGCGGAATGGAAAAACGCATAACCCTCCATTTGAGTTCGTCTGCATCACTGGGTGTTGAGGGGAAGGTTGATTTTATTCTGGCATTTTGGATGGCGCATGAGGTGCCGGACAAGCTCAGATTCTTTGCCCAATTACATTCTTTGTTAAAAGATGAGGGTAAGTTTCTGATGGTGGAGCCGAAGTTTCATGTTACAAAAACTCAATTTGCCGAAACTTTACAAATAGCTCAAAAAGCGGGATTCACTCCTGTCGAAAATCCCCATATATCGTTGAGCATGTCTGTCTTGTTGGTCAAAACTAAAAATTAGACAAAACATATTCCAATATACTTCCCCCCGTCGCCTTCTCCTTACTGCCGTGTTATCTTCAGTAATAATCGTGGAAATTATGCTGATAATTATTTATAGTCAAAAAAAATGGAGTATAAAGATATGGAAGATCGGCAGTTCGGACGGATTCGTTTTGTTTGTGGTGAAAACGGCGGCAGATACCCGTTTAATCATTCGCTGTATATTGAAGGTGACGAAGCGCGGGTGATCATTGATCCCGCCTCCGATTTGGAGAAACTAAAACGCCTGCAAAAGAAGGGCGGAGTTGATCTGGTCTGGCTTTCCCACTGGCATGAAGACCATATTCATTATATGCATCTTTTTGCAGATTGCCCCAAGTGGATTTCCGCCCGCGATTTTCCGCCTCTTACTGATATTGAAATATTTCTGGATTGGTATGGTTTGAAAGAAGCCCATCAACGTGATTACTGGAAAAAAGTAATGCTGGAGATGTTTAACTATCAACCATTGCAGAAAGCGCGCTTTATTGAAGACGATGAAAAAATTGATCTGGGGAACGTGCAGGTGCAGGTGATTGCCACGCCGGGACATACCCCCGGTCATCTGTCTTTCTTTTTTCCGGCGGAAGAAATTCTCTTTTTGGGAGATTACGATCTGACGCCGTTTGGCCCCTGGTATGGCGATGTTGCTTCCAGTATTGAAGACACGATCAAGTCCATCCATCGTCTGAAAGCAATTCCAGCTAAAAGGTGGATTACCTGCCATGATACCGGTCTTTTCGAAGAGAATCCCGGTGATCTTTGGGGCAGTTACGAAAATGTCATCTACGAACGCGAGGCCAGGCTGCTGGAATTTCTCAGGCGACCTCGATCTCTTCAGGAGATTGCCGCCGCCTGGCTGATCTATGGAAAGCCCAGAAAGCCGATTGAATTTTTTGAATTTAATGAACTTGTTTTAGTGAAAAAGCATCTGGATTATTTAGTAAGGCAGGGCAGGGTAGTGTGCGANNAAAAGAAAGAAATGCCGATGTGGCGGAGGATTAAATGTACTGGGAAAAGGATGTAGAAACACTCAACCGGAAGAAATTGGAAGAATTGCAGCTGGCCCGACTCCAAGAAACAGTTAAAAGAACAGAAAAATCTTATTATTACAGCAAACTCTTCAAAGAAAAAAAATTAAGCGCGAATTCGTTAAAATCTCTTCAGGATATTCAAAAGTTTCCCTTTACCACGAAAGATGATTTGCGCGAACACTGGCCTTACGGATTTATAGCAGTACCTAAAGATGAGCTGGTCAGGATGCATTCATCTTCGGGAACAACCGGACGTGCCACGGTAGTTTTCCATACAGCTCACGATATTTCTGTCTGGTCAAATCTTTTGGCGCGCTGCATGTTTATGACCGGGATGCGCAAAAGCGATGTTTTTCAAAATATGATGACTTATGGCCTTTTTACCGGTGGTCTCGGCTTTCATTACGGCGCGGAAAAGATCGGCGCGCTGGTTATTCCCGCAGGCGCGGGAAACTCCAAACGTCAAATTCAACTGATGATGGATTTTGAAACAACCGTTGTCCATGTTATTCCCAGTTATGCTTTGCACCTTTCAACAGTATTTACCGAGCTCAAGCTTGATCCGCGTAAAGATACAAAAGTAAAGATTGCTTTCCTTGGAGCGGAGCCGCACACAGAAAAAATGCGGCGTAAGATTGAGGGAATATACGGCTATAAAGCGTTCAACTCCTATGGCCTGTCCGAAATGAACGGACCGGGTGTGGCTTTTGAATGTCCATATCAGGATGGCATGCATATCTGGGAAGATAGTTTTCTGGTGGAGATTATCGATCCCAAAACTCTTGAGCCGGTTGCCGATGGCCAGGAAGGTGAACTGGTGATGACTTCAATTCAAAAAGAAGGCATGCCGCTTTTACGTTACCGGACTAAAGATTTAACCAGAATTATTCCGGGAATCTGCCCTTGCGGCCGAACCCACCGTCGTATTGAAAGGATCAAAGGACGTACTGACGACATGCTGATTCTCAAAGGGGTGAATATTTTCCCCATGCAAATTGAAAAGAAGCTGATGGAAATTCCCGATGTGGGCACAAACTTCCTGATTATTCTCGATCGTGATGAATTCAATGATTCCATGACGGTCAAAGTGGAAGTAAATAAAAAATATTTTGCCGGAGACATAAAGCAACTGGAGAATTTAAGGAAGAAAATTGCCGAGGAATTAAAGGGCGAACTTCTGATCACACCAAAAGTTGATTTGGTGGAGCCGGACAGTATACCCAAAGGGGAGGGGAAGGCGGTGAGGGTTATTGACAACCGCAAGGACTAAACTGATGATCCCTAAAAAGTCCCCGGCTTGTGAGACTGTGTCGCAATGTCATTGCGTGTCCCCCGCTGGCGGGGGTAGGGGGTGGACGTGTTAATATAGCCGTAATGTTCAGCGAAGGGCGCGTCGCATAACATTTAGGTCATTCCCAAACGCGC
>PLNU01000144.1:10256-13295 GCA_003142835.1 Syntrophaceae bacterium
GGCAAAATTGCTCATCTAACCAGCGTTCTGGGTAAGGAAAAGATCAATATCCGGGCGACAACCATATCCACGGCGGATACATTTGGCATTATAAATCTGATTGTGGATGATCCTAAACGAGCGGAAGCTGCTCTGACCAAAGCGGGGGTAACCGTGCATTTACGCAGTGTGCTGGCCGTGCTCATTGACGACAAGCCCGGAGGACTGGATAATCTGATGCAGTTGCTTTATCAGGAAGGCATCAACATCAACAATGCCTATGGTTTTGTCTTGGAGAGTTCGAAAAAAGCGGTGTTTGTGGTTGATGTTGACCAGACCCAGAAAACAGAAAAACTTCTGGAACAGAAGGGATTCAAGACACTGGATACGCAAGCGCTCTCAGCGATTGAACCCACTCATAATATAAAATAGTTCTTTAATAGAGGAAAATGATTATGACCCACTCAGATAAAGGTAAATATTTTGAAAAGCATCCGAAGCAGACGAAGGTCAATGAGGATCTGAAGCAGGAAATACTGCAAGCGGCAAAAGAAAATAATGTTACCTGTCCGGCTGCGGAAGAAATCGCCAGGCGAAAAGCAGTAGCTTTAGGCGAGGTTGGTATAGCCCTTGATATTTTAAATATCAATATTATTGAATGCCAATTGGGTCTTTTTGGTTACAGTCCGCAGAAAAAAATTGTGCAGCCCGCAAAAGAAATTGTGTCTGATTTAAAACAAGCTATTAATAATGCGCTTTGCGACGGCCGTCTGCCTTGTGCTGCGGCCTGGACGATAGCGAAACAGCTTAATCTACCCCGCATGAAAGTATCCTCTGCCTGTGAAACACTGCAAATCAAGATTAAGCCTTGCCAGTTGGGCGCGTTCTAAGGTGATATTTTCAAATAGCTATTGAGCAGGCTAATCATCAAGTCGGCGTTTTTACGGATCCCGGCTGTTATTTCTTCCATGCTCAAAGGTTTTTCTTTCAGGCCATTGCCGAAATTATCAATGGAACAGGCAGAGGCATAGGGTATATCCATTTCCAGCGCGACTACCGCTTCGCTGGCCATTGTCATGCCCACAATATCGGCAAAATTAGACATCATTTTAATTTCCGCTTTTGTTTCCAGCCGGGGACCGGGAACTTGCCAGTAAGTTCCTTTTTCGAGGGCTGAAATTTTGCAGTTTTGTGCTGCCTTGATGAGCTTTTGGCGCACTTTTCCATTTAATGATGGAGTGATATGTACCGCGCTATTTTCATGAATGGTCGGGGTGACGGTCAGCGTAATGAAATCATCGGGAATAACAATCATTCCCGGGCACAAATCTTTTTTTAATGAACCGGTGGAGTTAATTCCCACAACTTCGGTTACGCCCAGATCTTTGAGCGCCCGCAGGTTGGCCGCATGATTAATCATGTGCGGTAAAATGTGGCTATCGAGATCATTGCCGTGCCGGAGAATCAAAGCAATTTTATCCGATAACAGTACCAATGCCTGGCCGAATTCATTTTTCATCAGCTTGAATTTACTGTTCTTTACCAGATCACTTCTTTCCATAATTATTGTGCCGGAAATGACTCCTAACAATCCCATAAAACCTCCTTATATATTTGGATTTATAACAAATGAGTATTCAACAGTCAATGTCATTGATTCAACAGTCAAAGAAATCATGCGAGCTTTGTTGCAGGCAAATAGCATTTGACTTTTTTCAACCCGCTGTGACATATACAACTTCAAATGAAAGAGATTAAGGAGGTTGCGATATATGGGTAATGAATTTTTAGGTGTCGCCACCGATGATAATTTTGAAGGTGAAGTTCTGAAAAGTGGAAAGCCGGTGATCATCGATTTTTGGGCGCCCTGGTGCGGGCCATGCAAAGCTATCGGCCCAATTGTTGAAGAGCTGGCCTCGCAGTTAAAAGACAGTGTCAAGATTATGAAGTTAAACGTTGATGAAAACCAGAAAACGGCCGTTAATTACGGTGTGCGCAGTATTCCCACACTTATTCTATTCAAAGACGGGAAGGTTCTGGATACCCTGATCGGGCTGGTTCCGAAAGATAAGTTGGAAGCTTTTGCTAAAAAGGGTTTATAGTATTTTAATTAATTAAATGAGGGCAGGGTTAATAGTGAAAATAAGAATAATTATTTTGACGATTATAATGTTGTTTTGTATTGCCGGTTGTCAGTTGTCATTTTTTAAGAAGAATGAAATGGTAAAAGGAACGCCGGAGGGGCTGTATTCGCGCGGTGCCCTTGAGTATCAGAATGGTAATTATAAAAAAGCACGTGAATATTTTACACGGCTCAGGGAGGAGTATCCCCTGCATAATCTGGCTGTTTTAGCTGATATGGGAATAGCTGATTCTTATTTTAGTGATAAAGGATATTTTAGCGATAAAGCATACGTAGAAGCGGAAACCGCGTACAGCGATTTTGTCAACCTCCATCCGACCAATGAAAATGTTCCATATGCCATCTATCAGATGGGAATGTGTCATTACCATCTGATAGAGGCAATCGATCGCGATCAGACGGAAACAGTAAAGGCTAGGAAAGAATTTGAAAGGCTGGTTGCGCGTTATCCGGAGAGCAAATTTGCTACTCTGGCCGAGAAATTAATCCGGGAATGCAAACAAAAGCAGGCCGAGCATGAATTTTATGTGGGGGAGTTTTATTTCACGCAGAAAAAATATTCGGCGGCCATGACACGTTTTGAAAAGATAGCGACGGATTTCGCTAATATTGGCCTTGATTACAAGGTGGAATATTTAATCAGTGAAACTAAAATTAAAATAGCCGAAGAAGAAAAATTAAAGAAGGATAACGAAGCCAAAAAAAAAGCTAAAGAAGAGAAGAAAGCCAAAGAAAAACAAAAAACAGCCCCAAAACAATAGTTTCAACTACCAATTCTGACGGACTCGCAAAAACCCATTCCCCCCCCTCTTGTGGGAGGGAATTTCTGGACTTTTGACGAGAGCATCAATTCTAAATCAAAGATAATATCGAGGCGGCAAGGAGGATGCGACCCGGCATTCGAGACTGTGTCGCAA
>PLNU01000144.1:13301-16777 GCA_003142835.1 Syntrophaceae bacterium
GGACTGTTCCCCGAACAGTCCGCAAATAAATCTTCCTCCCTTGAGATAGAGGGAGGGTGTAAAGACAAGATGTCTCTGGAATATGCCTTGTAGGGAAACACGGCGAATGAGACTGTGTCACAATGTCTTTGGGAGTGAAACCGACCGAAGCAATCCCATAAGTTTTTGATAATATAAAGATTGCCACCAGGCATGCCCAGGCATTCGCCGGGGTTCCCTGCCGGGCTGCGCTGCTAACAAAGATAGCGCTTTGATTTAGAATTGGAATAAAAAATTAATTCTTGCGTGTTATGATCATTCATGGTTATTTTTAAATTAATGAACCGGGCGAGGCAAATATGTTTAAAAAATTACGCAAGTTAGCAACGACAAAAATGGCCAGTAAGATTATATACTGGCTGCTTCGTTCATATTGTGCGACTTTACGTTTAAAGATAGTGAATGAAGAACCCTGGCTGAATTATTTAGAGCACGGTGGCAGGGTTTTAATTTGCGCGTGGCATCAGCAGTTCTTTTCCGCATTTTTTTATGGTAAAAAGTATGGAAAATATAATCCCAGTATGATGGCTTCGAAAAGCCTGGATGGAGAGATTTCCGCGGGGGTTGCAAGACAAGCAGGCTGGTATCCGGTTCGTGGCTCTTCTTCCCGCGATGGTGGTCCAGCCTTAAGAGAGATGACCAATAGATTGAAAAAATACGGTCTGGCAATTCTTTTTCCGGATGGGCCGCGTGGTCCGGCAGGTGTAGCTAAACCGGGCGCAATCAGCCTTGCTCATGCAGCGGACGCGGTTATCCTGCCGGGATATGTCAAGGCCGAAAACGCCTGGTACTTAAGTAGCTGGGATAAATTCATGGTTCCTAAACCATTTTCCCGCGTAAGCATTGTTTACTGTGAAATGATTAAGCTCCCGCCAATACAATCGGAAGTTGATTTCGAAAATCAAAGGAAAATGCTGGATGATATTCTGCAGCCTTACCTTGTACGCTAGACATATTTATTCCAATTTTAAATTAAAGCGCTATCTTTGTTAGCAGCGCAGCCCGGCAGGGAACCCCGGCGAATAACCTAAAGGTCACGCGTGCCTGGGTATGAGTCCGGGTAATGACAGAAAGTGCCGTGTTTTGGACTGCTCGGGGAGCAGTCCCNNGTAGGGAACGGTTTGAAACCGTTCCCTACATGCCTTCTCCTTGCCGCCTCGATATCATCTTTGATTTAGAAAGAGTATTATAATTGGAATTGTCAATTACCGCTTTAACCATCCGGCCAAAGATTTCAGCTCTTTTTCTTCCCACTGGGCTGAAAAACGAATACGTAAAAATGATTCATATAAATTGTTCATTGTTTTAACCGCGTTTTCGATAAGGTAAATACGTTCCAGAAGATGGCCGGAAGGGTCTTCGGGTGTTTCCTGCCAATCCATTGCCGGAAGTTTCAACGATTGAAAATGAAAAGAATCGGCCTTGAAGGTGAATTCCCATTCATTTTGATTATAAGATAATTTAATTCCTGCCTCTTTTACTTTTTTCCCCTGGCGGATTGCTTCTTTGCCTTCTTTGAGTTCAGCGTGAATTCCATGGCAGACAACGCCCTGGGAATATTCACCTTCACCAGCCTCCAGAACAATCCGTTTTAAGAAGTTCAATTCCACTTCTTCGCCTTGAGCTATGGTTATTCTGCCGTTGCGTTCCTCAGATTTATACCAGAGCCACGTTAAAAATTCCCGGCCGATAAGAGAAATTTCCGGGGGAGGCCCTACTGCCTCGCCAGGTTTACCGGCTATCAGCGGATTTTCCTGTGGCAGAAAGCGCCGGATGTTTAACGAAAAAGTTTTTTTGAACAAATCGGCAAAATCATCGGCGACTTTGTCGGCAAGCGAAGAAAAATAAATTTTGTTTTGTCCCACGGCCCAGCAAATATCGTAAAAAGAAGGTACGGGATCAAGCCTGGTCAGCAGTTCCAGTTTCACCTTTTCTTTAATACCCGCGGCCATTGATTTATTGATCCTGTTTTTACCGCTTTCGGCCAGGAAGCGTCTTTCTTCTTCCAACAACTTGATCCTCATTAATTTAGGAGGAATCAACTTACGGTCAACACGAAGGGAAAAAATAAGGTAATCTCCCAGCGCGTAATTAGCATTTTCAAAATCGGCATCCAACACGTCTGTGAGTGAAACCCATCCCAGACATTTTTCTTCTGTTGACTTGGCTGTCTCGCGAAACGAATTGGCTTTGATCCGGCTATTGACAAAGTTTAAAAAAGCCTCTGGTAATTGTCCATCTACATGAAACTGAGCAAAGCTGAAATTGCCTTTAAGTAAACCCATAAATAATCACCTCACGGAGGTGCACCGTATATTATTAGAGCCAAATCTGTCAAGGATTTAAATGTGAAAATTACCTTGCAAATTCAAAGAGTTTCTAGCTATACGCATATATTATTTATCCGTGGACAGTAGCTTTTTTTTATGTTACTGACTTTGATATTTTGGGGTTTATGGCCATGAAAATCAAGAAAATCGGAATTGTTGCCAACGTCGAAAAAGAAAGCAGCGCGCAGTACTCCGGATCATTAAAAAAATGGTTGGAGGAAAGGGGCGTGGAAGTCTTTCTGGAAGCCGGGACTGCCGCCGCATTAGGCATTCGAGGCGGATACTCCAGAGATGATTTACCCCTTAAAGCGGATTTAATCGCTGTTTTAGGTGGCGACGGCACCATGCTGCGTACGGCGCGCCATGTGGCCAGGCATGATGTTCCCATTCTGGGGATTAATATGGGAAGCTTCGGTTATCTCACTGAAGTTAATTTAAACGAAATGTTCGCGGCGCTCGAATTAATTTTGTCAGGCAAGTTTATCACAGAAAAAAGAATGATGCTGGAGGCTATCATCAGCCGCGGTAAAACCAATATTGGCTCAGGTATTGTTTTGAATGATGTGGTGATCAACCGAGGCAATCTTTCCCGTATTATTGAGCTGGAAACGGTGATAAACAAGCAATATCTGACAACCTATAAAGCGGATGGTCTGATTGTTTCCACTCCCACCGGTTCTACCGCTTATTCACTTTCCGCGGGCGGGCCGATTGTTTTTCCCGGGAAAGATTTAATCATTATCAATCCTATTTGCCCGCATACCCTGACCAACAGGCCGATTATTTTTCCGGAAGATTCCAATTTGCATTTAACCCTTTGGTCTAAGGGAAAAGGCGCCACAGTGACACTGGACGGGCAGGAAGCTTTTTCGATCAAATCCGGCGATGTAATAAACATAAAGAAGTCAAAATATGTGACAAATTTAGTTCTATCACCGCATCGAAGTTACGGGGAAATTTTACGCTCCAAGCTTGGCTGGGGCGCGCTACCTTCAGGAGCCAGAAAAAAGGAAAAATGCTGAATGATCTGAGCATAAAAAACTTCGCTATCATTGACGAACTTCACGTTTCTTTCGGTGATGGTCTCAATGTTATTTCCGGCGAAAC
>PLNU01000036.1 GCA_003142835.1 Syntrophaceae bacterium
GTTCCGCTGAAAGTAAAGAAATCTTTATCCGGCAGTATATTACAATCGATGTCGGGTAAAAAGGCTGCCCGCATTGCCGGCAGCGAAGACGATTTGAAGGCAATACGCACAGCGATTGATTTTGAAGCCAGAGGAGTAGCTCTTTATACAAAACTGGAGAAAGAAAGCACCGATCCCAAGGAAAAAGCCTTCTTTAATTTGATAGCCAGTGTCGAGCGTGATCATCTTCTTTCTTTGCGCGATACTGAAGAATTCTTGACTGATCCTGCTTCCTGGTATCAAAATGTGGAAAAACCCATGTTAGATGGGGCTTAATATATTTTTAATCATATTGGCCTAAGACGATGTTGGTGTTGGTTATGGTGAGTTTTTCCAATTTGGAGCTGATGTCCGTCCAGATATTATAATAATTTTCCAACTGAGCCGTAATATCTTTCAATTCTATCTGGAGTTCCTTAATTTTAGCAGAATCTTTGTGTGTCTGCGGATCGCAAAGCGAGGTTTCGTGTCCGGATTTTCTTGCTTCAAGTAATTCTATCTTTTCTTCCACAGCCGTGAGTTCTTTTTTCCAGGTATTTTTTATTTTGGAAAGTTTGTTTCTCTCCTCGGCTTCCAATCTCTTTTTATCTTTGGGCTTAAAGGCCTGTTCTTTAGATGATAGTTGTGAAATGTTTTCATCTTTTGTTTGGGTGATTGCCTGGCTGCGTTTTTCGATAAAATATGTGTAATTGCCATGATAGTCGTTGATTGATCCGTCCTTTAGTTCAGAAACTTTATTGACAAGATGATCCAGAAAATAGCGGTCATGCGAAACGATGGCTATAGTGCCGTGATAGTTGATCAGCGCGTTTTGAAAAATATCTTTAGTCTTCAGATCAAGATGGTTGGTTGGTTCATCAAGGATCAGAAAATTGGTGTCGAGAAGCATAATTTTTAAAAGAGCAAGCCGCGATTTTTCTCCGCCGGAAAGGACAGATACCGGTTTAAAAATATCATCTCCTGAAAATAAAAAAGCGCCCAGAAGGTTGCGTTTATTCTGATCAGAAGCATGTGAAGGTACGGAATTTATTTCATCCCGGATAGTCTTTTCGTAATTTAAGTTTTCCGAGCTTTCCTGAGAAAAGAAAGCCATATTAACGCCATCGCCATATTTTACTGATCCGCAAGAAGGTTGCTCCGAAAGGCTAAGCAGTCGCGATAATGTTGATTTGCCGGAGCCGTTGACGCCGACAAAAGCCACCTTATCGCCGCGGAATAAAGTAAAATTTAGATTGCCAAACACATTTAAGCTGCCGTAGCTATGCCCCAGGTCAATTGCCTTGACTACTTCTTTGGCGCTTTTTTTGCCTTCGGGGAATCTCATGGTTACGCTTTTAGCTTTTGCTTCGAGCGTCACCGCGGAAAATTTCTCCAGCATTTTAACGCGGCTTTGCACCTGAGCAGCTTTGGTTGCTTTGTAACGGAAGCGTTCCACAAATTCTTCAATTTTTTTAATTTGCGCTTTTTGCAATTCCATTTCTTTTTTCAAGGCGGCGTGCCGTCTTACTTTTTCTTTTAAAAAGTGAGAATAGTTACCCTTGTAAATATGAATATTAAAGGAGGAGAGCTCGGCAATTTGCAGAGCGATCTTATCGAGAAAGAAACGATCATGAGAAATAACGATGATTGTTCCCGGGTAGTCTTTGAGGTAAGACTCCAACCATTCCATGCTTTCAGTGTCCAGATGATTTGTCGGTTCATCCAAAAGCATGATGTCCGGCCTTGCCAGAAGAATCGAAGTAAGAAGGATACGCATTTTCCAGCCGCCGGAGAATAAAGAACAACTTTGAGTAAAGTCACTTTCTTTAAACCCGAAGCCTTTGAGCACCTGTTTGGCTCTGGCTTCAAAAGCATAACCATCCAGGGCAGCAAAGTGCGCCGTTGCATCGGAGTAGTTTTGGGAAAGTTTCTTGTATTCAGGTGTATTTTGTTTGGACTGAGAGATTTGATTCTCCAGTTGTTTTATGGATTCTTCCAGTGCGGCAATCCCGCTTTTTTTCTTGAGAAACTCGATCAGGGTGATAGATTCAAGTTCCACCAGGTCTTGCGGCAGATAGCCGATTGTTTTTTGCTTTCTGTTGGGAATATCAATGATGCCTGAGTCGAGATGAACTTGCCCAAGTATTGCTCTAAACAGAGTAGTTTTTCCCGTGCCGTTATCGCCAACCAGGCCGATGCGGCTTTTGGGATGAATTGTCCAGTTGATACTGTCAAACAACTTTTTATCAAGAAAAGACAAGTTGACGTTGCGCAAATAAATCACAAACGGCCCTCCACGAACCTGCGGCTATATAGGCAAAATCCTTGGCGTTGTCAATTCGGAATTATTTTATGAATGATATGTAAGATGGACACGGAATAAGTGGTGGGAATAGTATGTAAGGAGGGCTCGGATCCACTACTTCACCTACGAATCAACACTCTGCCGTGTTAGCTGAAGGCAAGGATTACCATTCGTAATGCAGCATGTTATCGGTTAAGGTTTTGAAAATTACGCCCTCGATTGACTCTGTTTCATTTGGATGAGTTATGAAAATGCACAATCATATTTTAATCTCCATGCCGACTTTCAGTTCAACAGCTCGTTTCCCCAGATGCTCCTTGAACTTGCCAAGAACCCAGTCCGAACTGTCGTGCGATGACAGAGCAACGATTGCCGCATTTGATTTTTTAATGAGATCAATCGCAGACAAAACGTCGGATTCATTCAAACCCCTCCAAGGAGGTGCATCGGTACCGACGATATACTGAACATCCACCGGCCCCATCATAATTCTCCCGCCATGTACAGGGTAATGAAGTCCCCCGATAATTGCGTAAATTGGTTCTTTGAAAAGCGTGCGCGTCCGCTCTAGTATCTTATCAATGCCCTGGTGACCACAGCCGACGATCAGGACAATTCCCTTCCCGCTGACATTGATGGCAAGACTCTGCTCATATACTTTACCCGCCATAAAAAGATGACGGGGGATGCCGCCGATGCTGCCTATGCCCGGTTTAAGGATAAACGGTTCTTGATTCACTATTATTTTCCCAACAGGAGTCATTTCGGATTGCTTCATTTCTACAGAAGAGTAAGCGGTGATTTTTGACATATCGAACTTTCCGCGAGTGAGACTGAATGTCTGCTCTTTCGCTTCGTTCATGCCGCCTACGTGATCAAGGTGCGGGTGACTGAAATACAATATGTCGATGTCATTGATTTTCACCCCGAGTTTATCCATGTTTTGAAGAAGAGGAGAAGGGTGTGCGCCATGCTGATTATAACCAACATCCATCAGGATAACCGTATCGTCAGCCCGTATCAGATATGAAACACCTGCTTCCGTTTTCAGACCTGGTTCCGCCGCAACATAATCAATGAGCGGTATGATGGAAAGTTTTTTTACTGAGCCGAAATTTTCAAACAAATTGCAGTGAGTATTTTTATATTCCTGCTCTGCAAGCACCTTTCCTTTATTAACGTCATTTGTCTTAACAATTATAAAGCCGCCTAGGCAAATGATGATGAACAGCAATATCCCGGCAATAATTTTAAAAAATAATTTCATTGCAGTTCTCCTTTACGGTTTATTCTGTTTAGATTTATTGAAACTAAAAACAAAAGCCTCCAAGGGACGCAATAATCCCCTAAAGGCTAAAATATTTGCAACTTCCGATAAATCATTTTCATGGCTGCCTCCGGAAAGTTGAGGGTTAGGCTGATGAGTTTACTGAGATACTAAGAGAAATTACGATTGATAAATGCCCTTATGCAAATGGAAAGTCAAGGAGAAATATGGCTTTCAAAATAAGAATTACCATTGTATGCCGTGTAAAACGTATGACTAGTCGGTTAAAGTCCGACCATGGGAGTTCGGTAGTTCGCCCATGTAGCTTGAGGGAGGTGTTAAGGGTAACCTGAAGCACTAAGTTTCCTGACAAAGGCTCCTTTAGGGAGTCGAGCAAACCTGCGGGTTGCAGCGTGAGCGAACCCGGATGTAGCCTCGAAAATCACAATGGAGTTGTCGACCCCGTAGTGGAAGGGGGAAGACCGGAGCATCTATCCTGACGATAGCTACCAGAACCGATAGATGGACTCCCGTGGTAACAGGGGTGACACGCAGGGGCAGCCATACGAAAATGAGCACGGGAGACCCTTGTCGATGCTCTACAGGAGGGCAACCGGTAAATATAAGGAAACGAAATTTTACCGGGTCGGCAAGGGAGTCGGAGTTGCTCACAGTACCGCTTGTATTCCAAGGACAACATAACCTTGGGAGAGGGAAGGGGCAATACTTTTATCAAGTTCAGAAGAAGTAAAGGAAAGGGGATTGCACGGAAGTGCTGAAAACTCCAGAAAAGATTCGGGAACTTCAGAGGAAACTATACCGGAAGGCCAAGCAGGAGAAAGAGTACCGATTCTATCTTCTCTATGACAAGATTTACAGGCCGGACATCCTGAGCCATGCCTACAACCTTGTCAAAGCGAACAAGGGAGCGCCTGGAATTGACGGCGAAACCTTTGATAGCATTGAGGAGAGAGAAGGAGGAGCAGAGAAGTATCTTGAAGAGATTGCAGGGGAACTAAAGCGGAAAGACTACAAGCCACAGGCTGTCCGCAGGGTTTACATCCCTAAGGCGGCAGGCGGCAAGAGACCGCTGGGAATACCGGTGATCAAGGACAGGGTAGTGCAAATGGCAGTGAAGATAGTAATCGAGCCTATTTTCGAAGCCGACTTTCAGGACAACTCGTATGGATTCAGACCGAAACGGAATGCTCATCAGGCGGTGGAAGATGTAAAGAAACATCTCTTTACAAGTAAAACTGATGTAATCGACGCCGACATTTCCAAGTACTTCGACACCATTGCTCATGACAAGCTGATGCAGTTGGTAGCCAAGCGCATTATGGATAAGCAGATACTGAAACTTACCAAGATGTGGCTCAAGGCGCCGATTGTGGAGGAACGTGAGGACGGCAGGAAAGAATACAAAGGGAATGACAAAGGGACACCGCAGGGAGGAGTAATATCTCCCTTACTTGCCAATATCTACCTGAACGTACTTGACACGTTATGGGTAGTCAAGAAGGTGCAGGAGAAACTAGGGGCAAGACTGGTAAGATACGCCGATGATAGCGTGATTTTATGCCGAGGCAATACCGATCGGATACTGAAAGGGGTAAAGCTGGTTCTCAGTGATCTTGGCCTCACACTTAATGAGGAAAAGACTCGTGTTGTTGATGCACGCCAAGAAAGCTTCAACTTTCTTGGCTTCAGCATAGGCAGGAAACGAGGGCAGAAAACCGAGAAAACATATCCCCACATCGAACCGTCCAAGAAAGCACTGAAGCATATACGCTCAGAGATCAAGCGATTGACAAATGAGCAGTACAGTGCAATTCCGACGGAAGATGTGATCCGGAGAGTTAATGAAGTCGCCAGAGGATGGGTCGGCTACTTTCGATTTGGCAATTGCACGAAAGCACTGTCTGCTTTCAAGCAATACTTGGTCTACAGGATAAGAATATATTTGCGCCGGAAACACCACTACCACAGTTCTGGGTACAAGGCATATCCGGACAGGTACTATTATGATTCCTTAGGCCTGTACGAAGTTCCAACCAAGGCTCCTTGGGCACAGAATGTGAAAGCATCCGGATGAAGATAATCGGAAAGCCGTATTCGGGAAAACCGAATGTCCGGTTTGATGAGAGGGAGCTGGAAATAGAGCACGCAGCTACTACGCCAGCTCTCTACTCTACTGAAATGTTGTGTTCTGAAAGACAAAGCTATAAGCTCGACTTCAGGAAGTTGTCAATAAAAAAAGGCCCATTAAAAATTTCAAGATTGCCATCCGCCGGAATCGCTGTCTTCACCTCGTATATTGAAAGTTAGCA
>PLNU01000032.1 GCA_003142835.1 Syntrophaceae bacterium
TCAAGTCCGGAATGACAAAACAGGGGTTTCCCGACTTTTTACGGTTTCATCAATTCTAAATCAAAGCGCTATCTTTGTTAGCAGCGTCGTCGGCTTCCTCGACGTATTTGTAGGGAACGGTCGCGACCGTTCCCTACACGCCTCCTCCTTGCCGCATCGATATCATCTTTGATTTAGAAATGGTATTATTCCTTAGCGTCTTGGTATCACTTTTGATTAAAAAATGGAATAAGCGATTCCGGCATATTTAAGCTTTCAGAATAATTCTCTATTTTTAACACTGGGGTTTTTTCTTGACTTCATCATTCCTAGTCTGTTACGTTCCTCTATCTGTTGATGACGCTGAAGCTGTTGGCATCTGCTTCATAAAAATAAAAGATTGATCTGGAGGTAAGTATGGAAATTAAAAGAATATGCGTATTGGGTGCGGGTTTAATGGGTAATGGTATCGCGCAGGTTTGCGCTCAGGCCGGATATATGGTGACCCTGAGGGATATTGAACAAAAATTCATCGATGGCGGGATGAATACAATTAAGAAAAATCTGAGCCGCGACGCGGAAAAGGGCAAGATTACCAAAGAGCAGATGGATGCGATTCTGGGCAGGATCAAACCAACGCTGGACATAAAAGAAGCAGCATCAGATGCTGATATCGTTGTTGAAGTAGTTATCGAAGTTATGGATGTGAAGAAAAAAGTATATCAGGAGCTGGAGACTGTTGTTCCAAAGCATTGTTTGTTTTTTACGAACACCTCAGGGCTCAGCATTACAGAAATGGCTTCAATCACCAAAAGGCCGGAGCGTTTTATTGGCACTCATTTTTTTAATCCTGTTCCGGTAATGCGCCTGCTGGAAATTATTCGCGGTCAACAGACATCGGATGAGACAGCTGAAATTGCCAAAGCCTGGGGAAAGAAGATCGGCAAGGAAGTGGTGATGGTAAAAGAAGCGCCGGCATTTGTCGTCAATCGGATTCTTTGCTCGATGATTAACGAGGCATTCTTTGTTCTGGATGAAGGTTTGGCGACGGCGGAGGATATTGATAAGGCTATGATGCTTGGCTGCAATCATCCCATAGGTCCTTTGGCTTTGGCCGATTTGATCGGTCTGGATACACAACTGCGTATTTCTGAAGGTATGTACAGAGAGCTCGGAGATAAATATCGTCCTTCTCTTTTGGTAAGGAAACTTGTTCGCGCGGGTAATCTGGGGCGTAAAACTGGTCGCGGTGTATATGATTACAGCAAGAAGTAATTGCGGCTACACGTAAGAGGCCTTAATTAAAAGAGGTTCTGGATATATTATGTTTCAGAATAAAAAGATAGTGGTAGTCATGCCAGCCTATAATGCCGCGAAAACTCTCCTCAAGACATATGAGGAGGTCATGGCCCAAGGCATTGTGGATTTAGTTATTTTTGTCGATGATGCCAGTTCTGATAATACTGCGCAAGTCGCAGCAGATCTTCCAAAGACAAAGCTTTATGTCCACAAACGAAATCTCGGTTATGGCGGCAACCAGAAAACCTGTTATCGATTGGCTCTGGAGGAAGGTGCCGATATTGTTATCATGGTTCATCCGGATTACCAATACACGCCCAAGCTGATTCCGGCGATGGCGGCAATGATCAGCGGGGGGCTTTATCATTGCGTACTTGGTTCCCGCATCCTGGGAGGATACGCCTTGAAGGGCGGTATGCCTGTTTGGAAATATATTGCCAATCGTTTTTTAACATTAGCAGAGAATATTTTAATAGGCGCAAAGCTTTCTGAATACCATACCGGATACCGTGCTTTTTCCCGGGAGCTTTTATTGCGCTTGCCTCTGGAAAATAATTCTGATGATTTTGTTTTTGATAATCAAATGCTCACCCAGATAATCTGGTTTGGTTATACCGTGGCAGAAGTAAGCTGCCCGACAAGCTATTTCGCGGAAGCATCCTCCATCAATTTAACCCGAAGTATTCAATATGGCTTCGGTTGCTTAAAAACAGCCTTGAATTATCGATTGGCCAAAATGAAATTATACCATTTCTAAATCAAAGATGATATCGAGGCGGCAAGGAGGAGGCGACGAGACGTATTTTACATACGTTGAGGAAGCCGACGACGACGCCAACAAAGATAGCGCTTTGATTTAGAATTGGTATTACTATCTTGCAGGATGTTCCCTACTCATGAATAAAAAATACAAATACCTTACGGTAGTTTTATTAATCGTTTGTTCTCTAATTGCCTTTGGCCGAATAGTGGCTAATGATTTTATTAATTTCGATGATAACGTTTATATCACTGAAAACAATTATATTAAAGCAGGCCTTAATTCAGAAACGCTCAAATGGGCGTTTAGTGCCGTTGTCTCCAGCAACTGGCATCCCCTGACTTTACTTTCTCATGCTCTGGATTGGCGATTATTCGGCGCCAATGCTTCCGGACATCATTTGGTAAGTTTGTTGTTGCACATTGGCAGCGCTATACTCCTTTTTCTTTTTTTAAATAAAACTACAGGCTCACTTTGGCCCAGCGCATTCGTCGCGGCTCTTTTTGCCCTGCATCCATTAAGGGTGGAATCAGTCGCCTGGGCCGCTGAACGCAAAGATGTGCTGAGTATATTTTTAGGGTTAGCAGTACTCTATACTTATGCTTTATATGTGGAAAAGCCTAAACTTTCTAAATATTACCTTTGTCTGATATTATTTGCGTTGAGCCTATTAGCCAAGCCCATGCTGGTGACCCTGCCTTTTGTGTTGTTGCTCCTTGATTATTGGCCGCTTTGCCGATGGCAAAAAGCATTGCAACCACAGTTGTTGCCGGTCAGCAATGATGGTGGATTGGTAAAGAAGAAGGGTAAGCAGCGTAAAGCTGATTCCATTAAAGAGAAAAAGATATCAATGCCGCTTACGAATCGCGCTAAAATAATTCGCTCTCTTTTGTGGGAAAAGTCGCCTTTTATTTTTCTGGCGATTGCATCGAGCATTGTAACCATCTGGGCACAAAGCAATGGTGGCGCTGTTGCTTCCCTGGGAAAGCTGCCATTTACCGAACGGATTTTGAACGCGATTGTGTCTTACGTCGCGTATCTTATAAAAATATTCTGGCCTGTTAATCTGGCAGTTTTTTATCCCTATGAACAATTCTTACCGTCATGGCAAGTCTTCGGTGCCGCCTCAATTTTGCTGGGTATAAGCATCGCCGTTATTTTTGCTATTAAAAAAGCGCCTTTTCTTTTTGTGGGTTGGTTCTGGTATCTCGGAACTCTCGTTCCCGTAATTGGTCTGATGCAAGTGGGTAAACAGTCTATGGCTGATCGCTATACTTATTTCCCTTCCATTGGTATCGCTATCATTCTAACTTGGAGCATCGTTTATTTATTGCCCAAAGTAAAATTGCGCAAGATAATTATAATACCTGCGGCGATTATTCTTGCAGCCTTAACATTTTTGACCTGGCAGCAGTGCGGTTACTGGAAAAATAGCGTTGTTCTTTATGATCATGTTTTGAAAGTCACCAAAAATAATGATCTTGCCCATTACAATCTGGCCAACGCCCTTACGAAACAAAGAAAAAAAGAGGAAGCCATTGCCCATTATCGCGAGGTAATTAGGATTAATCCCTATCACGATCTTGCCCATTCTAATCTTGGCGCCGCTCTGGCTGCCCAAGGTAATAATGAAGAAGCCGTTGTTCATTATCTTGCGGCAATTAAGATTAATCCCGATCAGGAAGAAGCCCATTGCAATCTGGGTGTTGTATTGGCTGCCCAAGGAAGAAATGAGGAAGCTATTGCCCAATATCTAGCGGCAATCAAGATTAATCCCAATTATGATGATGCCTATTATAATTTGGCCAATTTGTTTATGAAGCAGGGAAAGATTAAAGAGGCCATAGATAATTACCGTCAAGCAATCAAGATTAATCCCGATCACTTTGACGCCCATTGTAATTTAGCCGATGTTTTTGTGCAGCAAAGCAAGATTGACCAAGCCATTGAGCATTTCCGTGAAGCTGTGCGAATTAACCCTTCTTCTTTCGCGTCCCTTAATAATCTGGGCGTTAATTTAGAGAAGCAGTTGAAGCATGACGAGGCGGCTAGCTATTATCGCAGAGCTTTGCTCATCGAGCCCCAAAACCCCGGTATCCATTTCAATTTAGGCGTGGCTCTGGGCAATAAAGGAGAATTGAAAGAAGCCATAGAACATTTTCACCAGGCGATTTATCTCAAGCCTGATTATGAAGAAGCTCGGCGTGCTTTGAAGCTGGCGCAAGATATTGAGCGAGAACAAAATCGTTAATTACTATTGGCGGCGGCTTTCAGCGCGGTGATTGTTTGTTGATAATCGTCAGTGCCGAAGATGGAAGCGCCAGCTACAAGGACATCAGCACCCGCCCGGGCAATGCCGGCGATATTTTTCATATTTACCCCTCCATCAACTTCCAGCAACGGTTTATTGGACAAAGTGTTTAACATTTTGCTCGCTTTGATAATTTTCGGCAAAGTTGTTTTAATGAATTGCTGACCGCCGAATCCGGGATTGACTGTCATAATGAGCAGCAGATCAATATCGGGAAGAATTTCTTCAATCTGCGTTAAGGGTGTTGCCGGATTTAAAGACACACCGGCTTTTTTCCCGGCCTTTTTAATTATATCGATTGTCCGGTGAAGATGATTGGTAGCTTCCACATGCACAGTAATGATATCGGCACCGGCGGACGCAAAAGATTCAATGTATCTTTCGGGATTTTCAATCATCAAATGCACATCAAAGGGCAGTTTCGTTGTTTTTCTCAAGGCTGATATTATTGCCGGTCCCATTGTGATATTAGGCACAAAGTGACCATCCATAACATCAATATGAATCCAGTCAGCTCCCGCTTTTTCCACGGCGGTTATTTCTTCGTGAAGTCTGCTGCCATCAGCAGAAAGTATGGAAGGGGCAATCAGTACCATCCAGTTTTTACTCCTTTGAGACCTTTGAAAAAAACCATTTATACAATGTCCCCCGCTGGCGGGGGTAGGGGGTGGACGCATTAATGAAGTAGTGGTGTTCATCAAAGTCACAGCCCGGTAGTTCTTTTTCCACCTCCGTCACTGCGTGACACCTCCGCCAGCGGAGGATATGTTGAACATTTCCCCTGCATGCTCGGCGAATGAGACTGTTTCGAAATTACCTTTATAATTATACTAAAGTTTCCTCTCTGTCAATCACGGGTATTATACCCTCCGCTTTGCGGGATTGTTCAACTTACCAATTCCGATACGCTTCGCTTTCGGAATTGGAGTTTCACGATAATTACGATTTTAATTTTTTCCCCGCCACTAAGAAAAGTTGCTTGACACCAATGCGGAAAAAACTAAATATACAGGCATGTATATTTTATACAATACAATTTTGTTTGCAACCATGTTTATTATATTGCCTTATTTCTTGTTGAAAATGGCTTTTACAGGCAAGTACCGTAAAAGCTTAGTCCAGAAGCTGGGCGGAAGGCAGACGCAAATTCTGACAGATTTAGGAGATGGGCCGCGAGTCTGGGTTCATGCCGTATCGGTTGGTGAAGTTATGGCCGCCGCGCCGATTGTCGCCTTTTTAAAAATGAAAAGGCCGGAAATTATGATAATCTTTTCCACCAGTACGGAAACAGGCCAGCAAATGGCACAGCAGTTGGTCAAAGATGCTGACGCCTTTATTTATTTCCCGCTGGATATTCCGTACGTTGTACGTAAAATTATTCGATTAGCAAAACCCGCTGTTTTTGTAATGGTGGAAACAGAGCTATGGCCCAATTTTCTCAAAGCCTGTAAATTAAACGCAGTTAAAACATTGATGGTTAATGGAAGACTTTCACCCCGTTCTTACAAGAAATACCGGCTGACGATGTATTTCTGGAGGAGGGTACTTGCTAATCTCTGCGCCGCCGGAATGATTGCGGAGGTTGATGCAGCAAGGATAAAAAGCATCGGTATGACTGAAGACAGGATTGAAGTGCTGGGAAACGCCAAGTATGACGCGTTGGCGGCGATGGCCGCGCCTGCCTTACAGGAAGAAATTGCGCGCCGGGTTAATCAGCGGGCTGGTGAGAGATTTTTTGTTGCCGGCAGTACCCATCAGGGTGAAGAAGAAATAATTATTAGAGTATATCAGCAACTATTAAAGCATTATGCCGATTTTAAATTGATTATTGTGCCGCGGCATGTTGAAAGAACGGCCGCGATTATGGAACTTTTGCAATCAGCAGGATTGCCAGATGTTATTACAATGACCGATATGAATAACGGCAAAATACGCGAAAAAGAGCGCATCATAATTATTGACGTTATCGGAGAGCTCTTCAAGATTTATTCTTTGGCTACCATTGTCTATTGCGGCGGCAGCCTTGTTCCTAAAGGCGGTCAAAACATTTTAGAGGCAGCAGCCTGGGGCAAGGTGATTTTTTATGGCCCGTCAATGGAAGATTTCAGCGAAGAAAAAGTTCTGCTGGAAGACGTTGGTTGCGGTGTGACCATAAGTAATGAAGAGGAACTGCTGCAAGGAATTCTTCAGGCTCTGGAACATCCTGAAGAACTTGAAAAGAGGGGCGCCAGAGGCAGAGTTGTTGTTGCCGCCAATATGGGTGCCGCCGTCAGATATGCTGAGATGATTAATAGGGTGATAGGGGGACAGGGGGAAGGGAATTAGGCTGAAGGCTGAAAACTGAAGGGGGAAAACTAAAGGGGATAGGCTGAAGACTGAAGGGGATTAATTATGCGTGACCACACAAAGCTTAGGCTAATTCAGCTTTCCACCCCCTGACCTCGCCAGCGGGGGACACTCGCAAGAGAGGTGACAGTGACAATTGCCGTGTCCTCCGCTGGCGGAGGTGTCACGCAGTGACGGAGGTGGAAAAAACACAGATGGTAGTTAAATCGGGTGATAATTACAGTTATAATAAAAAATTGCAGCCGCTCGCCAAAGAGTTACGAAAGGGCTTAACCAAATCAGAGGCATGTTTATGGAAATACGCATTAAAAGCGAAATAGTTAAAGGGGTATCAGTTCAGAAGACAACGGCCGATTTTGCAGTACATTGCGGATTTTTTCTGTAAGGAATTGATGTTGATTATTGAGCTTGACGGAATTACGCATGATGATGAAGTCGCCCTGGTAAAAGATAATCGGCGTGAAGAGCGGCTGGCAAAGGCTGGATTTAAAATAGTTAGATTTACCGATGAGGAAGTTTTAAATAATATGGACGGTGTCCTATCAGAGTTAGAAAGAATTATTGGCGAGATTGAGGCACCCCCTTAATCCCCCGCCAGCGGGGGACATTAGACCTCGTCCGTTCCAAATAAACCCCTTCAGCCTTGTTCTTTCAGCCTAATCCCTCATAGAATCACTTTGGACCTTCTTCTCCGTCTTTTCCCGTTTTTCCTTGAAATAATCAGGGTAATGCTCAAAATTATTCCACAGAAAATAAATCCAATAAACACCAGGGCTAAAATAGTGGGCAGAGCCGGGCGGTAGATGAGCTGAAGCGGGCTCCAGCTTGGTTGGGCAACAATGCGTCCGAGCTTACCTTTGTATTTTTCCGGCAGATGGGCCACACCGTGACCTTGTGTCTCCTTAAATGATTGGACGTAATCAATCACACCCTGCCATTCTTTCAATTCCTGTATACCGGGTTTGGATTTATCGGCGTCAACTCTGAGAGTACTTAGTCTTTTTACGGGATTGCCTTTTTTGTCTTTCGGAGCAATATCCAGCAAATGATAAGTATAGTTCCCGACTACTTTCAGGAAAGTCGCATTATAGATATTGGCGGCAACCCGATAGAGCTGAAGATTTGAGTTGCTGTAGTTCAGCGGTTTGTATCCTTCCTCTTCGGAGCCCATTTCGATATTGATCACGCGATCGAAAATCACGCGGTGCGGGTTGTAAGTGAAGCGCAACCCGGAGATTTGCAGAAAGTAGTTTTCTCCTTTAAGCGGCTGTACGCTGGTTAAGATTTCGAGAGCCCTTTTTAATTCATAGCCGTAGAGGTAGAAAGTAATCAGGGGGTAGCCCAGTGTGTCATCGCTGCCAATGCCCAGGGGTATGGTGCGAAATAAATCACCCACAGTAATTCTGCCGGTTTTACCCGCGAGTAAACTATCACGGATAACGCCATTGGATTCTACAGCAACGGCAACGCGGCTGGACGGATCATTTTTGTTGGAGTCATATTTATTTATATACCAGCGGATGGAATCGGTAATCATGTTACCCAGGGGAGATTCCTCAGCGGCAATTATTAAGTCCCGGTTTGTCTGGGCGACAGTCTGGTCATATTTTAATCCGTAGCGCGCGAGAAATTGCTTATTGATTTTTTGTTTGAACCCCTCGATCGTTTGTTGAATTACCGCGTCTCCCTTAATGGCACTGTTTATGGGCACGGTTTTATAGCTCTTCAGGGTTACCTTCCGGCCGTCGCAGGATATGTCCAGAACGCCCACATGTTTTCCATAAACCCAGGCATGGACAATTATGGTGCTCCCTGTTTGGACCGGAGTTTTATGCAAGTCATGTGTGTGACCGCTGATGATTATATCGATACCTTTGACCTTGCGGGCCAGTATTTCGTCTTCAGATTTATCAGGGATGCTGGAAAGGCCGCTGTGGGAAAGGCAAATGACAATGTCAACTTTTTCCTTTTCCCGCAGGATGCTGACCATTTCGCGGGAAACTTCAAGCGGGTCGCGAAAAGTTACCGGAACGGCAAAAGGAGCTACCGCCGCGGCATCTTTGCCCATAATGCCGAAAATACCGATTTTAATGCCTCCACGGACAAGGACGGTATAATTTTTTACATCGACTTCGCGAAAGGCTTCCACCAGAGAATCATCAGCGGCATCTTTTTTATCGAAAACGGCACTGGCAAAAACGATTTGCGGCATTCCTCCTTTGGTCTTGGCGGCCTTTAAAATCCGCGCCAGTCCCGCCGGTTTCAAGTCGAATTCGTGGTTGCCCAGCGTGACGGCATCATAGCCCATGGCCTTAAGCAGGCGCAATTCGAAGGCTTCTTCCCGCGCGAGCATATGAAAAAGAGAACCCATTGTATAATCGCCGGCATCCAGAATCAGGACGGGGTTCTTTCTTTCTTTTTTTGTGTTTTTAATTACCGTGGCAATGCGCGACCAGCCGCCGAGGGTCTTATCGGCACCGGCATCAAAAGGACGATAGTCTATTTCCGGAGAAAAGCCCTGCAAGTGTGAGTGTAAATCGTTGGTATGCACAATTGTGAGAAGCTTTTCCGCGGCCAATAAGTTTGTTGAAATAAATACGGCGGCAAAAATTATAACTATGCGCAGCAGTTTCATCGTTCCTCCTGTTTTCTTCGGGATGCCTTGCTTGTCACACCCCGGTATTTTGCCCAATACGTGTCCCCTGCTGGGGGATTAAGTGAAGCGTGAATCGTGAAGCGTGTCCCCCGCTGGCGGGGGTAGGGGGTGGAGTTGCCAATGTAGCCGTAATGTAAATCGAAGCTCAAAGCCGGCATTTTTTATCCACCTCCGGTACTGCAAAGTTTTTTGCCGGGCAGTAAAGATTCTATTTTTTCTAATAGCGCAAAAAGAGTCGTTTTGTCCAGAGCGCAAAGGGCAATGGCATCAAAGCGCAAAGCAAGTATTTTTAGCAAATCTTTATCGGGGAAACGATCAGCCTTGTTAAAAACTCGAATTGCCGGTTTATTGTTTATTTCCAGATCTTCCAATATATTCTCCACGGCGGCTATCTGGTCTTCAAACTGATTATTGCTGATATCAATTACATGCAAAAGTATATCCGCCTCTTTTAGCTCATCGAGTGTCGCGCGGAAAGCGCTGAACAATTCTGCAGGCAGATTACGGATAAAGCCGACCGTATCGGTGATGATTGCTTCCGTATCTCTCGGAAAACGCAGGCGGGCGCTTTTTGTGTCCAGTGTGGCAAAGAGTTTGTCCTCCACCAAAACGGCGCTTTTGGTGAGAGTATTGATCAGCGTGGATTTTCCGGCGTTAGTGTAACCGACAATGGAAATAACCGGCAGGCCTGTCTTCTCCCTTTTGCCGCGCCGCTCGCGCCGGGATTTAGTGATCGCCTTGAGATCTTTTTCCAGGCGGAAAATACGCTCACGAATACGGCGGCGGTCAATTTCCAGTTTTGTTTCCCCGGGTCCGACACCGCCGATACCTCCCGCCAGGCGGGACAGCGATGCGTCCCGATGCGAAAGCCGCGGCAGCAAATATTTTAATTGCGCCAGTTCCACTTGAATTTTCCCTTCGCGGCTATGGGCGCGTCTGGCAAAAATATCCAAAATAATTTGGGTGCGGTCGAGGATTTTTAATCCGGTAAAGTCGCTAATCGAACGCCTTTGTGCCGGCGTCAGTTCATGATCAAAGATCAGCATATTCGCGCCAATTTGTGTGGCGCGCAGGCTGATTGCGGAAAGCTTTCCCTTACCCACCATAAATTTGGGGTCCGGCTGGGGCCGGTATTGAATTTGCGCGTCAAATACCTCCACGCCGCAGGTGCGTGCCAGTTGCGCCAGTTCGTCAAGAGAGGCTTGCGCGTCAGCCAGAGGATTTTTCTCCACGCGTAAAAGAATAGCTCTTTCTACCGCTTCGATTTTGCGTGTTTTTTGCTTTTTGGCAAATTCATCTTCCAGCGCGGCAATGAAGGAAAGAAAGTTTATTGTCAGGTGATGAGGTTCCGCGGGCTTCATGATCTGCCAGTAATCGCCTGCCGGATTTTCCGGCACAAGATGCGCAAAGTGGAGCTTTCCCGGAGAACCGTCCTGCCGAACTTCCAGAGCGCCGATAAGGTCCAGCCGCAGGTGCGACAAATCGGTTAAATCTTCATCCGATAATTCTTCATTATTCAAGTGAGTGTGAATCAGCCGCAATCCTTTGAACCGCTGTGAGGATGAGCGGAATCCTTCCAGAGCAGGGATTAAAACGCTTTTGTGATCGCCAACGATTACCGTGTTTATTTCGCCCCTGCGGCTGATGAGCAGGCCGATCTGGCGATTTATATCGCGGGAAAGAAAGGATAATTGCCGGGCCAGATCATGGCTGATAATATTTTCCGGCGGGATGCGTTTATTCCCCAAGCGCTCTATTTGTTTGATTTGCGCGCTTCCTAATCCTGTTGTATTTCCGAAAATTTTATTGATAGCCGTTCTTCCTTTTCAATTTGCCAATACGTGTCCCCCGCCGCCGGCGGATTAAGGCGTAGGGGCGGGGTTTTCCCGCCCACGAGATAATGTGTCCCCCGCCGGCGGATTAAGTTCACGAGCCACGCTTCACGAATTACGCTTTACCAATGTCCCCCGCTGGCGGGGGTAGGGGGTGGACATGTTAATATAGCCGTAATGTTCAGCGTAGGGCGCGTCTTGTGACCTTTAGGCTATTCCCCAAACGCGCCGCCATTACACATAAAAAATCCCCGGGAGGTTTTTCGCCCGTTCTCCCGGGGATTTAAACTAAAAGTTAACCCGCCCGGCATACGCCGGGGCAAGCCGCTGCTCTTAGAAGGTCAGAGTCAGCTTGTTGATCAGCAGGTAGTTGTCTCTGACGTCGTTATCATTGCTGGTACCTTTGTAATAATCACCGGTGAACAAGTAACCGACGCCCAGCATATAGGACAGGTTATTGGTGATTTTGTAAGTACCGGTCACGTCAATTTCCCAGCCGTATACGTTGTTGAGGACACCAGTCGGTTTCTGGTCTGCTTGTGCGTAAGAAAGTGATGCATTGATATCCAACGGGGGAATCGGACGCCCACCAACTTTGCCCTGGCCGAACCAGGCATTGCTCATCGGACTGGCGTTAGAAGTTGAGCTGTAGCCAGGAAGTGCGCCTGCCCAGTAAGTCAGATCCTGATTGAACATAATCAAGCAGGGATTCCAATCAATACCGCCGGAAACAGCGCCGCCTTCTTTTTTATCCGTGGTGCCGGGATTATCGCCGGAAATGTAAGCTGCGGTGCCGCCGAAATAAACGGGACCTAAATCGACCACGGCGTTAACGTAACCCATAATGTTTTCCAGCTTTACATCATAGCCGTAGAGACCATCTTCGAATGCCGGATATGTGCCCCAAGCATACCAGAATTCCGCTTCCACGGAGACCGGTCCAATCTTGGCTCTGACGTAGGGCTGTAAAGTGTTGACGTAGATCATCGCACCGGTAGTCGTAGGCGGTGCAAAGGGGGAAGCTACTTTGTAAGTCGCGATGCGTGAGCCGCTATAGAGCAAACCGACGTTGATGTCCTTGTTGATGTTATAGATACCAAGCAAGACATACTTATCGGAATCCCGATCTACAAAAGTTGAAGTCTGCACAGCAGATTTGCTCAGGTCACCTTCTTTGTAATAGATGGCGCCAAGAACAACCGGTCCAATGGGCAGTATGTATTTGATTTGGCCGGAGGTAGGTCCGGTGCTGTGATTGCCGAAATCGGTTGCCCACGCGTTATCAATCTGATAGCCGACCGAGAACAAACCGATGGGTGATGCATATTCAACGTAGGCCAAATCGAAGGCGATGTTTTCATTTTCCGCCCTGGTTCCTATCCCTAGTGTATCCTGAGTTGTTCCGGGGTTAGATCTCGCACCGCCCCAGATTCTTTCCAGCGCGTCAAAACGGGTGACAAACTTCAGGCCCGGAGAAACGATAAAATCGGTCTGGACGCGCAGTCTCTGATAGAAGAAGGCTGTGCTATTATCGGTCTTATAAGCTCCAGTTGTTCCAATATCTGTTTTCCCTAACGATGTTTTATCCAGATATATTCCGGCTGCGTAAAACGAGCCGCTAAACTTTACATCGACTGCCATAGCCGATGCGCTGAAAGCCAGGACAAGACCCAGCGACAGCAATACTAACCAAAATCTCTTCATAATTTTTCCTCCTTAGGAATTAATTAAGAGTTTAAAAAACCGCCTTTAAAAAACGGGCATTTTTTAAAGGCAACCCCTACACTCACACCTTGAGCCGGTAAAACCACTTAAACTACACCCAGCCCAAGATATAACTGTTGAGAAACTAGCATCGGCTAAAATTATTGTCAAGATTTTTTTTAAAATAATTTAACGCCATTAACTGCTTTTTTGTTCAATGGATACAGCAACAATTATGCCATGTTTAATGTCCCCCGCTGGCGGCGGATTAAGGCGTAGGGGTGGGGTCTTCCCGCCCACGAGATAATGTGTCCCCCGCCGGCAGGGGATTAAGTTCACGAGCCACGCTTCACGAATGTCCTCCGCTGGCGGAGGTAGGGCGCGTTTCCCCAAACGCGCCGCACTATCTTTATATAAGGGATTAAAGGGGATTTTCATGGTATTCCGTAAAATCTCCCCCAACCCCTCTTTAGAAAAGAGGGGAGCCGCTCCGGACTGCTCAGGGAGCAGTCCCTACAAATATGGATCTTTGTGCCGCAGGTATTTGGTTGCTTACCGTGATTGCCATGATGAAATCATAAATACCTGTGAAAATATTACCACTGCACTGTGTGTTAGGCGGAGGCAGTGTGTCAATATCAACACACTAAATAGGGAGTAGGGCGCGTTCCCCAGAACGCGCCGCTCCGGACTGCTCGGAGAGCAGTCCCTACAATTTACCCTTTAATGTCCCCCACCGGCGGGAGTTGTAGGGGCGAAAAATCTTTCGCCCCTACAACTTGTTCCACCCTACGAAAATTATAATAATTTAAACACCGTTTTGTCATTCCCCATGCAAGCCAGAACGCGCCGTGTTTCGGCCTGATCGGGGATCAGGCCCTACAACATGTATCCCCGTTTTCACACCCTGAAGGGCACAAGCGGGGATGACATTAGATGTAGTTTTTAGCGGCGGCAAAGTGGCTGATTATAATGGAAAATGATTGCAGCAGGGTATTTTAAATATTTCTTGACATCAAGGTTATATTGAGGTAGGTGAAATTGCGAGGAGAGTGTGACTTTCGGTCAAATTGTGACCCTTGTTTAGAAAATCTGAATAGCCGTAAAGAGTTGATTATCAGGTAATAAAAGCGTTACTGGAACGCTAAAATTATAAATTTAATAAGGAGGAAGCGATACATGGCGGATACAAAGGTTCAATTAAAGGAAATCTATCCGATACCGGAAAAGATTAAAAAGACAGCTTATATAAGTGGCAGAAAGGCTTATGATGAGCTGTGGAAAAAATCGGTGGAGAAGCCGGACGTATTTTGGTCGGAAGTTGCCGGCCAGCAGGTAGAATGGTTCAAGAAATGGGATAAAGTAATGGATTATAACTTTGACATTAAAAAAGGTCCCATCTTTGTAAAGTTTTTTGAAGGCGGCAAACTGAATGTTTCTTATAACTGCCTGGATAAACACCTGAAAACTCGTGGCAACAAGGTTGCTATTCAATGGGAAGGCAATGAGCCCGGTGAAGAAAAGGCATATACCTATAAGATGCTGCATGAAGAAGTTTGCAAGTTCGCCAACGTCCTCAAAGCCAACGGCATCAAGAAGGGCGATCGCGTTTGTCTTTATATGCCGATGGTTCCCGAGCTCGCCATAGCGATGCTGGCCTGTTCACGCATTGGCGCCATTCATGGTATCATTTTCGGCGGTTTCAGTGCCGACGCGCTGCGAGACAGAGTTTTCAATTCCGCCGCGAAATTACTGGTTGTCTGCGATGGAACTTTCCGTGGTGCCAAAGCGATTCCCCAAAAAGCGAGCGCTGATGAAGCATTAAAATCATGCCCGTCTGTAAAGACAGTCATTGTTGTCAAGAGAGTTGGTGATAAGATAAAGTGTAATTTAACTGCCGGCCGTGACAAATGGTGGCATGAAGAAATGAAGAAAGTTGACGCCAAGTGCGAACCTGAATGGATGGATGCCGAAGATCCTCTCTTCATCCTCTATACTTCCGGCTCCACCGGAAAACCCAAGGGCGTTATGCACACCACCGGCGGCTATCTGGTCTATGCTTCCTATACCCATAAGATCGTTTTTGATTATCATGAGAAAGATATTTTCTGGTGCACCGCCGATATCGGCTGGGTCACCGGCCACAGCTACATTGTTTACGGACCTCTCTGCAACGGCGCGACATCCGTTATGTTTGAAGGCGTTCCCAATTATCCGACCTACAGCCGTTTCTGGCAGNNGAGTATGTCAAGAAAGCCAATATTTCCTCTCTGCGCATTCTGGGAACAGTCGGCGAGCCGATCAACCCCGAAGCCTGGAACTGGTACTATAATCTTATCGGCCGCGGCGAATGCCCCATCGTGGATACCTGGTGGCAGACCGAAACAGGCGGAATTTTGATTACTCCGCTGCCCGGCGCCATTGACATCAAACCCGGTATGGCCACTCTGCCTTTCTTTGGCGTAGAGCCCGTACTGGTGGACGATGAAGGAAAAGAATTTAAGGAAACGGAAGCCAGCGGCGCTCTTTGCATTAAGAAACCCTGGCCCGGCATCATGAGAGGCGTCTATGGCGATCCCAAAAGATTCCAGGAAACCTACTTTGAACAATTCCCCGGTTACTATGTAACCGGTGACGGCTGCCGCCGCGATAAAGACGGCTATTATCAGATTACCGGCCGTATTGATGACGTTATCAATGTTTCCGGTCACCGCATGGGAACAGCAGAAGTGGAAAGCGCGCTGGTTGCTCATAAGTCGGTTGCCGAAGCGGCGGTTGTCGGTTTCCCGCATGACATTAAGGGACAGGGAATTTACGCTTATGTTACCCTGAAGACCGGCATTGCGAAGTCTGACGAATTGAAGAAAGAACTGATCGCTCATGTCCGCACGTTGATTGGACCGATTGCTACACCTGATAAGATTCAGTGGTCAGATGGTCTTCCCAAAACACGCAGCGGCAAGATCATGAGAAGAATTCTGAAAAAGGTTGCCGCCAATCTGCTGAATGAACTGGGTGACACCAGCACCCTGGCCGATCCTTCGGTTGTTGATGACATCGTCAAAAATAGACTGTAATTATTGAAACCCGATTCTCCGAAGACAAAAAGAGAATCGGGTTTTCTTAAAAGATTAAATATCAGAAAAAAATAAGAATGCGCGTTTTACCGAACTGGAAGAACGCGCAGGAGAAGGAGGTTTTAGACAGTGAATATTATTGCATGCGTGAAACAAGTGCCGGATACAGAAGCACAGATCAAGGTGAAAGCCGATGGGTCGGGCATCGAAGAAGGCCAAATCAAATGGGTTATGAATCCTTATGATGAGTATGGCGTGGAAGAAGCACTGCGGCTGAAAGAAAAAAATGGCGGCGACGTGACGATTGTTTCCCTGGGCCCGGCGCGGGCAATGGAAACAATCAGAACAGCTCTGGCCATGGGAGCGGATAAGGCTGTCCATATTTGCGACCCGGCTTTTGATAATGCCGACGCTTTTGTTGTTGGTAATGCTCTGGCAGCGGTGATCAAGACCTTGCCGCATGATATCATTCTCTGCGGACAACGCGCCATCGATGATGATGCAGGCCAGGTTGGAGCTATGCTGGCTGAAGCTCTGAATTTGCCTCAGCTGACCCTGGTCACGAAATTAGACTTTGCCGGCTCATCCGTCAAAGTTATTCGGCCGATTGAAGGCGCCCAACTTTTAATTGAGACAAGTTTGCCCTGTGTGGTTACGGCTCAAAAAGGGCTCAATGAACCGCGTTACGCGTCGCTTCCCGGCATTATGAAGGCGAAGAAAAAACCGGTTGATGTGAAGAATGCGGCGGCTCTGGGAATTGCCACAGAAGCAAAAGCTAAAGTAGCCAAAACCATTCCGCCACCGGCCAGAGCGGCAGGAAAAATAATCTGCGGAGAAGACCCCGTGCAGAAGGCGGCGGAATTAGGCCGGTTACTCAGGGAAGAAGCAAAAGCTATTTAATTAATAAGCGGAGGATTTGAAAATGGCAAAAGGAGTAATGATAGTTGCAGAACAGCGGGACGGCGCACTGCGAAAAATCAGCCTGGAACTGGCAGCCACAGCACGCAAGCTTGCTGACCAGTCGGGTGATGAAGTAAGCGCTATCCTGCTTGGTTCAGGTATAGAAGGTTTGGCGGCACAGTTGGGTAAATATGGTGTAGATAAGGTTTTTGTCGGTGACAGCCCGGCTATGGAACCATATATAACGGAGGCTCATGCCGCTATTGTGGCCAAAGTTGTTAAAGATAATGATCCGGCAATTCTGCTTATGGGAGCATCGGTTCAGGGAAAAGACCTGTCGTCCCGCGTTGCCGCGAAATTAGCAACCGGTCTGGCCACAGATTGTACCGATGTTAAAATTGCCGATGGCAAGCTTTTAGCGATCAGACCCATGTATGCCGGTAAATGTTTCGGCGAAATAGTAACAAACAGTAATCCGGCGATGGCTTCTTTGCGTCCCAATGTTTTTCCCGCAGTCGAAAACGCGAAAGCCGGAGCTGTTGTTAAAGTGGACGCGGCTGTCGATGCAGCGTCTATCAAAAGCAAGGTTCTGGAAGTTCAGAAAGATACCAGTGGTAAAGTGGATTTGACGGAAGCCAACGTGATTGTTTCCGGCGGCCGCGGCATGAAGGGTCCCGAAGGGTTCTCGATTCTGGAAGAGCTGGCTGGTGTATTAAAAGGCACCGTCGGCGCCTCCCGCGCGGCGGTTGATGCCGGCTGGAAGCTGCAGAAAGATCAAGTTGGACAGACCGGAAAGGTTGTTTCACCGAACCTGTACATTGCTTGCGGTATTTCCGGCGCGATTCAACATTTGGCCGGGATGAGTTCATCCAAGTGCATTGTGGCCATAAATAAAGATGCGGAAGCCCCCATCTTTACCAGGGCTGATTACGGTGTTGTGGATGACCTTTTTAAGGTTGTTCCCGAATTAACTGCCGTCTGCAAAAAGATGCTGGCGTAATAAATTAGACTGAAGGCTGAAGGCATTTAGGCTGAAGGTTGTTAGACTGAAGGCCGAAGGGTATATTAATTTTACCTTCGGCATTTAGCCTTCAGACTTCAGTCTAAATATCTAGTTTCGGAGGATCAATGGAACATACAACAACATTTTCAATAGGCAACGAAGGTCGCGAAGTTTTTTGGAATGCCCAGCACTTTGAGCCAATACTATTTTTGCTGACTGCCGTGGCGCTGGCCATATTTGCTTATGGTGTCTATCGGCGCTGGCAAATGTGGAAGGCTATGGGCAAATCGGAAATCCGCTGGGATAACATCGGCCAGAGGATAAAGCTGCTTCTCCAAGACGGATTATTACAGGTCAAAACATGGAGAGATCCCTATCCGGGGATTATGCACGGCTTAATCTTTTTTGGTTTTTTTGTTTTATTGTTCGGCGCTATTTTTGATGCCGGCGAATTCCATATAACCGAACCTTTGTTCAACTGGTCTTTTTTACGCGGTAACTTTTACCTTGGGTTTTCCTTCCTGATGGAAGTTTTTGGTCTCTGCGTGCTTATCGGCATATTGCTGGCTCTTTTCCGCAGATATGTGCTGAAGCCGGAACGTCTCGGTTACAAGGGTAAGCCTGATAATACTGCCGATGACGCGATTGCCCTTTTGTTGATTGCCGGTATCATCATCACCGGATTTGTAATTGAATCCCTGCGTATCTATGTCACGAATCCTTCCTGGGAAGTGTGGTCATTTGCGGGTTGGACACTTTCGCACGCCTTCACCGGCATGGATTATAATACCGCCAAGATTTTACACAAGATAAGCTGGTGGACGCACACATTTATAGCCCTGGGTTTTATTGCATACATTCCCTATTCGCGGCTTTTGCACATTATTACCACATCAGCGAATCACTTCCTTTCTAATCTCAAACCGGCCGGATCATTGGAGCCGATTCGCGATTTTGAAACGGCAGAATCATTCGGTGTGGGAAAACTGGAGGACTTTACCTGGAAACAAATCTTTGACGCGGATGCCTGCACGCGTTGCGGCCGCTGTCAGGATGGTTGTCCGGCATATCTTTCCGGCAAGCCCCTTTCACCCAAGAAGATGGTTCAGGATATTAAAACATTCTGGCTGGAAAAAGCCCCCGCCGCAATTAAGGCCAAAGTGGCCGCCGCTGCCGCCGCAGGTGATGCGGCAGCCGCTCCCGAAAAAGCTCTTGTCGGCGAAGTTATCGATCTGCATGAATTATGGGCTTGCACCAACTGTATGTATTGCATGGAACACTGCTCGGCATCAATCGAGCACGTGCCCAAGATTGTCAATATGCGGCAGTATAAAGTACTTACGGAAGCTGATTTTGCGCCCGAATTGCAATTGACTTACCGCAATATGGAAAACAACTCCAACCCCTGGGGTATCGGTTCTCATTTACGCGGCGATTGGGCCAAGGAATTGGGTGTAAAAACCCTGGCCGAAGATCCCAATGTGGAATATCTTTTCTATGTTGGTTGCTCCGGTTCATTTGATGATCGCGGAAAGAAAATTTCCATCGCCTTTGCCAAAATTTTGCAGGCAGCCGGTGTAAGTTTTGGAATACTTGGTAATGAGGAAGGCTGCTGCGGCGATTCAGCTATGCGCGGCGGCAATGAATACCTTTTCCAGGCTTTGGCCCAGGCCAACATTGCGGTAATGAATGGTTACGGGGTCAAAAAGATTATTACAGCTTGTCCGCACGGCTATAATGCCTTGAAAAAAGATTACCCCAACTTTGATGGAAAGTACGAGGTTTATCATCATACGGAAATCATCGCCAATTTGCTTGCTCAGGGAAAGATAACACTAAAGAATCCCGTCAGTGGAGTGTTTACGTATCATGATTCCTGTTTCCTGGGACGTTACAATGAAATTTACCAGCAACCACGTCAAATATTAAAGGCTATTCCCGGCATGAAGCTTGTCGAAATGGATCGCAATCTGAATAAAAGTTTCTGCTGCGGTGCCGGTGGAGCGAGGATGTGGATGGAAGAAGATATCGGAGACAGAATTAATAACATGCGGACAGATCAAGCCATCGCTGTAAAAGCCGACACAGTCGCTGTGGCCTGTCCTTTCTGCCTCACGATGCTTTCTGATGGTATTAAGGATAAGCAAATGTCAGAGAAAATGGTCGCTCTCGATATAGCGGAAATTGTTCTTAAATCGATGGGAATGGAAGAAGTTAAAGCTCCCGTGGATGTTTGCGCGACATAAAATAACAATATGAGACTTGATTAACAAAAAAGCCCGCTCTGAAAAGAGTGGGCTTTTTTTATGGCAATTTTTTTAAATTTGTTTTAATTAATTTGAGGTTAAAGTTGTATGTTTGTTTTTGTCTCCTCCGCTGGCGGAGGTGTCACGCAGTGACGGAGGTGGATAAAGTATTGCCAGTCATTAAATTCAACAAGCATTACAGGTACAAAAAAACGTCCACCCCCTACCTCCGCCAGCGGGGGACATTGTTCACGCTTCACGCTTCACGAATTACGCTTCACCAATATCCCCCGCCGGCGAGGATACGCAACATTAATTAAGGTGGTTAGTTTGGAGTCTATTATGCTAAAGGAGTTATTATGGACACGGAATTGATCGATCAGTTAGTGGTTAAAAACGACAAGAAAATAATTTTTCTAATAATGGATGGCTTGGGTGGACTGCCACAAACGGGTGGCACCAAAACAGAGCTGGAGACTGCGGCCACGCCTAATTTGGATCGTCTTGCCGTTTCGGGAACCTGCGGACTTCTTGATCCGGTAGGTTATGGTATAACGCCGGGCAGTGGTCCTGCACATTTTGCCCTTTTCGGTTATGACCCGGTAAAATTGAATGTCGGACGCGGTTTGCTATCCGCCGCCGGGTTAGGATTCCCTATGGCCGCAGGCGATCTTTATATGCGGGCTAATTTTGCGACTATCGATAAAAAAGGCCTGATCACCGATAGACGTGCCGGGCGCCTGGCTACGGAAAAAAATGAACTGCTATGTAAAAAGCTTCAGAACGATATCCACCTGAGTTCTGCCAGGGAAGTTTTCTTTCTTACGGAGAAGGAACACCGGGCTCTCGTTGTTTTAAGAGGGGGAAGTTGGTCGGAGCAGATCACCGAAACCGATCCGCAGAAAACGGGTGTGCCGCCCACACAGGCACAAGCACTTGTTCCCGATGCTGCCAACACAGCAGCGGCCGTTAATGAATTATCCGGTAAAATTATTAAAGCCCTGTCTGGTGAAGATAAAGCAAATTCCATGCTGTTGCGTGGTTATGCCCAATACCAGCTTTTCCCGAGTATGGTTGATCGTTTTGGACTTAATCCTCTGGCTGTGGCCGGCTACCCGATGTACAAAGGCATTGCGCGGCTTTTGGGAATGACCATCGCCGAGGACACAGAGACGATCGAAGACGAAATTAANNAAATTTGATGATAAAGTAAAAGTGATCGAAAAAGTTGACTCTCTGCTGCCTCAGATTTGTGCTTTGAACCCGGATGTTCTGGTGATTACCGGAGATCACTCCACTCCTGCCGCCATGTCCGGACACAGCTGGCATCCAGTCCCCGTATTGCTTTCGGCGAAGAACTGCCGGCCTGACGGAGCCACAAGTTTTGGCGAACGCGCCTGCCTCAGTGGGGGCTTAGGCCGAATGCCGATGAAATACCTGATGGGCGTTGCTCTGGCCCATGCGGGTAAACTGCAGAAATTCGGCGCTTGATGAATAAGAAGGTTTGAATATCCTGCGCCCCTCTTTTCTAAAGAGGGGTTGGGGGAGATTTTCCGGAATGCCATAAAAATCCCCCTTTATACCCTGAAAGGCACAAGATAAAGGGGGATTTGAAAGGTGAAAATCATTAAGTCAATGACATTGATAAAAATATAGTGACTCTTTTTGCTTGCCTGTGCCTTTTTTTTACCCTATAATCCCGTTGCGATTTTAAGCTCCGCAGCATGCCCATATGCTTTGCCGTAAACACTAAATAAGCAGGGTAACTGAGGGACGATAAAGGGAGGAACAGAGTAAAAAATGAAAAAGACAATTTGGGCAGTTTTAATTGTTTTAATGTCAAGCACCCTCGCAGCTCATACGACTGAGTTGAAAGTCGGTGAAAAGGCCCCCAATCTTTCCTTGAAGGATTCGCAGGGTAATGTATTCACGCTGGATTCTCCAGAGTTCAAAGGAAAGGTTTTATCTATTTTTTATATCAATCCCGATGCAAGAGATTTAAACCGCCATGTTGAAAATGCCCTCATTAAAGATAATGAGCTCGACCGGCAAACAAGTTATAAGAGTTTTAATATTACAAATCTCAAAGCAGGCAAGTTACCCAATTTTGTTTACAAAAGCGCGATTAAAAATAAGCGGGAGAAAACCGGTGGCGTTATCCTGCTCGACTACGATAATACTGTTTTAAATCTCTGGGGGCTGAAAAATCGCTCCGATGTAATTGTTTTGGATAAAGAAAGAATTTGCCGTTATATATATAATGGTAAGCTTCCGCCGGCAGAAGTGGATAAATTAATTAAGGTTATCAAGGAATATCAAGTCAAATAATTTACTGAAATTTGGTGGTCTTCATTGAGTTTGTATTAGTTTTAATCTTGCAAATTCAATTATTTTATCATGGTTGACAGCATGTTGAAGTAGAATTGCTAAAGGTTCTCCAAGCTTTTAATGCACAGTTGAAGAAAATTTTAATATTGCAGGAAAAAGATTTATGACCGTAATTATTGATGGAAACAAGATAGCACAGGAAGTTAGGCACTCAGTACGCAAAGAGGCTCTGGATTTCAAAGAAAAAACGGGAATTGTGCCTGGACTGGCTGTAATTCTGGTTGGAGAAGACCCTGCGTCACAAGTCTATGTTGGCAGGAAAGCCAAAGCCTGCGCGGAAGTCGGTTTCTTATCCCGAGAGTATAAACTTTCCGCTGATACCAGTGAAGCTAAACTATTAAACATTATAGACGAATTAAACGCGGATCAGGTAATTCATGGAATCCTGGTACAGCTTCCTTTGCCCAAACATATTCATACTGATAAAATTATCGCCGCCATTGACCCTCAAAAAGATGTTGATGGGTTTCACCCTTACAATGTGGGTGGTCTTGTTTCCGGAAACCCTTTATTTGTTCCCTGCACACCAAGAGGGATTATGGAATTAATCAGCCGCACCGGTATTGAACTTTCAGGTAAAGAAGCGGTGGTTGTGGGGCGAAGCAATATTGTCGGAAAACCAATGGCGCTTTTGCTTTTGGCGCAACATGCGACTGTTACGATTTGCCATTCGCGCACGAAAGATTTGCCTGCCGTCACCAGGCGTGCCGATGTTCTGATCGCTGCCGTTGGCAAACCTCACATGATTAAAGCGAATATGGTGAAAGAGGGAGCCGTCGTGATTGACGTCGGTGTCAACCGTCTGGAAAACGGTAAATTGGCCGGCGATGTTGCCTTTGATGAAGTCGCGGCCAAAGCGTCCTTTATCACACCGGTCCCCGGCGGCGTCGGGCCGATGACCATTGCCATGCTGATGAAAAACACGCTCGATGCAGCAAGAATGATAATTTAGTTAACAGGCACAGGCTCAAAAGAAAGCATTTTCGCTTGCGGATAAACTGGGACCGCGAAGAGTATAAAATAATCGGCGTTCGCTCCAATTCACAGGTGATCTTTTTATGCTGTATTCGATACCTAATCGGCAAAATCAATATTTATTGACAGCCGTAATCATTTTTTATTGTTTAGCGTCTTGTAAGCTTCTTTCAATGCAGTTACACTGCACCACCATGAGTTATTCCATTCCATAGGTTGATTTTTATCATCAGCACGTGGATAATAACGGCAAAACAAAGAATTATATTTCAATGGTTCGAGATTGGGGTAATCATCAATCACGTCATATAAGAAAACCGAATCCTCCGGCTTCATAAGCGCGGCTAAATCATTACCAAGAACAGCCTCGGTTGTGCAGTTGCCATCGTAAGTAGGCAACTCTTTTCCCAACAGAGGCGGATAGATACAAAGTGGTGCTCGATCATCTTCCATCTGCTTCTCAATATTCAAAATCTTTTTTATAGCTCTTTTTACTTTTTTGCTGATCGATATTTTAGGATCGGGATCCAGTGGCGTACCTTCAAAAGGCGGACCATTATGACAGCGCACACGTGCGTGACGCGGCAGTATATCATGCATGTGAAACAAGGCATCACTTCGCGATGCCTTGAGAACATGGGTTTCTATGAACCAACGGGCAAAAGTATTCGTATGAAGACTGTCGAGAAAATACAAATTAAAATCGTCAGGCGCTACAATAGATGTCTGCTGAGCGTCACCAATATGGAGTTTCACAAAATCATTAACTTGATAATTGTTGAAATTTGTGGCGGCCGACTTCGCCGCTTTCAGATCAAGCTCATAACTAAATATTAGTCCGCCTTTATTTTTTTTTAGCGCAAGAGCCATAAACATTGTTGAATATCCCGAAGATGGTGAAATTTCCAAAATTCGTTTCGGTTTTAAATAGCGTATAAGACAATAGAGAAGCTGCCCGGAAAGCCAGTCGTATTGACCTTGTGTGATAAATATCTTTTCATTTAAGCGGTTTTCTGGCAAAAAACACAACTCATTGGTTTCATGAGCGTATTCACTGGCCGCTTTTTTAAATGTATCTCTGATCCCCATAATTAATTTATTCTCACTTTCTTTTTTCAGTAGACGATACATTGTTATCATAAGGTGTTTTAATAACGCAAGATACTTCTAGACAATATAAACGCCTAAGCGGTTTTAGCCCGCACCAAATTTACTCACCGCAACGATAAATTTGCCCCCATAAGCTCTTATGCCTCGTATATTGAAAGTTAGCATACAATGTTTGTTTGCGAGTTCATTCTTTTTTGGTAAAACCATTTCAGTATGTCGGAAGAGAATTGGCCAGCTTCAAAATTAAAGGTTTTATCAATTATGCTGAAGAAACAGTAAATACATATAAGCCAATCAATATCAACTGTCATTCAGGCAGTAAATACAGCCTCTTCAACCGTCAATTCATGTTTACACAGAAATATCAAGCTGATCAAAAAGGTATTAAAGGGATGTTCGACGAACCAGTCATTATGAAAGATCCGGGGAAAGAACAATATCCGAACGAACGATTCTATCAGTTACATAAAAAAGATTTATAATTTTATGCCCGTTTGGACTTTTTCAGTTACCGAATCTCCAATTTCCCAAGTAACTAGTGCAGTGTTCATAAAAAGTTCAGCCTTTCGTCCAGTAAATATCTATTGCCTCACGAATGACATTTTTTACTTGATCAGCACTCAATTCTTCTAAACACCGGCTCCGTCCACTGTTGTCACACCCCTTGTTATGGCAGGGGACACAATCCATATCCGGTAAGATCACCCGGTGATCTTTTCCAAGAGGCGCCCAGTCTTTCCAGCTTGATGGTCCGTAAATGGTGATGGTCGGGGTGCCGGTTGCCGCGGCGATATGAGGCGCGGCGCTATCCACACCGATATGAAGACGGCTCAAGCTCAGCACGCCGGCCAGTTCTTCCAGTGTCGTTTTACCGGCAAAGTTGAATGCCCCGGCCTCACATTGTTGGATCAATGCTTCAGCCTTTGGCTTTTCCTCCGGGGATCCGATGATGATTGCCGGTATCGCATAGTCTCGCCATAACCAGTTTATGATTTCAATCCACTTGTGATCATTCCATTCTTTATATTGCCACCTTGAAAAAGGATTAATGGTAATCCAGCGCTTCCTGCTGTCCACTTTTTCATCGATCAGGATTTCCCGGACACGCCTTTTGACGGAATCAGAAATCCATAATCTGGGAATGATGTCATCAGAATCTATGCCGAGTCCTCTCAAGATGCGCAGGGATTGATCGGTCGCGCCACGTTTGGGAATCGAATCGGCGGGCACTACGCTATGAGTGAAAAGATAATTCCTCCAGAACGGTACGCCTTCAGGATGATACAGGGATATCCTTAGCGGCGCTCCCGTCGCAAAGGACATGAAGGCGCCTCTATCCCCCAGGCGAAGGTCAACAACAAGGTCAAAATGTTGAGCTCTGATGTCTTTTAAAAAAGATAACTGTCCGGCCGCCTGTCTGAAAACATTCCCGCGATACCGCTTCACTTCGAATATCCGCTCAATTGAAGGATCTGCCTCTAAAAGGCCGCCAAAACCCTCTTTTACCAGAACGGAAACTTTTGAGCCCGGAATTGAATTTTTTACGGCCCAGATGCTGGGTGTCGTCCAGACCACATCACCAATATCCCCCAGTTGAATCAGCAGAACTTTACGGATCCCCTGAGGGAGTTTATAGGTGGATTTGTCGATAATCTGCATGATGAATCAATATTGCCTTCATTGGCCTTTCTTGTTTTTTACGGCAAGAATATCCGTATATATGTCCTGATATTTTGTTGCCACCATATCCCATGTATTTTCAGTAGCTGTTTGATAAGCAGCAGCAGACATTTTTCGGCGAATGTTTTCGTCAAACAGAATTTTGAGCTTAGACGCTATGTAGCCATAGTCCGATGTATTGCCTATAATGAATCCGTTTTTATCTTCCTGCACCAAATCTTTAGCCCCGACATTACTGCTGATGATGACCGGCAGGCCAGCCGCCATGGCTTCGAGGACGACCATGCCGAAGGTATCAAATTTGGAAAGCATAATGTATATATCACTAGACAAATAGATTTGAATTAACTTTTCCCTGCTTAATATACCGGTAAAAATTATATCGTTCGCTATTTGCGCCTGACTTGCCAGCCGCGTATATTTTTTTACATTTCCCTTGCCAACAACAAGCAGCTTGAAACTTTTTCCATCAGCTTTTAGTTTAGCCAATGATTGAATGATGTTGTCCAGGCCCTTGATTTCAAAATTCATGGAGACAAATAAAATGACCGGTTCGGACAAAGCGATTCCCAATTCTTTCCTTAGCTTCAGGCGCTGACCTTCCCTATCCGTAATATTGTAGTCCTTCAAATCTATGCCGGGTTGGACGACGGATATTTTTTCCGGATTTATTTTGTATTCCTGTAAAAAAATATCTTTAGTCAGGCTGGATACGGCAATGAACTTCTGGCAGTTGCCTTCCATGATCAGCTTCTTTTCCACCCAGGAGGTGGCCAGATCATAGAGACTCATCTTCTTTTTACGAACACAGTGAACCCAAAATCGATGAGGCACGCCATGTAAAGTGTAGATATCGGCGGCAAAAATTCTTTCGTGGCTGTGCACCAGAGAAAACCTGTCAGCGGACAATTGACGGCGGGTAAAGTAAGCAAAGCTGATTGTGGTCAAAAATTTGGGGAATGATACAATCGATACATGGTGGAAATTTATACCGGCATGAGCGCTTTGCCAGCGGTTGGCAAAAACGTGAAAATTATATCCGGGTTGGTCAGCGAGCCTTCCGGTCAATTCGGATGCGAATTGTTCCGCACCTCCAACCAGACCATATTTTGGTATAATTACGGCAATTTTTTGCATATCACTTTACAATTTCCCGCTGCAGCCTGCGGTTGTTTCGCCAGATGCGGAATTGTTGGCGATATTTTTTTAGCGGATCATTCATCTGTTTTTTCTTAATGTATACAGTCGTGCGCCATTGGATTTGTCCACACGGCCGTTCATCATATTCAAAACATGCCCGGCATCAATGGCTGGAATGGAAAGGGTTCTGGCAACAGCGGTGCAAATAAGCAGCGCTCCCACGCCGGCACCGACAAGACACAGGTCTGTTCCCGGCGGTACTGAATTCAATGTTTGCGTTTTGCTTTCCTCCCAGCGTGTGGCGACATACTCCGCCGGAATATCCACAAACATTAAGTGGGGACGGCTGTTAAATTGAGCAAACCAGTTCCGGCAGCTTTCTTTATTGTATCCCGAGTTTAAAATGCATATTTTTTTTTCGTTCATTGTGGTGGCAAATTGAGCGGAACTCAAATAAGCATAAATCACATAAAAAGGAACATAATTTTCCACGCTAAGTCTTATATCGTGCGCATGCAAAAAATTCAAAAAATCAGCGCCCGATGAATCCTGTTTTTTTTGCAGAGAAGAAAATATGTTTTCAGAAGAAGCATGCGAATTGCTGGGAAAAACAAGCGGCGCTAAAAGGCCTCTGGTTTCCAGATATTTCATGGCCGATATGTGTTGAGGCATGGCGCTTTTGATCGCTGCGATGGATTCAGCCTGTTTGTAAAGCCCGTTACAACCCAGGGTATAACTATAAAAAGCATATTCCCCATCGGCAAAGCGGGCGATTGGCAGTGGCTGGTGTTTTTGCATTGAACTTACAAGCCGTTGATGCAGAAACCGGCAGTAATCATTACCGCTTTTCATTGTATTGGAAAATAAGCAAATTTCCTGTTCCAGAACAGCAGTAGAAAAAAGTTTAACTATCGGGTCATTGTCAATATCCGCAATAGACAAATGGTCAAAACGAAATAAGCCACCACGGATCAAGTCATCCAAATAGCGTTTTTTTACCATTTATATAATTCTCCGTTTTTTCCTGGCGATAACGGTGTAACTGCCTCCGGAATAAAAGCCCGCGATGAAACGTGCTAAAAATCGCGGCAGCATCGCCTTATCCAATTTCTCCTTGACATATTCCGACAGGTAATCCTTTTCACGAATTGTCGCAAAACCATGTTTTTTTAGCAAAGCAAGAAGCGAGTTTTTTGTAAAGTGATAAAAATGATAAGGCAAATCCCAATGCGGCCAGTTATGCCAATTCATCAATATTATAACTTAGTCATATTGTAAATCAGCTGATAGCGATCAATTTTATTTTGTACTATCGTTTTCTTCTGTGAAAATGGAAGCGAAATTTTTAAAGTTATTAATCTAAAAACAGCCTTTAATCTTTCGGCTTTTTTAATCCGGGCAATGGTTTCGGGTTTATAATGTTTTGAATAAAATAAATATTCTGCTTTTATTTTTTTTTCGAAAAGAAAGGCTAGCGGCGTGCCGGTTTCGCTTTGCCCTCCCCAGTGGAAAACCCCGGCATCTTCGATATAACCGATCGCAAAACCACGTTGGCGGATTCGCCAGCATAAATCCTGATCTTCACCATAGAGAAAAAAATCTTCATCAAAACCGCCTATTTCCTTAATCAGTTCTTTACGGGCAATCATAAATGCGCCCATAACGCAGGCGATATTTCCTTTGAGATTGGCTGTCTCGCCGGATGTGAATTTTTCACCCGGGTATTTATACGATACCGATTCCTGCAGAGTTCCATCCGGATTGAGGATTTTCGCTCCGGCCAACCCGACATGCTGCTTTGCATCCATAAAGTCTACAGCGTTTTGCAGGGTATCCGGCTTAATCGTCGTATCGGGATTGAGAAAAATAATGTAACGGCCGGTGCAAAGGGTAAAAGCTTGATTATTGGCCGTCCCGAATCCCCTATTTTCACTGTTGGCAATCAGCCCAACTTCCGGAAAACGCTCTGCTACCATTTGGACGCTGTTATCCGTTGAGCAATTATCAACAACAAGCACTTCTTTTTCCACACCGTATGCCGCTCGCAGTGAAACAAGACAGTCCACCAGCAAATCAGCGGTATTGTAAGAAACAATCATGATTGAGATATCCATTTTTTATTCTATCTTCTATATTATGTATTCTGGTTCCTGCCTTCTAATATTAATCTCGATGTTCTGCCCGTAGATTTTCGTATTTTTTTTATATTTCCTTTGCCGGCAACAATCAACTTAAATTTACGATTTTGCGCTTTTAATTTAGCCAGAGAATGTTGTTCTGCTCCACCGACCAGACCATATTTTGGTATAATTACGGCAATTTTTTGCATATCACTTTACTTTAAAGGGGTGTTCTTTCAATTCAGCAACGTTGTTATCAGATTTGCTTTGCTCATTTATATTCCATAAGATAGTAATCATGGCCAAAATCGTATAAAAGACAACAGCCCTCTGACCGAATGTTGTGTCAGCAAACATTGCTGGAATCAAGAATGACATAAAACAGGCGAAAAGACATATTATCCAGGATCTAAAATACTCGCTTTTTGCAAGCTTTAATATTTTCCAAAGCATCCAGATTGCTGTCAGGATAATATTTAAAAATAAAACGAGACCGATAATTCCAGTTCTTACAGTGACATCAATTATTGTATTGTGCGGAGAATCTACAATTACTCCTTGTTGTCGATATTCTGGAGGTAATTTGCTGTTAAACTTTTCTAAATCAAGGAGTTTTTTATTGCCGTAAATTTGCATACCAAAGCCTATACCGGCAATGGGATATTCTTTAATTATCATAATTCCAAGACGATTTATTTTAGTTCTTGCATCGCGGAAGAATTCTTTATGGTCAAGTCGTTCTTTTACTGGCGTAAAAAACATTAATGATATCATTATGATAACAAAAACTATATTTTTTTTGTTACTGAAGCATAAAATAACCAGTGCTGCGAAAAGGCCCATTAAAGCTCCTCGGGATTGAGAAAGCAATGTTGCGATAAGTGTAATAAAGAAACATGTTAAAACCAGCAGTTTATAAGCCATTGTTTTACTTTTATATAACTTGTTCAAAGCTAGAGAGATTGCAAAGATTGTAACAAAACCTATATAATCGGTATGAATTTCTAAAAATGTTACCCCTAATCTAACTGAAAAGGGGTTACCCAAAATAAAATAAAAATAAATTATTGCTCCTATGGAAAAAAATGTTGCTGAAGAAATGACGATCCAGGAAAGAATTTCCAGCTTTTTCCGGGAGTTAAAATAATTGATTAGCAGATAAAAAATAATGTAGTAATTCAATAGATGAGCACGTAGATCATGCAGGCTATTATTAAAATCAAGCGTGAAAAAAAGACCAAATATTCCCCAAAGAAAAAATAAGACAAACGACAGGGTTAGCGGTGAACGCAAGGAGAAATCTGTTTTCTTAAAGATAAGCAGAACTATTAGAACCAATACAGAAAGATAAAAACAAAATTCTTTAATGGCAGTTGTGTGGGGAAAAGGGTTAAAAAATAAACAAATGCCCATAAGAAGAGGAATCGCAAAGGTCAAACCGGCGAAGAACTGTTCTATTTTCCCTCCTGTTGCCGTTATCATATTAGAAGAAGATATTTTGAACATGTTTCTACATCCTGTATTTAGAATTCACTATAACCTATCAGGTTGATATTAAAAAATCATTATAAATAACGATTATTATGATTTGCACCATTGATAAATTTATGTTTAAACTAACATAATATTAAAGATAAACACCGCATTATAGTCAAGCAGGAAGTTCTTAAAGAATATGCAATAAGAATCCATCAGACTGCTTTTTAAGGAGATACTTTTGGGAAAAATTTCTCTTTCCGTAGCAATCATTACAAAAAATGAAGAAGAAAATCTGCGTTCATGTTTACAGAGCATCGCTTTTGCCCGTCAAATTATTGTTGTTGATTCCGGAAGTACTGATGCAACATTGCAGATTGCCGCCGAGTTTGGTTGTGAAATATATACTGAAACCTGGCGCGGTTTTGGACCGCAGAAACAATTGGCGATAGAAAAATGCCGCCTGCCCTGGATTTTAGTTCTGGATGCCGATGAACGTATTCCTCCGGGCACGGCGGATATTATAAAAAAAATTGTTACTGATTCTAATGTCAAGGAGGCTGGATTCAGCTTTCCCCGCAAGAATTATTTTCAAGGCCGATGGATCAAACATGCCGGTTGGTGGCCGGATCGAATCATCCGTCTATTCCGCAAAGAAGCAGGCCGAATAACTACGGCAATGGTTCACGAATCTGTGGAAGTTCATGGTATGGTCGGAGCGTTGGATGTTCCCATTGAGCATTTTACCGAAAGCTCTTTAAGCAAGATCATTCAAAAAATTGATAAATACTCAACTCTGGGTGCCGAGGCGGCTTATAAAGATGGGAAGCATTCGTCGGTATTTTCAGCTTTTATGCGCGCGTTTTTTACATTTAATCAGGATTATTTTTTGAGGGTGGGTGTTCTGGACGGCAGGCAGGGGCTTACTCTTGCTGTTACCGATGCAGTTAATAAATTTTTTAAATACGCAAAATTAAGTAAGTTCGGACAAACCAGCCGAGACGGAAAGAATAAATGAAAGACCGTTATGGTGAAGACCAATCTGTGGAAATTGCTGTCTCCGTAATCATCGTTAACTGGAATACGAAAGATATTCTCCAAAACTGCTTGGATTCGATATATCAGACAATTGATAATCTGTCCTGCGAGATAATAGTCGTGGATAATGCATCTTCAGATGGTTCGACGGAAATCCTTCAGGAGCGATATCCGCAAGTAATCAAATTTTATAATAAGGTCAACAGGGGTTTTGGCGCCGCCAATAATCAGGCGTTTGCCATTATGAAGGGCAAATATGCCCTGCTTTTGAATACCGATGCGATATTGACTCCCGGCGCGATAAACAAGTTATATTCTTTTGCTAAGACGCATCCTCAAGCGGCAATTGTTTGTGGACAGCTTTTAAATGCTGATGGAAGCAAACAAAACTCTGTTGCGGCTTTTCCTTCACTGCCTTCACTATTGATTAATACTTCTCTTTTGGAATATATTTTTCCGCAATGGTATCCCAGTAAACGATATGAACACACATTCCCTATTGAAGTCGATTCGGCAATTGGCGCTTGCATGATGATCAGGAAAAAGGCACTGGATGAAGCCGGTTTTTTTGATGAGAGGTACTTTTTCTTTTTTGAAGAAACTGATTTAGCCTACGCCTTTCACAGCAAAGGATGGAGCGTTTATCATGTGCCGGACGCTTTTATCTATCATTTGCAAGGACAAAGCATCGGCCATAATGTTGGATCGAGGATTGAATTTTACCGCTCCCGGTATCAATTCCTTCGAAAATGGCACAATCGCTCTTATTATTATTTGGCCAGGGGAATAATTTTTTTTCGCCTATTGGTTAACGGAATCTTCAGCTTTATGTCTGTTGCCTTGACTTTAGGTCTCGGCAAAAAGGTGCGGAACAAATTGGCCATCTATTCTGAATTAATTTATTGGCATTTTCAAAGATAATAATCACCTGCAAAACTAAAATAAGCGCACTAATCCATTGACAGTATGGCATGATTTTAGTAATAATCAGCAATCCCTTCGAGAGGTTACATTTATTTGGTTAATGTAACTGAGAGGGCGGAGCTGTATAAGGAGGAGGGGCAGGCTGAAGCGGTTTAGGCTATAGGCTATTAGGACAAAGGATGTTTTTTAGCTTTTGAGAGCTTTGCATAACTGCATAAAACCAACAATATTGT
>PLNU01000165.1:0-36090 GCA_003142835.1 Syntrophaceae bacterium
TTGCATGGCCTGAAAAGAAATATTCTGGTCAGCCTGGATCGTGCCGACCAGGGCTCCGGAATCCTGCTGCGGGAAAAAACCCTTGGGAATGATGATATAAAGGAAAACATTCAGGCAGATAACAACAAATAATATAACCATTGTAATCCGGCCATGCCGCAAAGCAAAACTAAGCGAGCGCCTATAAAAACCGAGGACGGACTCAAATATCTGTTCACTTTTTCGATAGAACCAGCCCGAACTGAGTTCTTCTTTCGATCGCAACAGGCGGGCGCACATCATCGGTGTTACGGTCAGAGATACAAACAGCGAAACAATGATAGCCGCAGAAAGCGTAACGGCAAACTCGCGGAAAAGCCTGCCTATAACTCCTCCCATCAATAAAATGGGGATAAATACGGCTATCAGTGAGAGGCTCATCGAAAGCACGGTAAAACCTACTTCTTTTGCTCCAAGCAACGCTGCTTGAAAAGGAGCAAGCCCAGCCTCGATATGACGGGAGATATTTTCCAGAACAACAATAGCATCATCAACAACAAAGCCGGTGGCGACGGTAAGCGCCATCAGGGAAAGATTATCCAGCGTGTAACCGGCCAGATACATAACGCCGAACGTGCCGATCAGTGAAACAGGCACGGCAATACTGGGAATCAGTGTCGAATAAATATTGCGCAAAAACAAAAATACAACAAGAATCACCAGCGCAATAGAGATTAGTAAGGTGCGTTCGACTTCGTTCAATGATGCACGGATGGTCGGGGTACGATCCGTACCAATCTGTAAATTGATCGCCGCCGGTATTGAGGCTTGCAACTGCGGTAAAAGTTCCTTGACGCTATCGACCGTTTCGATGACATTGGCCCCGGGCTGCTTGGATATGATCAACAAAACGGACGGTTTGCCATTGTACAAACCGGCATTGCGTAAATCCTGTACCGAATCGACCACCTCACCTAAATCCGCAAGGCGCACTGCCGCGCCATTGCGATAAGACACAATCAGCGGAATATAATCGGACGCTTTTTTGGCCTGGTCATTGGCATAGATCTGCCAGTGTTTATCACCTGCTTCCACGGAACCCTTGGGCCGGTTGGCATTGGAAGCGGCAATGGAGAAGCGCACCTGCTCCGGACTTATTCCATAACGGTTGAGCAAGGCCGGATTCAATTCCACTCGCACAGCCGGGAGAGAACTGCCACCGATATTTACCTGGCCGACACCTTTTATTTGAGAAAGTTTTTGCGCCAGAATAGTAGAAGCCGCATCATAGAGTTGGCCTCTGGTCATTGTATCCGAGGTAAGAACCAAAATAAGGATGGGGGCGTCGGCTGGGTTGACTTTACGATATGTCGGGTTACTGGGTAATCCCGAAGGCAAAAGACTACGCGCCGCATTGATGGCCGCCTGCACATCACGCGCCGCTCCATCGATATCCCGGTCAAGATCAAATTGTAGCGTGATCCGGGTCGATCCCAGCGAGCTTGACGAGGTCATCTCCGTGACACCGGCAATGCGCCCCAGCGACCGCTCCAGAGGCGTGGCTACAGTAGCGGCCATTGTTTCCGGGCTGGCTCCGGGAAGCGATGCAGAAACGGATATTGTGGGAAAGTCAACCTGCGGCAGTGACGCTACCGGCAACAGGTTAAACGCGACCAGGCCGGCCAGAGCAATACCCAGCGTTATCAGGGTCGTCGCTACGGGACGATGAATGAAAGGAGTGGAGATGCTCATGCTACCGTCCCCTCACCCTTTTCAGCTATTACTGGATGACGGCCTATTTTGGTCCGAATTCGACGGCTCAGGTTGTCAAAAGCCAGATAAATGACCGGTGTTGTAAAAAGCGTCAGGATCTGACTGAATATCAGCCCTCCCACCATAGTAATGCCCAGGGGATGGCGCAACTCCGATCCGACTCCGGTACCGATCATCAGTGGCAGTGCGCCAAGCAGGGCGGCCATAGTCGTCATCATAATCGGCCGGAAGCGCAGTAAGCATGCCTGATATATGGCTTCACGAGGCGTCTTGCCTTCTTTGCGCTCAGCATCAAGGGCAAAGTCAATCATCATAATGGCATTCTTCTTCACGATGCCGATGAGCAGGATGATACCTATGATACCTATGATGCCCAGGTCGCTTCCGGAAATCATCAGCGCCAGCAAAGCGCCGACTCCGGCGGAAGGCAAAGTTGATAGAATCGTCATCGGATGGATATAACTTTCATAGAGAATGCCCAGCACGATATACACCGTGATGATAGCAGCCAGGATCAAAAACAAAGTGCCGGTGAGCGATGCCCTAAAAGCCAGTGCCGATCCCTGGAAACCGGTCTTGACACTGATCGGCATGCCTATTTCACGCTCAGCTTTTTCGATAGCCGAGACGGCATTTCCCAGTGATTCGCCCGGTACCAGATTAAAGGAAATTGTGGCACAGGGAAATTGTCCCTGATGATTGACGACAAGCGGTGTGGGTTTTTCCGATATCCGCGCGATTGCCGAAAGCGGAACCTGTGTTCCTGACTGTGAAGTTATGTACAAATCGTTCAGGGCTGCCGGACCTTTTTTATAATCAGGCTTGACCTCCAGAACCACGCGGTATTGGTTGGATTGCGTGAATATCGTGGAAACAAGGCGCTGGCCGAAAGCGTCATAAAGGATATTATCAATAGCAGCCGTTGTTATGCCGAGCCGGCCGGCGGCACTTCGGTCTATGTCCACATAAGCTTGCAGTCCCTGATCTTGTAAATCACTGGCTACGTCAGTAAGATATGGGGAGTGGGAAATTTGATCAACAAGGCGGCCAGTCCAAAGACTGAGTTCGTCAGGATCGGCGGACTCCAGTGTAAATTGATACTGTGTGCGGCTTACCCGGTCTTCAATCGTTAGATCCTGTACAGGCTGCATGTAAAGGGATATACCTTCACTTTCCGCTGCGGCAAGCCGTGCTTGCAGGCGACGGATTACACCGGAAGCATCAAGGTCGCGTTTATTCTTCGGGATCAGATTGATCATCATTCGTCCGCTGTTTAATGTTACATTTGTACCGTCCACACCAATGAAGGAGGACAGGCTCTCCACTGCCGGGTCCTGCAAAATCAATTTAGCCAACGACTGCTGACGCTCGGCCATGGCGGAAAATGAAATTGATTGCGGAGCTTCTGATATACCGATGATCATGCCTGTATCCTGTACGGGGAAGAAACCTTTGGGCACGATGATATATAAAATAATTGTCAGCACCAGCGTGGCAATGGCTACCGTGAGCGTGGCCTTCTGATGATCAAGAACCCATGTGAGCATCTTACCGTAACGGGCAATTGTCCTGTCAAAAAACAAGCCGCTTTGGCGATAAAAACGTCCTTGCTTTTCTTCCGGCACATGCTTCAACAGTTTGGCGCACATCATTGGTGTAAGCGTCAGCGAAATAACGGCCGAAATCAATATGGCGACAGCCAGGGTGATCGCAAATTCCCGGAAAAGTCGTCCCACAACATCGCCCATGAAAAGAAGAGGAATCAAAACGGCTATCAGGGAAAAAGTAAGCGAAATGATCGTAAAGGCAATCTGCGCCGAGCCCTTGAGGGCAGCCTCCAGTGGGGACAGGCCCTGCTCGATATAACGGGCGATATTTTCGATGACAACGATGGCGTCATCCACGACAAAACCGGTTGAGATCGTCAAAGCCATCAACGTCAGATTGTTAATGCTGAAACCGAAAAGGTACATGAGTCCGAATGTTCCGACAAGCGACAGCGGCACGGCGATACTCGGAATAATCGTTGCCGACAAGTTGCGCAAAAAAAGGAAAATAACCATAACGACAAGCGCCACGGCCAAGAGCATTTCAAACTGAACGTCGTTGACGGACTCCCGGATGGTTGTGGTGCGGTCGGTGAGCAGCACAACGTCTACTGAACCGGGCAGCGATGAGCGCAATTGCGGAATTATTGTCTTGATGCGGTTGACAACTTCGATCACATTGGCGCCCGGCTGACGCTGAATATTCACTATTACGGCCGGCGTTTGATCGCGCCAGGCCGCCAGGTTCACATTCTCAGCACCATCAACGACATCCGCCACATCGCTTAGGCGCACCGGCGCACCATTGCGGTAAGTAACAATAACTTTTTCATATTCCGCAGCTAACTTGATTTGATCATTAGCATCGATTGTAGAGGCGCGCTCCGGGCCGTCAAAGCTGCCTTTGGCCTGGTTGACATTGGCATTGCCGATTGTCGTGCGCAAATCCTCCAGCGTGAGCTTATAGGCTGCCAGTGCTTTGGGATTGGCCTGAATGCGCACCGCCGGTCTTTGTCCGCCGCTGATACTGACCAATCCTACACCCGGCAATTGTGATATTTTCTGGGCGACACGAGTGTCGATGAGATCCTGAACTTTCGGCAACGGCAATGTTTTGGATGTTATTGCCAGGGTCATAATGGGTGCATCAGCCGGGTTGACTTTGCTGTAGATCGGCGGCATCGGCAGGTCTGTGGGAAGAAAGCTAGAGCCGGCATTGATCGCCGCTTGTACTTCCTGCTCCGCAATATCAAGGTTCAGACTGAGACTGAATTGCAGAGTGATTACCGATGCACCGCCTGAGCTTGTCGAAGACATCTGGTTGAGCCCCGGCATCTGGCCGAATTGGCGCTCCAGCGGCGCAGTAATGGAGGAAGTAACAACATCCGGACTTGCCCCGGGGTAAAGAGTCACAACCTGAATAGTCGGATAATCAACCTGAGGCAGCGCGGAAATAGGGAGCACTCGATAAGCGATGATGCCCGCGAGCAGAATCGCCGCCATGAACAATGATGTAGCCACGGGACGCAAGATGAAAGGACGTGAAGGATTCATACATTTGCCTATCTTAATCTGAGACAGTAATTATTTGAACGAGAGTCAAAGTCGACACAGATTACTTTGGTGCTGAAGACTGCCGTTTCTTTTGTCCGGGAGCAGTGGTTGTTTTTTCTTGACGAACTGATGCCCCTTTACTGCCCGGCGTTATCATCTCCACTTTGGTACCTTCGCGCAGTTTATCGCCTCCGACGGTCACCACCAATTCTCCAGGTATCAGGCCTTCCATCACGACAACATTATCGCCTTCAGCAGGTCCCAGCTTCAACATCTTCACAGTTACAGTTTTGTCATCTTTGACCACATAAGCAAAAGTACCTATACTACCGCGCTGCACAGCAGCAGGGGACATTACAGTTGCGTCACGAAGGATATCCACTTTCAGCCGAACATTAACAAACTGGTTAGGAAAGAGTTTGTTATCCTTATTATCAAATATCGCCTTCAGTTTAATTGTTCCTGTTGTAGTATCGATCTGATTGTCAACTGCAAGCAGTTTGCCACTGGACAGTAATACCTTGCCTTCCTGATCATAGGCCTGGACAGGTAAGGTCGCCCCGGCATTCCAGCGTTTCATCAAAATCGTCAAATTGTCCTGAGGCAGTGAAAATACGATCGTGATCGGTTGTAGTTGTGTAATTACCACTATACCGTTCACGTCATTAACCTGAACCATATTGCCGGGATCAACTTGCCGCAAACCGACGCGTCCTGTAATCGGGGCGATAACGCGGGCATAAGTAAGCTGGAGTTTAGCATTGGCGATTTGCCCCCTGTCTGTTTCAATCACGCCCCGGTACTGCTTCACCAATGCTTCCTGTGTCGTAACCTGTTGCGCGGCAATAGAATCCTGGGCAAGCAACTTCTTGTAAAGCGCCAGATCAGCCTCGGCGTTTTTCAGTAATGCTTCGTCACGGGCAAACTGCCCTTCGGCCTGCATAAGTTGAACCTGGAAAGGGCGTAGATCAATTTCTGCAATCAAGTTACCTTTATTAACATGCTGTCCTTCTTTAAAGTGCACGCTCATTAGCTGGCCACTGACCTGAGATTTGACGGTAACGGTGTTCGTGGGAATCACAGTGCCTAACCCCTTCAGGTATACGTCAAAATCAGTCTTATTTGTCTTTATGGCCGTTACAGGCTGGGGACGCTGATTATCAGAATTTTTACCTGCGCCAAGCTTCATTATATATTGCGTGATGAATATTATGCCCACAACGATGATGACACCGGCTACAATAAATATCACCCAGTGACGGCGGATAAAATGAGAGGATCTTTGAATCTTGGTTAAATGGGGTCCAGTATGCGTTTCAAACTTTGATGTTTGAGTCATGCCAAATTTCACCTATTCCTTTTTTGATAATGTCAATGCATTATTACTTATTACCTGATCATGATTTCTGAATTAATAGTTAAGTAACCCTTTTAGAGAAAAATTTATTATATGTTCGGCTATTTCTTTTATATCTTCGTCAGTATATCCTTCTTTATGCCGCAGCCGGAAAACAATAGGCCGGGCATTGCGGAAGTAAAGACATTGGCCGATAATACTCATAGCACAGAGTTCTACTTTTTGGTCAGTAGATTTTTTGCCCACAATTTCTCTGACGATGGAGGATAATTTGATGAAAGTTGGCTTGATGAACTCTTCCACTAAAACATCCAACGCCCCGGTAGATTCAGTAAATTCTCGGGCAAGGAGTTTGCCAAATAATGCCGTTTTTCCTTCTTCCAGAAAACGGCAGATAAAAGAACGAATAAAGTTACTGAGCTTTTCTTCAGGAGTATCCGTTTCCTTGATACCGAAAGTAAGGGGGTATTTTTGTATAGCAAGTTCACGGTAATATTTTAAAACGGCCAGATATAATCTTTCTTTGTCGCCGAAATAATAGTTTATTGCCGCTAAATTTACCCCGGAGCGCTTGCAAATTTCTCTTACTGTGGTTTTGCGAAAGCCTTGTTCAGCAAATATTTCCCCGGCCGTTTCCAGTATTGATTCTACTTTTGGTTTTACTTTTATTTCAGCAATCATATTAAATGAAACAATCACTTTAAACAAATATTTGAAACAAGCGTATCATTTATTTTTCTTTTGTCAAGAAATTTTACTAAATAATAAAATATGAAAATAAACAACTTGCGATTAGTAGTATAATTAGTAATAATTGGTAGAAATTTATAACAATATGCCTTGAAATTGTTGCCTGTATAGTTTATTTAGGTGATACTTTTTAAGGAGGAGTTATGTCTGAAGAATTGATGAATACAAGGGAAGTAGCTGAGTATCTTGATATCCATGAAAAACAGGTTTATGGCCTGATTAAAATTGGACGAATTCCTTGTACAAGGGTTACAGGCAAATGGATATTTCCGAAAAAATTAATCGATGAATGGATCGAAACTAATACTACGTCCGGCATGAAGCAGGCGAGGAAGAAGAGCTCTAAAATAAGTGGCGCCCTTCTGACTTCCGGAAGTAACGATCCGGTTATGGATATGCTTCTGACGGCTACAAAAAAATCTCATCCTGATTTTTATATTTTTTCGGCCAATACCGGAAGTGTTAACGGCTTAAACACGCTCAATTTAGGATTAACCGACATTGCTTTATCTCATCTTTTTGATCCCGAAACCGGTCAATATAACATACCTTATTTACCTAAATACTTGCCCAATATCAATCCAGTGGTCGTTAATCTTTTTCATCGTGAATTGGGTTTTCTTATTCAACCCGATATTGCTTCTCAGATTGAAGGATTTGAAAGTCTGACCAGCAAAAAAATACGATTTATTAACCGCCAGAATGGTTCCGGAACGCGACTGCTGCTGGATTATCATTTACAGAAACTGGGAATTGCCGCTGACCAAATCGATGGTTATAAAAACGAAGTTTATACTCATTTTGAAGTTGGTCTTTCAATTATCGCAGGTGATGCACAAGTGGGAATAGCATCCGCAGCGATAGGAAAACTATTAGGCCTGGCGTTTAAGCCCATCACTTCCGAATGTTTTGATATGATCCTTGATCAATCCACTTTTTTTCAATCAGGCGTGCAGTCGTTCATCGAAACACTGAAAACAGAAGCATTTAGAAACCGTGTAAAAAAAATAGGAGGTTATGACTTTCGGGATTCCGGAAAGATCCTCCATTCTCACCAATGATAGCGTTTTTAAAAAAAATAAACATAAAGAAAGGTATTACAAATAATGAAAAGTTTGAAGGCGTTTAAATTAACTATTTTTGTAATGGCACTGATTGTAGCTGCGAGTGTGATTAGCGCCCAGGCCGCGCCCAAACAAAAGAATATTATTCTGGCGACAACCACAAGCACTCAGGATACGGGATTGCTCGATGTTTTAATTCCCATCTTTGAAAAGAAAACAGGTTACTTTGTAAAAACGATCGCTGTTGGTTCTGGTCAGGCCATGGCAATGGGACAAAAAGGCGAGGCTGATGTTCTGCTGGTTCATTCACCGGATGCCGAGAAGAAATTTATTGCTGACGGCTTTGGCGTAAACAGACGGCTGGTCATGCACAATGATTTTATTATCGTCGGACCGGCGTCTGATCCGGCAAAAATTAAAGGAACGAAATCGTCCGCCGGAGCGCTTAAACTGATCGCTAACGCCGACGCTTTGTTTGCTTCGCGGGGAGATAATTCGGGAACACACGCGAAAGAAAAAACATTATGGAAGAAAGCGGAGATCAATCCTGTCGGGCAGAAATGGTATCAGGAAACCGGATTGGGCATGGGACTGACTTTAAATGTTGCTGCGGAGAAAAAAGGTTATACACTGGCTGACCGCGGCACCTATCTGGCGATGAAAAAAAATCTCTCTCTGGATATTTTAGTGGAAGGTGATGCGGCTCTGCTCAACATTTATCATGTTATAGAAGTCAATGTTGACAAATGGCCGAAAGTCAATGTCGCTGGAGCGAAAGCATTTGCCGATTTTATGGTTTCTAAAAATACTCAGAATATCATTAAAACATTCGGTATTGATAAATTCGGAGCACCTCTGTTTTTTTCCGACGCCGCGAAAAAGGTGGAAGATTTGGGCAAATAATTCAGAAGGGAAAAATATATAGTTGATCTGAAACTGAAGAATCTATTCCTTTGTCATTGCGAGGCGACCCTTGGGAGCCGTGGCAATCTAATCGCTTGAGATTGCCACGCTTCCACTTCGCTGTGTTCAGTGCTTCGGCTCACCGCAATGACCCGTGAAATTTCTTAGGAGTTATTGAGTGGAATTAATTGTTCAAGGGATAAAAAAAGCTTTTGAGTTGATTGTCAGTTTTGATCCGGAAGTAATGGGAATAACGTGGCTGTCTTTGAAAGTATCGGGGACAGCCACGCTCATCAGCCTTTTCATCGGGGTTTCCATTGGAACAGCTGTTGCTTTAACCAACTTTCGCGGGAAGAGGCTGGTCATCAGTTTGATCAATACAGGGATGGGTTTGCCGCCTGTTGTGGTCGGCCTTTTTGTCACTATTATGATCTGGCGCAATGGCCCGCTTGGCTTTATGGAGATTCTCTACACGCCGTACGCCATGATTATTGCTCAGGCTATAATAGCCACGCCTATTGTTATGGGCATATCGCTTGTCGCAATTCAAAACCTGCCGCCCAACCTGCGTTTGCAGATCCTTTCTCTGGGAGCAAGCCGCTCGCAAATGGTGTGGGTATTGATAAAAGAAGCGCGTCTGCCGCTGCTGGCCGCTGTCATGGCCGGTTTCGGCGGCGTGATTTCCGAAGTGGGTGCTTCCATCATGGTCGGCGGTAATATTAAGGGATACTCGCGCGTGCTCACTACAGCAACCGTTATGGAAACTGGCAAAGGTAATTTTGATGTGGCGATAGCCCTGGGCATTATCCTGCTGCTGCTCGCTTTCCTGGTTAATTTCCTGCTTACACAGATACAGCAAAGGCAGCATCCACGATGAAATCCGAGACTTTAATAAAAATTGAAAATATTATTGTGCAAAGAGGCGGCGCGACAGTTTTGGATATAAGCGAGTTCCATGTTCAGTCAGGAAGCATAATGGCGCTGATCGGGCCTAACGGCGCGGGAAAATCCACTCTGCTTTTAACGCTTGCGGGACTATTGCGGCCGCAGCGAGGACAAATTTATTTTCAAGGACAGTCGGTGGACACGCATGCCGGACGGACAATTCTGCGCCGCAACGCCGCCGTTGTTTTTCAGGAGCCTTTGCTTCTGAGCAGTTCCGTATATGATAATATCGCTCTGGGGCTAAAGTTCCGGCGCTTAAGACATGATGATATTCGAAAGAATGTTCAGGAAGCCCTGGATTATTTTGGCATTAGTTCTCTGGCAAAAAGATCGGCCAAAACTCTTTCCGGCGGAGAAGCCAAGAGAGTTTCTCTGGCGCGCGCTTTTGCCATAAAACCACGGTTGATATTACTGGACGAGGCTTTTAACTCGCTCGATCCTCCAACGCGGGAAACGCTCATTGAAGACCTTCGACATATTCTAGAAGAAACAAAAATCACTGCCGTGCTGGCTCTTCACGATCGTGAAGAAACGCTGCGTCTGGCGCAGGATGTGGCAGTCATGAGCGGCGGTAAAATTATCCAGTCTGGAACAACGTCTCAGATATTTAACCAGCCGGACTCCGAATTTGTGGCGAACTTTGTCGGCACGGAAACAATATTGGAAGGCACGGTCAAAAGGAGTAATGCAGGCCTGATGGAGATTTCCGTTGCCGGAAAAAATATTGAAGCAGTGGGCGATTTCTTGCCGGGACAAAATGTTTACTGCTGTTTAAGGCCGGAAAATATCATTGTATCAAAAAAGATTCCGGAAAAAATCAGTGCCCGTAATGTTTTTGAAGCAAAAGTTCAAAAGATAATCCGGCACGGTTTTTTCTATAAACTAATGCTAGATTGCGGATTTACTCTTGTTGCCTATATCACAATGCCCTCCTGTGAGGATTTAGGTATATGTGAAGGTTCTACTATAGCCGCCTCTTTTAAAGCCACCGCTGTTCATGTTATGCGGCGCGAGTAATAGATGTGCAAAGTGTCATTCTGGACTTGATCCGGAATCTAGTTATTTCAATATATCCTGGATACCGCCGGTATGAGTGATATTTGGACTTTTTACGAGACGATCAATTTAAAAGTTGTGATAATATTTTAAACGGCCGCATCGCAGCGCAGACAGCGGCATGCTTCTTTAATGGCATCTTCGCGGCCAAAGCCAAGTTCCACCTCCGCAAAACTTAACTTGCGAGTATCGTGATTCATTTCCGGCATGTGCATTTGAGGAGCTTCGATACTTTCTTCGTCGATGATTAAAGGCACATCGATTTTTCCCATAGCCGGTTTTTCGTAAGCTGGTTCACCGTTAGCTTTACGGATGGAAGCATCAATGTCGTCGGCAGCCTGATGCCCTGCGCCGATGGCCGCAATAACTGTATCGGGACCGGTTACCGCATCGCCTCCCGCAAAATATCGCGGGTTAGCTGTGCGTGATTTATAACCTTTGCCGACATTGTAATAATCCCACTTATTGATCTCCACGCCGGTTTTCTTATCGACAAAACTCATATCCGGCACCTGGCCGATAGCCGCGACAATGGCATCAACGTTTAAAGTGAATTCAGAACCGGCAGCAGCGACAGGTTTCTTACGGCCGCTATTATCAAAGTCACCCAGAGTCATTCGTTGGCAGGTGATTGAACTGACTTTTCCATTTTTACCTTCAATCTTCAGTGGCGCGACGAGGTATTCGATCTTGATTCCTTCTTCTTCTGCGGCCTTAATTTCCTCTTGCGCCGCGGGCATATCCTGCCTTAAGCGGCGATACAGGATAGTTACCTCAGATCCGAGTCTCAGCGCGACACGAGCTGCGTCAATAGCGGAGTTGCCACCGCCGATGACAGCCACTTTTTTACCAAGAGTTTTTTCGCCTTTTAGCCATTTATCTTCATTGGCATTAAATTCACGTAGGAATTCAACGCCGCCGAAAACATTTCCCATATCTTCACCGGGTACTCCCATTTTCTGACTCTTATGAGCGCCGGTTGCCAGATAGATAAAGTCGAAATCTTTTTCCAACTGATTGAATGATATTTCGCGGCCAATGCGTGTATTCAGGCGTATATCTACACCTAGATTGCGAATATCGTCAATTTCATGATCCAAAATGTTACGTGGCAGACGGTAAGAGGGAATTCCCCAATAAAGCATACCACCGGCTTTGGATAATTCTTCAAAAACTGTTACTTTATAACCACGCAATGCCAAGTCACGCGCAGCGGTTAGACCAGCGGGACCTGCGCCGACGACAGCTATCTTTTCTTTACGAGTGACAGGCACAGCTTCTATTTTTGGACGTGGCGCATTATCTGTAATAAAGCGCTTCAGAAATTTGATAGCTATGGGCTCGTCCATATTGCCGCGGCGGCATTTGCTTTGGCATTTATGATCACAAACTCTTCCGCAAACTGAGGGGAAGGGATTGGTCTGCAGCAGTATTTTATAGGCGTCTTCAAATCTTTCCGCTCTCACCAGAGCAATATAGGAAGGGATATCCATCTCAATCGGGCAGGTATGTTGACAGGGTGATTTAAACATCGCCGAACAAACAGCAGCACGGCAGCGGTGTTCGCGTATATGTTCCTCGTACTCTTTGCGGAAATAACGAATAGTGCTCAGTACTGGATTAGGCGCGGTTTGTCCCAGACCGCACAGCGCAGCGTTTTTAATTACTCCCGCCATTTCTTCCAGAAGCTCGATATCTCCTTCTTTACCTTTTCCCTGGGTGATTTTGGTTAAAAGATCCAGCATGCGTTTTGTGCCTTCGCGGCATGGTGTACACTTACCGCAGGATTCATCCTGACAGAAATCCATGAAGAATCTGGCCATATCGACTGCGCATTTGTCTTCATTCATGACGATCAAACCGCCGGAACCCATGATGGCGCCGAGTTCAACGACCTTTTCGTAGTCGATAGGAGCGTTTAAATGCTGAATAGGAATACAACCGCCGGAAGGACCGCCTAATTGCGCGGCCTTGAATTTTTTCCCCTTGGGGATTCCGCCGCCGATATCGTAAACGATGGTGCCTAATTTTGTTCCCATGGGAACTTCGACCAGTCCCACATTGGCAACATCTCCGGTAAGAGCAAAAACTTTTGTTCCTTTGCTTTTTTCCGTGCCGATCGAAGCATACCAGGCCGCACCGCGCAGCATGATCTGTCCGACGTTAGCCAGAGTTTCCACATTATTCAGGATACTGGGTTTTTGCCACAGGCCGGCTACGGCGGGGAAGGGCGGTCTAGGACGAGGCATGCCTCTTTTCCCTTCAATAGAGGTCATCAGGGCTGTTTCTTCGCCGCAGACGAAGGCGCCTGCGCCCTGATAAATTTCCAGATCAAAATTAAAACCAGTGCCTAAAATATCTTTTCCCAGCAAGCCTGCTTCTTTGGCCTGGGCAATCGCGACATTCAAACGATGAATCGCTAACGGATACTCGGCGCGGCAGTAGATGTAACCTGAAGTCGAGCCGATGGCTTTAGCCGCAATGACCATTCCTTCCAGAACGGCGTGTGGGTCTGCTTCCAGAACACTTCGATCCATGAAGGCACCGGGGTCGCCTTCATCGGCGTTACATAAAACATATTTTACATCGCTTTTGGACNNGTCATTTCCGTAAGCGCTTTAGCCATGCCGGCATAACCGTCACGAGCGATATATTCTTCAATTTTTTCGGGGTCGATAAGTCCGCGGTTTCTTAAAACTCTCAATTCCTGAAGAGCAAAAAAGGGAATTTCCTGCAGAGTAGGAATTATTTTATCGGTGCCTGGTTCCCGATATAATAGCCGCTCTAGAATTCTTCCCTTGATCAGGTGCTCTTCAACCAGTTCAGGAACATCGGCCGGTTTTATATTAACATAAATTACACCCTCAGGGTACACTACCATGATCGGGCCCAGGGCACAAAAGCCATTGCATCCTGTTTCTACAACTTTTATTTCTTCAGTCAATTTTCTTTTGTCAATATCTTCTAACAAAGCTTTTTTGACGGCGAGACTTCCGGAAGATTGACAACCAGTGCCTCCGCAAATTAATAAGTGTGAACGAAAAACCTTCATTTAGCCAACATCCTCCTTAAGAAATGATCATGCTTTCTATTCTAAGCGCATGATGGGCGATAAATTTACTTGGTTACTTCAGACCCTTTCGCCAGTACAAAGGGTGTCTGAATTTCTCCCTCTAAAATATGCTTTTTAAAAACCTGCCTCATTTTATTGGGGTTCATGTATTCATATTTAATTGGTACTTGATTTAAAACTTCAACAGTGACCAGAGGTTCGCGGCTGCAAAGTCCCATACAACCCGATGTAGTGACGATAACATCATTTACGCCCGCGGTTTCAATTTCCTGAAGCAGAGTATCCATTACTTCTTTGGCACCGGAGGCAATACCGCAAGTTCCCATATGAACGGTGACTTTGACGCGACGGTCGCCATCACGCAGAGACATTTCTTTGTGTACTTTTTCTTTAATTTTTTTTAAATCATCAATAGTTAATTTCGTCATCGGCGTTTCCTCCATTTTTATTAGCTAGAAATTTTATTAATTGTATTGACTTAAAACTTCTTTAACTTTGCCAGACTTAAGTCGCCCATGGATGTCTTCATCCACCACCACAACAGGGCCCAAACCGCAGGCACCCAGACAACGGACAGTTTCCAGAGTGAACATTCTATCCGGAGTGGTTTCACCATCATTGATTCCGAGTGCTTTCTGGAGAGTTTCCGCAATTGCCTTGCCGCCACGGACATAGCAGGCAGTGCCCAGGCAAACACGAACAGTGTGTTTACCTCGTGGGGTCATGGTGAAAAATGAGTAAAAGGTAACAACGCCATAAACACGGCTCAGTGGCAGATTCAACCCGGAGGCAATTCTTTTCTGTACGGATATGGGAATAAATTCCAAAGCAACTTGTGCTTCTTCCAATACCGGAATTAATCCGCCTGGCTTACCCTTAAATTTCTCAATAATGCTGTTTAGCTTTGATACTTGTTCTGCTGTAAATTCTTTCAACAGCTCAGTTTCTTCCGCTTTCATCAAATTCCTCCTCGATCCTTGGGGCAAGCTAAGCTTCAGGCTTTATTTCGCTAAAACCTTCTTCTAAAACGCCCCGGATATACTTTAATATTTCAGGATGANNCCCATGGGTTGTCTGTCCACATGACTGAGGGCGAAAGTTGATTTAATAGTTGTTCCTTTGCCTTCTTGAGATTCCAGATTAAGGTGACCGCCGGATCTTTGGGCGGCATCAGCCAGAAGCGGAATGCCCAGGCCAACGCGCCTTACAGTTTTTGTTGTATAGAATGGATCTAAAGCCTTTTTTATTTCTTCTTGTTTCATTCCATGACCATCATCGATAATTTCTATGGAAAGAGAATCGTTTGCCGTATCTTCATCGACATCGATTTCAATTAGTCTGGCGCCTGCCCGAACGGAGTTTTCGGCGATGTCCAGAATGTGCGCGGCAAGCTCAAGCATTATTGCTCCATAACGTAACGGCCATTTTGTCTTTTTAAAGCCATTTTTAATTCGGCAAAAGATGGTTTCTGAAGAATAATTCGTGTAATTGCCGATCCGATATCTTTAATAAAATGAGAGTCTGAGGAAACAATAAATGAATATTTACAAAGTTCCGGATATTTAATTCTGGCTTGGTCAAAACCCGTGAGAGGCGTTATCTCGAGAGCGTCAAAATCAGCATTATCATCAATGAATCCAAGCTGACTCAGTACACTAAAGCTTTCCCGGTCGATGTGCGCGGCAATGGCCAACCCGTCAAATTGATGAATATAGCCAATCAGTGTATCCAGGGATAAATCAGTCGCGCCGATCAGTAATTGATTATTTANNAAGATGCTGATCAATTATATTTTGCAGTAATATAAGATTTGACAGGGAATTGAATATGGCTAAAAGGTGCACTTCTTCACTTGTTGTGATCTCCATGCCGGGCAGTATCTTCAAATTGCTTGTTTCCGCGGCCTTGATTACGTAAGGAACGTTTGCTGAAGAATTATGATCGCAGATGGCAATCATATCAAGTTGTGCTTCTATGGCCCTTTGCACTAAAGCCATAGGGTGCATATCAAGCTCGGCGCAGGGTGAGAGGCAAGTGTGGACATGCAGATCGCAGTTGAAAACTTTCAGCATTGTTTTTTCCGGAATTAATTATACCATTTCGTTTTCGAAGGATAACGAGGCGGCAAGGAGGAGGCGTGTAGGGAACGGTCGCGACCGTTCCCTACAAATACGTTGAGGAAGCCGATGACTCTGCCAACAAAGTTAGCCGAAGAAAGCGAGATGGTATCAAAAAAAATGACCATAAAGCAAATGGTCATCTAAAGTGACTGCCGGGAATTAATCTTTTTTCCCCAATAGATTATAGATTTTGCCAGTTAACTCAAAGGCAGACAAGCTGGAAACCATTATTGGTATTTTTTCCTGACTTGCTTTTTCCAAAGTTTCCCGGGATGGTTCGCAGGAATTAATCAGAATAATGCCTGCGTGTTCTTTCAGGCTTGCTACGGCGACAATATTCTGGTGTACCTGCCTTGTTATCCATATATAACCTTCGCGGGAATTTGCTATAACATCGCTTAAAAGATCTCCCGTGTAACCTCCTGTAACATTATTTTTAAGATTCTCTGGTGCACATCTTACTTCTAAACCAAATTCTTTGACTATTGTTTCTAAATTCATTTTAATACCTGAAATAATTATTTTGCCATCTCTATTGCTTTATATTTATCGTCATTAAAAGATGCGCGCCTTTGCCAACTTCCGATGAAATATGGAAAATATCGGAATAGTTTTTGATGTTGCACAGCCCCATTCCCGCGCCAAAACCCATTTCCCTGATTTTTTGATCGGCGGTAGAGTAACCTTGCTGCATAGCCAGATCAATATTGGGAATGCCAGGACCTTCATCAACAACTTCAATCAAGACAGTTTCAGGGTTGACCGTTAAATTAATGACGCCTTTCTTGGCGTAAGAAACCACATTTATTTCTGATTCGTACGAAACAATCGCACATTTTCTGACCACGTCCGCGGGCAGTCCCATTTGTTTTAATATCGATTTGATGCGTGTGGAAACAATACCCGCTTTGTTAAAATTTCCACCTTCAATATCAAAACTATCCTGATATAAAGAATTTTCAGTCGAGCACACTGTTATTTTCAACTTTTTCCAGGCAACCTACAATGCCTTTAGCGTAAAGACGACCAGCTGTTTCAAACAAGATATATTTTGTTGTTAACAGAGGAATTTTAAATTCTTTGGCCAGATTAATAGTTTCAGTTGAAGGCTTTTTACCTCTAACCAGGATGATTGCAGCGATATCAAGGATATTGGCAGTTCTAATTACTTGGCTATTGGTTAAACCAGTCAGCAAAAGGCTTCCTGCCTTTGCAAAAGCTAAAACATCGCTCATTAAATCTGCCCCAAACGCTGTTTTTACTTCTAAGTCCAGGTGTTCTTCACCAACTATTACATCAGCATTAAGAATTTTTTTTACTTCACTTAGTTTCAATTAAATCTCCTTAAAATACGCAAAAAAGCAGACATTTCTTTCATTGAAAATTTTTTTAACATGGTTTTGGTTTTTAAGTCAATAAGAATGTCCATGAAATTTAAGTAAAATTATAGTGGTATTTGCGGGCGTACTTTGACCATTAAAATTTTAATTCCTTTTTTAGTTCTTCGTGAGATATCCATTTTTTGTTTTTCATTTTGACATGTAGGGCTGAGTAATAGTCGGCCTTATCTTCTTCTATTTCCTTCAGCCGCAAATATTCCTTGTAGTCTATTATAACAGCAACAGGTTTATTGTCTTCCTTAACAAACTGTGTTTTAATCATGATATGCCTCCTGGCGATGCTTAATTTCGTAAATTAGTAATATGTGGGCGTCATCTTCAAATATGATTCTATAATTTCCTATTCGCATCCTTTTAAAAGCGCCGTATTTGCCCTTTAATGTTTTAATATCCAAAGATTTTTTCACAATTCCTGTAGACAACGATTCTATTGCTGCCATAATCATAGCGGCAGTTTTCTTGTTGCCCTTATATATCTTCCTGATCTGCTTTTCAGCTTTTTCCGAATATCTGATTTCCATATTGGTTGAATCTTCCGAATATATTAAGTTCTTCTTTTAAAGTATTAGATTGAGTAAATAATATCACAAATCTAAATCAATTGTAATATGTAAATGATGCGAGGCAATGTTTTTGGCAATACCATTTAAAGTGGTATATTAAAAAAGAAATTCGGTTGAAGTATAAAGCCCCAACTGCCGGAAGTATAGGAATAGCGAGTGATTGCGGATGATGTCAATTAATTAGCACCCTCAAGAATGGGAGGAAAAGGGCGTTGTCCCTCGCAGGCTTGTTTATAATTCAAACTCCAATGGGTTATACACAAAGCCGCTTGTTTGTAACGAATTGCCAATCTGTTATATACAAAGAGAAATTGATTGTCAATACAAACCGTTCCATGGCCTCGCCCGCCACCTCCAGCAGGGAGGAACTGCAATCTCCTCATTCAGTCTCACGGTGCGGCACTCATGTTTGCCTTCAATCAGCCTGATGTAAAGGGCGTCGATTTCCGGATCATAACTGATTTTCATCGCTCTCTCCTTATCTCTTTCCGTGCCATGATTGTCCAATTTCCCTTTCCGATGCGAATAATCTCGCCGATATGATTCGGCTCTTAAGATGTCATTCGATGATTTTGTCGTAATCAGCGTGGCTGCCTATCCAGAACCACAACAGGCCATCAGGGATCTCAATGGCCAGTGCCCGATAATGCATCCCTATACGGACTGACCTGTATTTACCGGTTTTCTTGAAGTGGAGGGATGGGTGAGACGGATTTTCTTTTAACAGAGCGAAGTGTGCATCGGCGAGCTCTTGAATGCTTTGTGGCAATCTAAGGCAACAATCCCAGAAGGCCGATGAGGCAAAGTGGTTCAAATGCGTTTCGTCTTTCCCGCCTTGTGCTCCTCAACGGCGCTTTGCACCAACCTGTCCAGCTTGCCGGTCTCGCTATCCATTTCTATCTGACGATCCCATTCGGCTGCATCAAATTCGATAAACCAGGAGCGAAAAGCGGCCCGTTCACCGGGGCTGAGTTGTTTGACGGTCTGCTCAAGCATTTCGACTTGTGACATGGTCATCCTCCTTTATGGTATCTTCTTTTTCTCCCAAGATGGCTTTAATCTTAGCATTTACATCAAATAAAAGCAACCGGCTGAAGAACCCGGCAATCCGGTCGTACCGGTGGGCGCCCTGCAGTTGGGTCGTCAGGAAATCCTTCAAGGGACTGCGGCGCGAGGAGTAGCGATGAATCATCCGTTGTCACCATTCCAAAAGTCAGATGGCGGAAACTGCCTATAGAACCTACGAAGGCGGAGAAGCAACTATCTACTGAGAGGTGAAGATTGCCATAAAGTAAAGAAACCCTGCAGACAAGTCCGGCTTCGATCTAACGGTCGTGCCTATCACATCTATGTTGCCCAAGTATCACTTATCAGCTTATTTTCCCAAACCGATTTGTTTTCCTGGTCTGGTACGGCAAGCATCAACAGTTTTCGAGGCCGGGTGATTCCGACATAGACGATTCTTAATTCCTCGTTGTCCCGAATGCTAACATTTTGTTTCAGCAATGTTTTATAATACGGTCCCAAGCCTTTTGCTCTTAATATCACCAGAACAGCCTCGAAGGTTTCGCCTTTGACAGAGTGAATGGTACCTAATCGATATTTTGTCGTCTGCTTTTTGTCCCTCCCAAAAAGATCATGAAGATGATGGCCATGGCCATGACTGGCTTTTATCTTGAATTCAATTCCGACATGTTCCCGCCTTAAGGCTTCATTTGCAGTTTCTACCCAAACTCCGATAGAACAATCTGTCTTTGGCAAAATACTCATAAGTTGAAACGCGTATTTCCGAACTTCAATGAAGCCATGTATCTGAACAAAGTTTTCGACATCCTCGGCCGAACAATACTGAGAGTTGTTGGTCCTCTTGATAAACGCTTTTAAGACCAAATGAAGTCCATGCTTGAAGTCACCGTTATCAAAGAGATATTTTCCCTTTACAAAATCTTTGCAAAAAGGATCGTCATCATGCCACGGATATTCATCGGCCGCAATCGCCTTGATTCCAGTTATCGCATCGAAAATGCTTACGCTTCTGTAGATAATTGCTACATTGTCTGGAACCATTTCTATGTTGTATTTAACACAATGTGATTTAAAATCCTCGATTAGCTTAGGCATGTTGGCCTGGTCATAGATTGTCACTACAGGAGTGCAATCACAATCCCTGACGTCATCATCAATAGCAATCGACGTCTCATCTAGCGAGGAGAGTCTACATGTGCAGTTGCATATATTTTGCGAGCTACGTCTGTTTTCGTTCAGAATAATAGAATTATCTGACCATTGTTCTATTTTTTTGATAAATAGATGCGGGATAGCATTATTCCACTCGAAAATAGCTTGATCCGGATCGCCAACCAGCATAACCTCGTTCAAGCCATCGGCAATCAGTTGATCGATTATTCTCATCTGAATTTCTGAGGTATCTTGTGCTTCATCCACGATAAGCATAGGGAACCGGATAGCGAGTGCCCTTGAGACTTGGGGATATTTTTCAAGGATTTGCATAGCAAAATAATTTGCGTCTGCTTGATTCGCATAACCTGCTTCTATCAGCCTATTCTTTGCATCCAAAATATGCTGATTGCTCTGCCATTTCGCCGGCATGATATTTTTCTTCATAGCGTAAGGCTCTCCACTGGCAGAAAAGCTTATGTTGTCAAAGAACTTTTCAGAGAAGAACCTTCCTGTCCATACACCATGTGGTTCGCCTACAAGCACTGGCCTTGATTTACATTTCATTACGAGGTGACCGAATGGAAGAAAGATGAATCGGTTTATAAAGCTATCGATAGTCCCAAGAAAATGTGGATGGGAAATGGGTGCCTCGATATCAGAATGTTTAACAATTTGGCTCTCTATTGTTTGCCAGGCAATATTTGTAAAGGAGATCGTCGCTATCCCTTGATACTCCAATCTCCAGGTGGAAATATTATGAGCCAAACGGACGGCAACTGAGTATGTTTTGCCGCTGCCAGGACAAGCCCGTACTACGAATTTGCCCCTCTTCTCAAAAACAATTTCTCTTTGGATCTTAGAAAGAGTCTCAAACAAGGATCATTCACCCATCGACACCCACTTGATTGCCGCCTTGATATATTCTGGTACCGTAAAGTTCTTGCGCGCCTCGACATCTTCTGCCAATTTTACGGCAAGGTTATGTGACAGCTCTGACTTTGCCTTGTTTGCTGTTAGCTTTTCAAGAAAACTATCCGCCTGTTCTTCAATGGAAGCACAGGGGTTAATCTTTTTTGCGGCGATTGGATGCATGCTTTTAAATATTTCCAGAAGTGTCTTGCTGTTTGACCCTGCTTTAAAAAGTTCATATTCGAAGGTCTTCTCCGCCAGACTTACCCGAAGCAAGCCCTTTTCAAGTTCCTTAGCTTTTTCTGCTCGCGAAGAAATCTCCTCATTGCCGGGGCGATCATCATCAGTCAAAATTGTACATCTACAGGACAGGCGATTAGAATTGTTGTCTGAATTAAACAACTTACCGAAATGTTCGAAGGCAACTCCATTGACATTAACTATCTCAACCCCTTTCTTTTCAATATCATATTTATCACCCATTATTCGCGAAAATACAGGAAGCAGCAATGCTTCGGATATGCCTTCCACCAAAATAACGCCGTTCGAAAAAAATAGCTGACTCTTTGTCACGTCCAAAAACTTTCCCAAGTACGTCTTGTTGGGTTCGCCTAAGTCGGATTTTTTCATGGATAACGAAGTTATCTTGCCATTTTGCTCTTGTAGAACAATCAGAGAATCCAAAGCGGCCTTGGCTGTTATCGTTGGAGAATGTGATGTTACGAATATTTGAAAACCTATTTTATTCAGCGTATTGAGGTAGCTAAAGAATATTTTTTGGAGTTGAGGATGCAGATGAGCTTCCGGTTCTTCTATCAACAGAGACACGTAAGCATCACCTGACACTTCCTTTCTGCGTTTTAAATCTCCAAGAACTGTCGCGACATATATTAAGTTATTATATCCGAGCCCATTCTGATGAAGCTCGAAATACTTTTGGCTTTCTTTTTTCTCCAGAATAGTGTCGCTGTATACCGGTGTCTGGACCCTAAGGTTGTCCACAATCCTGCGAAATTCGAAAGGCAAGAAATCAATTTCGACTGTCTGCTCTTTACCGCGTATCGTCGTCTCGTTCAAATGCTCATTAACCTTCTCCTTCCCTTGTTTGATAAGCTCGGTCCAATCCTTGTCCTCCCCTAAGGTTGATCTGACCTTCTTCGCAAGGGCATCCTGTTTTTTATCATCCATAACGAGTTGGGCATACAGTTCCCCAAGCCTGTTTCCCCTTATCGGCCTCAGGTGTTGAACCGCATCCCTTAGAGCATCTAAATGGACAAAATAAATCAGGTCAAGAACTTCAGGTGCCACAGATTGACCCTCATTATCTCCACCCCATACCTTATACTTGAGTCTTCTGTTTCCTTTGCGTTCCTCTATGAAGTATCGAAAATGAAGTTGAAATTCCTTCTTTCCTTTATCATCAACAACGCTCAGTAGGTCATTATAAATTCCCGTCTCTTCTTCTTTTTGTACCTCAAAATACAAATGAAATTCTATGTCTCCTATCTTGGCATTCGGATCATTTTTATCAATATGAAAATCACTCAGGGAAACATAGATATCCCTCCACTGTTTCCCATAGCTCAAACTAATCCGTAGCGCATCTAATATCGCTGTTTTGCCCGAATTGTTTTCTCCAATCAGGATGTTTACACCTTCGTTCAGGTCAATAGTTACGTCTTTTATACACCTGAAATTCTTTACCCAGAGCTTCTTGAGATACATAATGAAGGTCCCCTTGGTTTCAGTTAATTATCAATTACCACCGATACTAACGCGCTCATGTACCAAAATCCTTCAGCAAACTGCGGCGGGAGGAGTAGCGATGGATCATACGCCGTCTCCTTCCACGGCTCCCAGCAGGAGATGGGCCGCCTCGACATCCTTTTTCCAGTGCGCCATCGCCACTGAGGGCTTCTGGGAAAGATAGTTCAGCAAGGCGATGATCGTTTGCATAAGACCGTCCAATTCAACTTCAACATCTTTACTCTGTTTGCTTCTCAGGCGAGCCCTTGGCCATCATTGGATATGAAAAATTGAAGATTGCGCATGAATGTCCATTTTTCGAATGGGTACCCCGTTTTCCTTCATTATCAAGAGGATTTGCCCTCCACGATGGCGATTTCATCCGGCGTCAGGTCGTAGAGCCGATAGACGAGCCGATCGATCTCTCGCTCTAAGGCCGACACATCGGCATCTGGGTTGCGCTGCTTGGCTGCAAGGATGCGATCTACCAGATCAACAAAAGGTTTCTGCTGAGACTTATCGAGACGCTTTATGGGAATTTCTGACAGAGGCTGCTGATACAATTCTAATGTCTCGCCCTTCCTCTTCCCTCTATGATATAGCCATAGATAGTAAAGCTTCGAACTGAGAAGCGACAAAACATATTTTAACGAAATCGATTGCTCTTTGAGCGTAATAAAATACACATCTGCGCTCGCATACCAAGGCACTTCATTGTATCCAAATGTATTTCGCGTGCTTCTTTGAGGGACAACAATCTTGGGCTTGCTAAAATCAATCTGCCTGATTGTGAATGACCACCAGTAGCCAGCCGCAATTACTGCGCGCAGACCATTGTCATTGGACTTTCTGTTCCGCAAAATCTTCTCGTATTTCGAGATATGCCTGAATATATTGGGGATTGCCTTAAAGTCAATGTCTCTGTTTTCAGGGTAAGAAATATTGATTAAGAATAGATCGGGGACTTCCTTGGTATGCCATCTGTATACGTCAGAGTTTTTATAGAAAGGACAAATCTTAGATCGTTCAAAGCTGTTCAAATGCAACGCCTTCATTTCTTCTCGTGTAATAATGAAGATTCCTTCGTTTTTCTCCATCTTTAGCGAATACTTCTCAATGTAATTGTTGCTTACTTTATCTGCCCCTGTATATAGCCCCACATTCACATTGCACAATGCTGATAACAACGTGCCCTGCTGTTTGATTTTGTTGATGGACGATTGGGCGGGATCGCCGGTGGTCGCTGTGGAGTTACCAGTTAGCCGAATATAACATTCATCGCCATCATATAACTCGCCCTGTGGTATTTGATAGTATTCCGTTACTTCATCCGTGCCAGATAGTACGCACTGCAAAACAGCGGAGGTTGCTACCGCTTTTCGCTTGGTATAGCAGTTGTTCGCTATATCCACCTCATTGTGGGATTTAGATAAAACCGTTATCATGTTATGCTGCCCCAGCGCCGACTCGAAAATTTTCAACTCTCCGAAGTTTATCAAGTGCTTGATAGTCGCGCGTTCTTTGAGATCGCGCCGCAAATTCCGCGCACCGGTGGCAGTTGGGTAATAGTTTGTAGTAATAAAGGCAATGCTCGCATTTTGTCTGCCAAGATTCAAAGCGAGGTGAATAAAAAAGTAAAACAGATCCATTTGCCCCTGATAAAATCTCTTAAGAACTCCTCTATGAACTTGGTCGAAAATTTCTTTGTGCCCTTTTTCGCCAACGTATGGAGGGTTCGCTAACATAACATCAAATCCGCCCCTTCTGTGAAACACCTCGGAGAAGTATATCTCAAAGTCAAATATTTTTTTACCGTTGGTAAGCTGGTTAATCAGGTTATCGATCTTTTGTTTGAGTGCCGCTTTCTTTTTTGCGTCGGTTTCATCGAAGTATTGCGGTTTAAATTTTTCAAGTTGTATGAAAAGTTCGTTATTGAAAAGGTTCTTTTCCACACCAAGTAATGAGTTTCCTGTCACAATCTTGTAATCCAAGTTAGGCAGTGGGTTGATATGCTCCACGTCCTCCTCATCGACGACTAGCGACAGCCACAAGCGCAGCTTGGCAATCTCCACTGCGCCCGCGTCAATGTCCACGCCATACAGGCAGTGTTGAATTGCGTGGCGCTTGAAGTGATAGCGGGTGCGATTGGCTGCGTCGCCTAAATAAGGGTTCAGAGCTGAACGGGCGCGGACAATTTCGGTCATCATGCCTACAGGGAATGCGCCGGAACCCACGGCGGGATCGCACACGGCGATGTCAGCCAATGCATCGTCAATCTGCTGGGCGTGCTTCTTGATGCTGCTGGGCATCTCGCGCCCCCGGTATTTCGTATCCACAGCCTCATAGTGCGAGATTTGCTCGCCGAGGTAGATGAAGGTTTCCATGTCGGCGCGAGGAACCCGTTGTTTATCGGCGTTAAGCGCAGTATCCAGATAATTGATCAGGCTTTCCTGACACATGTAGTGGACGATCTCACGCGGCGTGTAGATCGCGCCTAAACTCTTACGGCGATTGTCTTCGATCAGATTTTCAAAGACCTTGCCCAGCATTTCCGGATCGATGGCCACCTCTTTTTCCAGCGGCTCGGCCTCGTTGACGGTGAAGTTGTAGCGGTCAAAGACATCCAACACACCGGTGCCGGTAATGCCTTCTTCCACGTATTCGGAATTGGTGAATAACTTGTTGGGTAGAATGATGTCTGTCTTGCTCCAGTCGTAATCGCCCAGCGGTTCAAACAGGCCGCCGTTGAGGAAGGGGATGCGACAATTGAAAAGCTTGGACATGGCATCAGCACCGCGTTCAGTTGCCAGCGTGTCATAGAACAGAGGCTCCAGCAGATCGTTAAAGAAGTTGGCATACGCGCCATATTGGCCATTGGCAAGTCGCCGCAAAAAGTCGTGTGGGCCGCTACCCCACGGTTGGCCTTGCTTAACGCCCAGCCAGCCTTTCTTTTGCAGGAAATACAGAAAGACGATCTGCCCCATGAGTTTCTTGGCAAAGTCCACGGTGTTGACGCCCTTGTCGGTAAATTCATCACGCAGGGTTTTGTCTTGCGCAGCCATTTTATCCAAGGCAACGCGAATCTCTTCAAACAACTCCGCATACTTGGTGAAGAACTCTTTGGTGACGGCCTCAACGCTGAAAGCTTCTTCGAGCGCGGCCAGCGACGGATCGGTCTTGATGTCTTGCAGCAGATCGAGGAAGCGGGTCTGCGCCGTATGGCAGCTTTCGCCTGCGCCGACAATGTAGGAGAAACGACGCGCCGGGGTGAGGCGCGTTACCGTATCCACTTTGCCGGAGTCTTTTTCGACGGTGGCATATTCCATCTTGATGTAAGAAAAGCGCCAGGACGTTTCGGATGGTGAGACAAAGGCGACCAGCGCCGCGTCTTTTTCATCACGATTCTTGAGATGATCGGCCACAAAGTCGCGAATCGCCGTGCGGGCGCGTTCCAGTTTAGTGTCTTGCGTGAGATGCACCACCAGCACATCGAGTTTTTCTTTGTCGGGTGACGTATAGGTGCCGAGCCTCTCGTAACAGGCGACGTGGTTTTTGAAGGCATTTTTGACATAGGTAGTGTTCCATGCCTGGGCTTTGGTCTCATCAATCCGATTCAACAGGTTGACGGCAAAGTTGCGGAACCTGGCTTTTTCGAAGCCTTGGGTGAAGGTCTGCCTAATGAGGGCATAAGATTGGTCGCGGTTCATTTGGCCTCCAAAAGATAGGATGACAGGATCACCTCGCGCGGGCTGAGAACATGCGACGTCATTTGCGCGCGTGTGGTTTGGAAGAACAGCGAGGAAATGTCGCGCCGCAGAATCCCCAGTACCTTCAGGGGCTGGATCTCCTTCTTCAACGCTTCAGCTACCTTTTTTGTGGTCGGCTTCGGGAGCGCCCCATCGATCAGCAGTTGGACGACCTTTTGAATGTAAAGCTCATCATCTTCGGTAAAGCCGTGATAGCGGCGTATCTCTTTCGCCTTCAGACGCTTCAGGATATAGGCGTCATTTGCGGTGCCTTTTTGCTTGGGGATGGCATCGTCTATGTCCGGGCTTATCGCCGTCTCAATAGCGCGCTTATTCTTTTCCAGCAGCGTGTAGAAGTCATGCGGAATGGCTTCACGCTTTTCTGACGGATCAGCCGGCTTGAGGGTTTTCGCCGTGGCGAAGAAGTCGAGCTCGAGAGATTCCGCTGCGCCCGGAGGGGCCAGGAAAAACTTGTCGAGCCGCCCCTGGCGGAAATAGGTAAGCAGCGCCGGAAACTCTTTAACGCCTGCGCCGTTATCGTCTGTAAAGAGTCTGGTCGAACGGGCCTTTTTGGGCAGGCGTTTGATGCGGGTGAAGAGTGCGGGTTCCTTGTCGCGCACTTCCCGGATTTCGGTGAGATATTCCAGTTCGCTTTCTTCGTCTTCCCCCTCGCCCGTGATCGTTTTCTTGGAGGTCAACTTGGCAAAGAGGTCATGCGATTTGATTTCCTCGCCTTCCGTCAGCAGACGGGCATCGGCGCCGAGCATTTCGATGAACGCGTGTATCTTGGCTTCAGCGGCTTCCTTGAGTTTGATCAGGTCGTTGCTCTCTTCCGTCGGAAAAAAGTTGTAGGTGTGAATGGTGTCAAATGCGGTATCCACCCGGTTGACGCGACCGACGCGCTGAATGAGGCGGGTCGGGTTCCATGGGATGTCGTAGTTGACCACGATATTGGATCGGTGCAGGTTGACACCTTCGGAAAGCACTTCCGTGGCGACCAGGATCCGGTATTTGTCCTGGGGCTGAAAGGCGCGGGCGTCGAAATTGGCGATGACCTCCTTGCGTTCAGCTTCAGTGGAGCTGCCGGTGAAAAGCAAAACCTTCCGATCAATATCATCGTTGATTCGTTGATGGAGATATTCCGCTGTCTCTTTGGATTCGGTGAATATAATTACTTTGCCCTTCTTAAGAATGCTGTCTTTTCGGAGAACCTCTGAAAAAGCCTCCCACTTGGGATCGCGTTTAATCTGTTTCCAAAGGGTTTCAATTTTTTTCAGGATCACGCGATCAGCTTCCAGGTCGCGGAGAAAATCTGCATTGAAGTCCTTGGCGGTCAGCCGTTCGGCCCTGTCCGTATCGAGCAGACGATCAATGGCTTCCTGGTCGTCAGTTTCCAGCAGTTCAAATATTTTATTGATGTGCTTTTTGCTGATGTAAACGTTTCCCTTATGAAATTCTTTAATGAAGCGATCATAGGATAGGATAAAGCGTTCAAGGCTCAGGCGGAATGCGTGGAAGCTGCTCTCCAGGCGTTTGATAAGGAGAATTTTCATAAACTTCGCTAGGTTTTGCTGACTCTGCACCTCGCGATTCTCGCGTTTACCCTCGTAATAGGCCAAAGGCTTGTACCGGGCGTATGTGAAATCTCTTGTTATCAGGCGGACAGTTTCGATAAAGATGTCGTTTTCCGTCTTGTTGAACTTATAGAATAGGGGCTGGGGGTCTGTGACATCGGGAAATTTAAGACCCTGTAGTGTCAGGTCTTCCCCGTAGTATTTCATGATTTCTCTTCGTGTTCGCCTGATCATCAAATATTTGAGGATTTGCTCGCGCGTCTCCTTCGCATTGGCCTGGACGGTCGCAAAATACTGGTCCCGTTCGGTCTGTCGGTCGAGACCATTGAGACGTTTCTCAAGACGGGTGAAGAAGGCTTCAAGGTTCCGGACGTTGGGAATGGTGCTGTTCTTTCCGTTCTGAAAAAGTTTGACCTGGCTGAGAATGTCCCGCGGGGTATTGTTCAGCGGCGTTGCCGAGACCAGGATCACCCGTTTGCCGCGACAGATCTGCGCCAGCATCTCATAGGTCTGATTCGTCTCAGTGCGGAAGCGATGGGATTCGTCGATGAAAACATTGGAATACCTGGATACGTCACGTCCCAGGAGATCCTCCAATTTACCGCTGGATTCAAAATCGGTATGCGGAACGTGGAAATCCCCGAAAACGTTCGGCCACGATCCGCGATTGTTCTTGTCCAGCAAGTGAGGCGGTGCGATCACCAGCGACCGGCCGTCCAGTTGCTGGGCAAGCAATGCTGCCATGTAGGTTTTGCCGAGGCCGACAACGTCGGATAAAAACAGGCCGCCATATTCCTGGAGCACTTTGCGTGCGCTGAGAACGGCTTCCTCTTGATACTTCAACCTTTTGAACCCATCGGGAACGTAGATGTCCTCGAGTTGATCCGGACGGTTCAGCTCGTCTTGGAAGTATTCGTACAGGAATTTCAGGTAAAGCTCATAGGGCGTGAAATGGGCGAAGGGCGATCGGTTGACGATGGTATCTTCATAAGGCTGGGAGACATCTACGGCCACAGCCCAAAGCTCGTTGAACTTGGCGATGGCGAAATCATAATCAGCACGGTTTTTCAGTTCGACGTTGAATTCAAGGTTGTCCTGTAGCCCTGACTGGGTAAGGTTGCTCGACCCCGTAATGACCCTGCCCTTGTCCATAAACTCCTCGTTGAAGGTCATGATATAGACCTTGGCATGGAGTCTCTCACCGGGGTAGGCCTTGATCTCCAGCTTGCCGGAGCGAACCCACTCGACAAATTTGTGGACGCCCGTTTCGATCACCGCGCTGTCGGCGGAATTTTCAAATTCGGTGAGCACGTTGTCTGGGATTTTCTCGATGACCGCCGCGTGGGACTGTAGCGGCAAATCGCTCTGCTCTCCGGCTTTTTGCAATAGTTCATACGCCGCGCGGTCGGTGTGCAGGCCGACGAGAATGCGTATCTTCTCAACATTTTCCAGCGCCGGGTATATCTTGTAAAAACCGCTGATGAAGAAGTAGCCGACCAGACAATCGAAAAAACGCGCGTCAGTCTTGAGGATGTCGGAAAAACGTTCTTTTAGACTTTTCCCGGACTCATTCGTAAGAAAGGTTAGATCAGATGACATTGTGAATTTCTCCGATTAAGTATTTCTTGTCTTGGGAATACTGATTTGAAGAATTATTTATTTCCATATTGCTGTAATGCATAACAGAAATAGTGAAAAATTAACATCAGTTTTCATTGAGGAATTTCAAACGAGAAGTCCCGTCTCGGAAGATACGCGTAGATGACATTTGCCAATAGTCAACTCACACACACCGAGTAAAAACATCTTACCATAAACACGTTCACCGTTTATAAAAGTACCACCCGTACTATTCAGATCATATATCCACACGTCATTGGGATAATTCACGATGACACAATGTCGCCTACTGACAGAATTATCTGAATCGGAAATCATATTGGTAATTCAGGGGACAGTGTACTTAATTACGGCAAGAACCCCGTCAGACAAATTTAATCAGTTTGGTTAGGCATAACATAACTTCATAATTTATCAATTAAATTATTTAGATATTATAGAATAGAAAAGAATTAAACCTTTTTCCGCACAGCACGCAGCACTTTTTTTGTTGACTTTTATCTGATTATCTATGAAAATGTCTATGTAAATTCATAGAAAAGAAAGGTATTAGTTTATGGCTACGGCTTTAAAACAAGCAAATTTTCAGCTTCCTGGAGAGCTTTTGGATGAACTGCGCGCGACCGTCGGTAAACGTGAGCAAAGCAAGTTTGTCTCCGATGCCTTGATGCGAGAGCTTCAAAGGTTGCGTCAGCTAAAAGCCGTTGACGCATCTTTCGGCAGTTGGCAAAACGGAAAGCACCCTGAACTGACCGCCGGAGTTGACAGTTTTGTGCGTAATATCAGAAAATCTTCACGGGGAAAGCGTGCCGATGAATCAGCTAGTCGTTGATACGGATATATTAATCCTGCATTTGCGAGGCAGTAAACCTGTGCGGGATATGCTCAAAGAGGTGGCAAAAACATCTTTGTTATCTTGTTCGGCTATTACCATTGGCGAAATTTATGCCGATATGAAAGATAATGAAATATCTAAAACAGAAATTCTGCTCAATAGTTTGCTGGTTATTGATGTGGATATGGAAATAGCAAAGTTGGCTGGTTATTACCGGCGAACAATTAAAAGTCATCATCTGGAATTGGATGATTGCATCATTGCCGCGACCTGCAGGATAGAAAAGGCGCCTCTCATTACGGGCAATATCAAACATTATCCCATGAAAGATATTGAAAAAAAGTATTTTGCCGCTTTGTAATCACTCAGAAGTTTTAATCGCTTTTCTATGTGAAAAATCAGGAAATTTTATTTTTCCTCGTAACCCCGCGTTAAATAAAAAGTGGCCAGATCGAAGAATATGGTCATGCGTCTTTGCAGTTCAAAAGTCATGTAAAGCTCAAGATTTTTTTGCAGGGCATCCTGCGCGAGGGCAGACTCCCAGAAAGGTTGCCCTTTCTGGGAGTTCAAAAATGTCGGCTAACTTTAAAAACTCACTACTATCTCGTTGTAGCTTTTTCTCCATTTTGGCGGGAAAAGAGTTTTACTTTTATCAAAATGACCAATTGCCAGTAAAAGAGGAATCCAGTATTGATCGGGTATATTAAAAGCCTTCTTAACGCCTTCAACATCAAGTCCGTCCATCGGATGAGAGTCGAGTCCGACATTCTTTGCGGCAAGCATCAGGGACAGGCCGAAAAAACCCGCGTTTTTACAGGCAAATGCCATTTTCTGATCAGCGGTAGTTCCATAAATAGATTTTGTCGCACCGGCAAACCAGTCGTACTGCTCCTTTTTCATTGCGCCGGTTTTAACCATTTCAGCGAAATCCCTCTCAAAAGTGTTATGGCCTTTTTTCCAGCCTTCACGATCGCCCAGAACAATCAGAACAATAGGCGCTTCAGTTATTTTGGCCTGATCCCAGGCCACTTTTCTAAGGGTTTCTTTTTTTGCCTTATCCTTGACAACAATTACCTGCCACGGCTGAAGGTTAAATCCTGACGGCGCTAGCGACGCGGTTTCTATTATATCCTTAATCTGTGCATCAGTTACATCTTTGGCAGGATCAAAAAAATTAACGGCTCGTCTTTGTTTCATCACTTCTTTAAATTCCATAACAAACCTCCTATAAAGTTTTGTTGGTTGTTAATGAACCTAAAACTATTACCTATTAAGAGTCTTTGAATTTTATTTTTCCTCGTAACCCCGCGTTAAATAAAAAGTGGCCAGGTCGAAGAATATGGTCATGCGTCTTTGCAGTTCAAAAGTCATGTAAAGCTCAAGATTTTTTTGCAGGGCATCCTGCGCGAGGGCGAACGTCCAAATGTGTTTGCGGATAAGGCTAAGCGAGCTGAGTACCTCACTGATCTTGAAATCACCTTTTTTTCTTTCCCGGCCAAGCTTGGTATAAAAACTCTTAATCTGATTCACATCATAGAGGCCACCCAACCAGAGAGTAATCTGGGAAAGTATCTTATCGCAGATATTATATAGCGTGCGGTTCTCAACACTGTGGTATTCGACGGTTGTCGGATTTACTACTACGTCTTCCATCCATTGATTGATGATTTCTTCCTTATTCTTAAGGATCACATTGACCAGACGGCGCGTTAAAGGATTTTTCGCCACTCCGGGCCGGAGCTTTTTTTTATCCGCGTGTTCAATAGAATCAAATATCGCCCAGTAATCCCTTTTGCTTTTTATATAGGCATCCAGCGCGCGTCTATTGGGAGGGAAGGCCATAGGCGGCAGTTTGTTTACCGGCCAAAACCGGGTTTGCGCGCAATCACCACCGGCGGCAAGTTTCCCGCCGGTTTGTTCCACAATAAAAGTTAAAAAAAGCAGATCGCCGTAAAAGCGGCTCTTGTAGGAATCAACATCCAGCAATCTGGATATTCTTCCCTTGATGCCGGTTTCTTCGTGTAACTCGCGTAAAGCCGCATCCTCGATGCTCTCTCCCGCTTCGGCAAAACCTGTTGGCAGGCACCATTGCCCTTTAAACGGAGCCCGGTCGCGTTTGACCAAAAGTATCTCTCTTGCCGAATCGAGAATAGAAGAAACAACTGGCAGCGGATTATTGTAAAAGAAAGAATTACAGCAGGGGCAGAAATCCCTCAAGACGCCGTCTTCGCTTTTTTTTGTAATTTCTCCTCCACAGTAAAGGCAATGCCGGCGTTGCTTTTTCATGATGTTTCCTTGAGTGTCAGTGGTTCGGAACAAATGAAAATCCTGTCGTCTTTACACATTTTGATAATTTTTGAGTTCATGGTCATCTTTTGCAGCTCAAGTCTCAGTTGATTAAAAATGTCGTTTTTGAGGGTGTTTGTACCGGTCAGGAAAAAAGGCCTTTTGAACTGGTAGTATTCCAGAAAGAATTCTGTTTCCTGCGCCTGGAAAATGAGAGAATTATTAAAATCAATTTGCTGAATCCGGCGAAAATGAGGGGATAGAAGAGCTGCGCCATTCTCGGATGAAAATTGACGAAGGATAATTTCTATGGGCAGTAAGTTATTGCCGGAAAGTAATTTATTTTTCTCCAGAATGGTTTTGGTAAGGACAATTAATTCCTGCATGTTGCGGCAGCTGTGGGTGATGGTTATAAAGATACCGTTCTTTTTCAAAACACGGGCAATCTCCGGGATGATCTCAATAAAAAAATATAAAGCAAAACTGCAAATGACCAGGTCGAAAGTTCCGTTAGTGTATTTTTTAATCGGGTGAACACCAATTGAGGAAAAGTTTCCACTGTACCCGGCACGCTGGCATGCCTCCAGAAAAAAGGGCTCATATTCGGGAACAATATCCAGACCGGTGATTTTTGCTTCCGGATGAAGACGGTCTTTTAAGGCTTCCGTAAAAGAGCCGAAAGCGCAACCCAATTCCAGAACGTTTTGGCAATGGGTCAGATCGACTTGATTGAGTGCGGTAATGCGGATGTCATCTTTATTGGAGGATAATTTGCGGATGATTTGCTCAGTGCGCCGGTGCTTCTGCACGTTTCGGAATACCTGGCGAATCTTTTTTTTATCGAGAGCTTCAGCCATAGTCATTACCAAATTTCCCGGACTTAAATAAATGAAGATTAGGATTCTTTTTTTACGCTGTTTATGTTGCGAGATCAAGCAATAAATCTCAGGCCAGTCGTTTTCTCCCGCAAGCAAGTTGGACAATTCCCTGATGGTCTAAGATATGGATATGGCGTGGAGTGGTCTTAATTAATTTATCCTTTCCCATCCGGTTGAAAATTCGGGAGAGTGTTTCGGGAATCGTGCCCAGGAGGCTTGCCAATTGATTTTTGGAGATGTCTAACTCTAAGATGGTAGCTCCCTTATTACGATCGCTCAGGTATAGAAGATAGGCGGCCAATCTTCCCGGCACTTCTTTTAAGGAAAGGTCTTCCACCAAAGAGGCAAGCGTTCGGAGACGAGACGAAAGGAATGCCAGCATATTTAAAGCGAGGGATGGGTTTTTACTGATCAGATCCACAAACGTCTGGCGGGGAAATAAAAGCACCTTCGTTTCTACAAGCGCTTGTGCGGAAGCAGGGTAATGTTCTCCCGCAAAGACGGTTGCTTCGCCAAATGGTTCCTCACTCTCCATGATGTGGAAGATTTGTTCCTTACCTTCGGCGGATAATTTAAATATCTTTACTCTGCCGGATAGAATAATATAAAAGCCAATTCCCTCATCACCTTCGGAAAAAATGATTTGCCCCCGCTTAAAAGTCTTCTGAACCGCAATAGCAGCGAGATTTTCATGTTGCTTCAGAGGCAGTCCATTAAACAAAGGAATGGCGGCAATCTTATTGGTAAGTTCCATATAAAAAGAAATATCACTTATGCTTGACTTAAGTCAAGGCGCAACGGCTGAAAATAGTTAATGCTAAATACAAATTTAGATCACGATCAGTTAATAATAGAAAAGGAGAGATAAGAATTATGGAAAGTGAAGCGATGTTTTGTTACCAATGCGAGCAGGCAGCAAAAGGTGAAGGGTGTACGAAAATGGGAGTCTGTGGAAAAGAACCGGAAGTAGCCGCTCTGCAGGATATTCTTGTTTATGCGCTGAAGGGTTTGTCCGTTATTGCTGTTGAAGGTCGAAAAGCTGGTATAGTTGATCAAGAGATAAATGTATTCACGGTAAAAGCATTATTTTCAACATTGACGAATGTTAATTTTGATCCACAACGCATTGTTGAAATGATTAAAAAAAGTGTGAATCTGCGAGAAAGTCTTAAAAATAAGATCAGAAAAGCCGGAGGAAAGCTGGATGAAAAAGACAGTGTGGTTACATTTCAGCCGGAATTCTCTACGGAGGGTCTGATTAAACAGGCCAGAAGTGTGGGTCTGAAAGCAGATACATCTACCAATCCTGATATTTTATCTTTGAAACATACGCTGCTTTTCGGAATAAAGGGCGTAGCCGCCTATGCCGATCATGCCCAGATTCTNNAATGATTTATCGCTCAATGACTGGATCGGTCTAGTTTTAAAGTGCGGTGAGATCAATTTGCGGACAATGGAACTTCTGGATGCCGGCAATACTAAAGCCTTCGGTCATCCTGTTCCGACAAAAGTTCCGCTGGGAGTTAAAAAGGGAAAGGCTATACTGATTTCCGGTCATGATCTCAAAGACCTGGCCGAACTTTTGAATCAGACAGAAGGCAAAGGCATTAATGTTTATACTCACGGCGAAATGCTTCCTGCCCATGGCTATCCTGAATTGAAAAAATATGATCATTTTTATGGACACTATGGAACGGCCTGGCAGAATCAAGCTAGGGAATTCGCTGAATTTCCCGGCGCAATACTAATGACCACCAATTGTATCCAACGTCCGCGTGATTCTTATTCGGCCAACATTTTCACTTGTGGTCTGGTTGGCTGGCCGGGAGTAAATCACATAGCTGATGGAAACTTTGAGCCCTTGATTAAAAAGGCTTTAGAATTGCCCGGCTTTGTGGCTGATACGGAAGGGCGCAAGGTTACGGTCGGCTTTGCCCGCAATGCGGTTCTGGGTGTGGCCGATAAGGTGATTGAGGCGGTTAAAGGCAAGGCTATTCGCCATTTCTTCCTTGTTGCCGGCTGCGATGGTGCAAAACCTGGCAGAAATTACTATACCGAGTTTGTGGAAAAAGCGCCGAAAGACACAATCGTCATGACTCTGGGCTGCGGCAAGTTTCGCTTCTTTGATCAGGAACTGGGAGATATTGGAGGAATTCCCCGCCTGTTGGATATCGGGCAATGTAATGACGCTTATTCGGCAATCCAGATCGCTGTGGCTTTATCCAAGGCTT
>PLNU01000165.1:36105-45208 GCA_003142835.1 Syntrophaceae bacterium
GCATTTATAACGCCCAATGTTCTGGATGTACTGGTGAAGAATTTTGCGATCAAACCGATTACGACACCGGATGAGGATTTAAAAGCCATATTGGGATAAAAAAATTAAAAATGGCTGAAATTTTTCTCTTGACAATAGAACGATCGTTCTACTATGTCTTATCGCTTCGGGATGGATTTATCCGTCCTGTTAAGCGAGGAAGACATGTCATTGCCAGCAGCTGTTTATCGCCCCCGGAATCCACAGTCTTCGGATTACTACCGCTGTGTAGAGGATTATTTTGAAACCTTTGTGCAAGGCTATGATGAACAGTTCTCACGGCAGTACGGTTTCTGGCGGCCTTATCTTCAGCAGGTGATTTATCGGTATCTCGATGCAGCCTGCCCCGTACCTGATACGGGGGCGATCTGCAGCACGGTTTTGCCCGTGTGAAATGCAAAGACTGCGGCCATGAATACTTGCTGGCATTTTCCTGCAAGCGCCGCCACTTCTGCCCTTCCTGTCACCAGAAGCGCGTGGTGGAATTCGGGGAGCGGCTGTGCATGGACGTCCTCAAGAAGATTCCTCACCGGCATTTTGTCTTTAGCATCCCGAAAATCCTTCGTCGTTACTTTCTGTATGATCGAAAGCTTCTTGCCGATTTGAGCCGCTGCGCCGGGGATGCCCTGAAGGTTTTTCTCCAGCATTCAGTGCCTGAGAATGAACCCATTCCCGGCGCCGTCATCGCTATGCAGACGTTTGGTGATTTCCTTGGATTCAATCCGCACTGCCACATCCTCGTAACAGATGGATGCTTTTATGGTGAAAAGAGCATGTCGCGTGCCCTTCAGGGTATTCGCGTCGCTCCTCCTCTGGAACTGAAAAAACTGGAGGCTCTCTTCCGGCACAATGTTTTCAAAATGCTTCTCGCCAAAGGGAAGATTACCCGCGAATTGATCGCCATGCACTCTTCATGGAAACATTCCGGCTTCAATGTCTTCTGCGGCAACCGCATATCGCCCAGTGACGAAACGGCCATGGAAAATCTGGCGCGGTACATCATTCGGGCGTCTTTCTCTCAGGAGCGCATGAAGTATCTGAATCAGGAAGGGACGGTCGTCTATACGGGCAAGGACAGAAAGACAAGCAAGGTCTTCCCCGCGATGGAATGGCTGGCCGCCATGTGTTCGCACATCCCGAACCGGGGAGAGCAGATGGTGAAGTACTACGGACACTATAGTAACGTCTCGCGGGGAAAACGGCAGAAGGAAGGCAACGATAATGCTGTCCCCTGCATCCTTGAACCACAGGGAAACGAAAAGGCATACAGGAAAAGTTGGGCAAGACTGATTCAGAAGATTGGAGCCTGTCCCGGCGAAGGCCGGGAAAGTAGATCCCTTGGTCTGTCCGAAATGTCAGGGTCCTATGCGTGTCATTAGTGCGATAGATGACGGCCAAGTGATCCGGGCTATACTCGAACATCTGGGACTCTGGCTGGTCAGATCAAGACCGCCGCCGAAAATTCATGACCCGCCAGGGGGACATGACAGAGTCGTGTCCCCATACGCCGATGGCGATCTCCAGCTTCAAACTCCCGCTGATACTATCTACGGCGACCCAGAATACACCTGGAATGAATACATTCAGTCATAACGCATTTTTAAAAAATAAAAAAAGGCGTGAGGGAGAGGTCTGTCTGAATTCTGTCCAAAATACCTTTATGGCGGGTGAACAGACCAAAAGGTGAGCAGATTTCCTATAAGGACGTATGTCGCAATTTACCCCCGGCATGGTCATTGGTGCCGCACCCCACATTTTGTGGTCAAGATTCCCTTGACATACAAGTCCGAATTTTTTATAGTTTAACCATGAACAAGCAATGTCTTATCAAAACCTTTGGACAGGCCGTTGCGGAAAAAGTAACGATGCACGCCAGAACAAAATTTTACAAGTGCATGGGCAGGGTTGTTGCGCTCGTTCTTGCCGGTAAAAAGAACCATTCAGAACTATTTGTAAAGCGCTTCGATCTGATCCTTAAGTTTGTCCAGAACAATATTACGTTTGAGTTTTGTGGCCTTTGTCAGCATGCCGTTATCCAGACCGGACAGAACCGTTCTTTATTTTTTTGCGAAAAAACCTTGATTTCACTTCTTAAAAACTCAATAATATACTCAGGCAGTGTCTTAACTTACCAGGCTCCTTCTGAACTTTCTGTCCGGCACGCCATTCTCCACATTGAATTCATCTTCAACCTGAAAGATCGGCGTTGAGTTTATTACTAAAAGCAGTTAAAGGGACGACCGATGGAAATCAAGTTTAAAATCCGGGTGGAAAAGGACGGTGCTTCATATGCTTCAACCATGAAAAAGCAAGATATTATCAAGGCAGGAAAAGTTGTGAACGAAAGCCTGCAACAGGAACGTCCTATATGTTCTGCCTCTAATAGAGTTCCATGGGGGCCTGTAAATACACTAAAGAAAGCCCTTTGCCTGTGGGGTATCCTTATAAGCATGGGGTATGTGGTTTGGCTTACACCATCCGTTGCAGCCAAACAGCCGGCGCCGGAAAATAACACGGTGATTGTCGGAGGCAACTCGAACTACCCGCCTTATGAATTCATCGACAAGAACGGTCAGCCGGCAGGGTTTAATATCGATCTGACGAGGGCTGTCGCCAAGGTTATGGGCATGAATGTCCAGATACGCCTCGGCACGTACGAGGAAAGGATCAGAGCGCTTGAAGCCGGAACGATCGACGCGATGGGCGGATTCTCCTATTCCGATGAAAGGGCCAGGCTTTTCGATTTTTCGCCGCCACATACCATGATCAATCTTGCAATATTCGGCCGGAAAGATTCTTCGCCCCTGAAGTCACTCGATGGACTGCGCGGAAAAAAGATTCTCGTCCTGGCGGGGGGGAGGATGCAGGGGCTGCTCCAGGAAAAAGGGTTCGGCGAGAATCGTGTCTTCACCGCGACATACGCGAATGGTCTCAGACTGCTCGCTTCAGGGGAATACGATTACATGTTCATGGGGACGCTCCCCGGGATCTATTTGATCAAGGAGTATGGCCTCTCCAACATCGTTGTCATTAAGGAGGTCGATCACCAGAGGTACTGTTTTGCCGTCCGGAAGGGGAACCGCGAGTTGCTGGCTCGTTTCAGCGAAGGGTTGGCCATCGTGAAGAAGACGGGCCAGTACAACGATATTTACGATAAATGGCTGGGCATCCTTGAGCCGAGGGGAGTGCCCTGGGCAAAGGTTATCAGAATCGGATCAGCCGTCACCGTCTTGTTCCTGGTGGTGATTTTTATCGCGCTTCTCTGGTCGAGAATCCTGCAGAAGAAGGTGGCACAGCGTACCGCTTCACTCGCCCTTGAAGTGAAGGCGCGCCGGCGCGCCGAGGATGAACTGCGCAGCAATCAGGAACAACTGGTACAGGCGGGAAAGTTGGCCGCAATCGGTACGCTCGTGTCCGGCGTGGCCCACGAGATCAATAACCCCAACGGACTGATTCTCATGAACATGACGATGCTCAAGGAGATGCACGAAGACATCATGCGGATCACTGATGAGCGTTATCAGAACGAGGGCGATTTTGAAGTGGGGAGGTGGCGCTATTCCGAAGTGAGGGAAAGCCTGGGTCAGATGATGACCGAAACAGTTGATGCATCGAAACGCGTTGTCCGTATTGTCGAGGATTTGAAAAATTACAGCCGTCGCGGAGATCCCGCCGTGAATGAATTTGTAGACCTGAACGCTGTTGCAATGGCTGCGATACGTCTGGCGGATACTACCATCAGAAAATCGACCGGCTCTTTTACCGCTTGTTATGCCGAGGACCTTCCAAAGATCAGGGGCAATGCGCAGCGGATTGAACAAGTCGTTGTGAACCTTGTTTTGAACGCCTGTCAGGCCCTTCCCGACCGGGGGAAGGGAATTGAGTTGACGACCCGTTACGATCCGGATAATAGGACAGTGGTGATTACGATAACAGACGAGGGGATCGGCATTGCTCCGGAACATCTCCAACACATTACCGATCCTTTTTACACGACGAAGCGGGAGCAGGGCGGCACAGGCCTTGGCCTTTCCGTGAGCAGCACCATTGTCAAAGAACACAAGGGACTTCTTACCTTCAGCTCTGCAGAGGGTAAGGGCACGACTGTAACAGTTTCATTTCCCATAACGTGAAAGCGAGTACTTTACATTTATGAAGCAACGTCTTTATCCTTCCTTTTCAGTGCTGCTAGTCGATGATGAACCGGCATGGTTGCGTTCTTTAAGTATGGCGCTTAGCGGGAGAGGCGGCATAACCAACACGATTCAGTGCCAGGATGCCCTGCAGGTGATGGATATTCTGGCCCGGCAGGATGTTGGTCTTGTCCTTCTCGACCTGACGATGCCCCATCTTTCCGGACAGGAACTGCTCACTAAAATCTCCGAAACGTTTCCGTCGGTCCTGGTCATTGTTGTCACCGCATTAAACCAGGCGGATGAAGCCGTTCATTGTATGAAAGCAGGGGCCTTTGATTACTACGTCAAAACCAGCGACAGAGAACGCATCGTAACCGGAATATTGCATGCCGTTCAGATCATCGAGTTGAAGCGGGAGAGTCTTGATGTGCGCAGCAGATTGCTTTCCGATCGACTGGAAAGGCCGGAAGCCTTTGCCGACATCATAACGATAAGCAACAAGATGTTTGCGATTTTTCGATACATAGAGGCAATAGCCGAAAGCCGACAGCCGGTTCTGGTAACCGGTGAGAGCGGGGTCGGGAAGGAACTGATCGTCAAGGCGCTCCACAAAGCAGGACGGTATGATGCGCCGATGGTTACCGTTAATTTGGCCGGACTGGACGACAACATGTTTGCCGACACCCTCTTCGGGCACAAGCGGGGCGCATTCACCGGGGCCGAAGAAGCGCGCCGCGGGCTTGTGGAGCAGGCAGACGAAACCATTCTATTCCTGGACGAGATCGGAGATTTGAGTCCGGCGGTACAGGTCAAGCTGCTGCGGCTTTTGCAGGATGGTGAGTACTATCCAGGAGGAAGCGATCAGTTGAAACGGACAAAAACCCGCTTTGCCCTGGCCACGAATCAGGACCTTTTGCAGAAACAGCGTCTCGGCCAGTTTCGAAGTGATCTCTTCTATCGGCTGCAGACGCACCACATACACGTACCGCCGCTCCGGGAACACAAGGAAGATATCCCTTTAATGCTCGAATATTTCGTGGAACAGGCAGCTCGAGAACTTGGCCGGCAACGACCTGACATTCCGGGGCAGATTGCCACACTGCTTACTCAATACGATTTTCCCGGAAATGTCCGCGAACTCAGGTCCATTATCTTCGACGAGGTGAGCCGCAGCAGGACGGCCTTGTCCACCGATGCCATCAAGAAAATCATCGGCAATCGGCAGGCAGTTGAATCCGTCTCATCCGGCGATGAGGACAGGGACGTCATCTTCAAATCATTTCTGGCTGTGCACCGCCTGCCCAGCTATGCCGAAATGGAAGACATCCTGACTGATGCCGCACTGTGCAGGACCGAGGGAAATCAGACCCTGGCGGCCCGGACGCTCGGCATTTCGCAGCCCGGCCTCAGCAAACGCCTGCATTCCCGTAAGAAGGACCCGCTCGAGTAAACCATCAACACCTTTTCCCCATAACCGTGGTTATAATTCATAGCTCCAGCTATGGGGGAGAAATCCTCTTAAAATTCAAATAAAATCCCACGTCGGCGGGAGAATCTTCGATCTCTGAGTTATGGCCAAATCAATCCCGTCAGATTTAAAAATCAATATAATGCAGTATTATCAATATGATATATCGAATGCAAGTGCTGGCACGTAACTTGTAAAGCATTTTATGCCATGACCTCAAAAGGGAAGCCTTGAGAGAGTGGAAAGGAGGAAAACGGCAACAGTTGGATCCGGAAAACTTCAGCGGTTTTTCCGGAGAGAGAAAGTATGAACTTTAAAAAATGAACAGATAAAGGAACAGTAATGGAAAAACGTAGAATAAAAACATTATTTACAGAACTGCTCGCGATAAGCTTCCTGGTTGTTTTGGTGTTTGCCTTATGCCAGGACGTGTATGCCTGGGGACAGGTCGAGTTGAAGGTGCTCAATCCGCGCGCTGATCTGATGAGCGCCCCGGCAACGCCGATCAATCCCCGCCTCAAAACCCTGGCGGGCAAAAAAATCGCGATAGTGAACAATACAAAACCGGGGGCTGATTCTTTTCAGCCTTATCTCATGCAAGTGCTGAAGGAATCCTACCCGGATATCGAGTTCAAAGTGTGGAATATCTCGTACAATGATTACCGGAACAAGGCCAATGATTTGAAGTCCCTGGCTGCATGGAGCGATGGGGTCATCGGCCTGCTGGGTGATTGAGGGTCCTGTACAGCCAAAGCTACGCGTGACGTAGCTGCAATTGAAAAGCTAGGAAAACCCGCAATTTTTATGACTACATCACCCTTCCATGATGACTCGAGAAACGCGGCGATCGGCGCCGGTTATCCGGATCTGCCGATCATCGCCCTCTCAACGGCGACAACCGCGAGCAAAAACGCCGCGGAGTTATTACCGGTTGCCAAGGAGGCACTCCCGAAAATCATCGACGGACTGACCAAAGAACCCGCACACAAAACCGTTACCAAGGCAACGCCTCTGAAAGCAGCACCTGCAGCGGTCATCAAATTTACAGGCAAGACCACTCAAGAGGCGCAGGAAAAGATGGAGAAGTATTTCCTGGCCAACAAATGGAGCGACGGACTGCCGATGGTGCCTCCTACGCCCGAGGCGGTCAACGAAATGCTCAAGGGAACCGATCTGCCGCGTGAACATGTGGTCGGTACCATCGATCCGAAACACGGGATAGCGACCGTGGAGAAAATAGCCATCAACGCGGTAATGGCCGGAGCAAGACCCGCTTATATGCCGGTCATCATCGCGATAGTAGAGGCCTTTGCGGATACGGGCTTCGATCTTTACGGTGTGCAGGTTACGACCGGACTGAATGCCCCGTTGGTAATCGTCAGCGGTCCGATCATTGATGACCTGAACATCAACTACAGTTTCAGCACGATCGGACCGGGATGGCGCGCGAACAGCACGATCGGCCGCGTGTCAAGGCTGATGCTTGTCAACCTGGGCCAGGCATGGCCGGGCGTTAACGACATGAAGGACCTGGGCAATCCAGCCAAATTCGGCATCGTCATGGCCGAGAATGACAGGCAGACGCCTCCGGGCTGGGGAACCATGCGCGAACGGGAAGGATTCAGCAAGCAGACGAGCACCGTCAGCGTTTACGCGGCCCAGAGCTTCAGGCAGATTCACGACAGCCAGAAGTATTTGGCGTCTTCCAAGAAACCTGAACGGATCGTCGATCCTATGGTCGCGAGATTGATGAGCAACTCACTGAACTCAACGGCAGAGCAGTGGGGCGAGGAGATCGTGATTGCCTTCAGCCCAACCATGGCCGAAAACCTCAAGAGGTTCGGCTATGATCCTGCAAAGATTCAGAAAGAGCTGTACGAAAAGGGCAGAATTGAGCGAGGCCTGTTTGGTCCGCGTCCTCTTGGCTCGTTTGCAGTGACAAGCGGGATACCGAAATGGATCGATGACCTGCCCGATAACGCTCTTGTTCCGGTCGTCCCAACGCCCGAGGATATCAAGATCATGGTAGCCGGAGGGAAGGGTGGCGGTGTCAGCTACATCATCGACAGATGGGGATTTGGCAATTCGCGTTATTTGACCAAGGAGATCAAGCTGCCGAAAAACTGGAAGTCTTTGCTCAATGACCTCCAGGGATGGGAGACCCCCATTACGGTAAAATAAATTGTTGAAGATATGAGCAACAGGGTTCTTCCCGCAACTCAACAGGCGGGGGGACCTTGTTGTCGTACGAGCTACCAAAGGTGGCGAGAAAAATTAAAGGGAGAATTTTATGAAGTATTGTCAGAAAAGCAGATTCGTTTTGAAGGATCTGATTATCATGGTGTTCACCATTGCACTGATTGCGGGAGCGGTACCCGTTTGGGCCGCGGAGGTCGAGCATGCCAGCCCACAGGAAGTCAAAAAAATGATCGAGAGCAAGAAGACCGACTTCCTGATCGTGGATGCTCAACCGAAAGGTGTCTATGATGTCGGACATATCAAAGGTGCGGTCAGTTTCCCCTGGAACGCGGACCTCAAGAGTGCGGGCAAGTTGCCTAAGGACAAACTGCTCCTTATCTACTGTGATTGTGCGCATGAGGAAGACGCTATCAGCACCGCCACACAGCTCAAGGAGAAATGGGGTTACACCAAGGTGAAGACCATCGAGGGAGGATGGTCCGGATGGGTGACGCTTGGGTATCCTACTGAAAAGAAAGTGAAGAAATAAAGTGAGGAAAATTATGTTGAAGAAAGAGATTTGGATATTTGCTTTGGCGCTGATGCTGGCCGTCGGTCTAACGGCCTGTTCGAAAACGCCCGAGCAGAAAAGCGGAAAAGCAGAGGTCACGGTGGGTCAGGTCAAGATGAATCCGCATCCCGCAAGCCTCGAAGGGAAGACCGTGGTGCTGCGGTGGAACAGCAAGCTTAACGGCGACAAGGTCCTGGATCGTGTGGCGGAACTTCTGACCCAGAAAGTGCCGGGGGTCAAAATCGTCAAGATGTATCGCGTGGATCCTTCCACCGTGGTCGTTGCCGAGAAGATGGAGGACAGTCTTCAGATCGCAGACAAGATTGTTGCCCAGAAACCGGACATCGTCATTGCTTCGCAGGCAGATTGAGGGCATTGCACCTCATCGCTGGTAGTTGACCAGCTCAATCTGGAGAAGAAAGGCATCCCTACAGTGACGATTACGACGACGGGCTTTGAGGAATTGGTCAAGACGACCATGACTAAGCAGGGTGTTTCGGAGATGGCCGTGGTGGCGGTGGAACATCCCATCGGAGGAAGAAATGAAGCCGAGACAAAGCAGTTGGTAGACGGTGCATTCGCCAGTATCCTCAAGGCGGCAACGCAGTGGCAACCGTCAAAGTAGAAAGAATCTAGTGTATGAAATCAAAAGTAGAAGGAATCAAGAGTATGGAATCAGAAAGTAAAGGTGATGTAGAAACAAAGAAGAAA
>PLNU01000079.1 GCA_003142835.1 Syntrophaceae bacterium
CGTTTCGCAATGACAAATGAGGCTTACGACACAGTCTCTTCGCCGGAATGACGCGTCAAGGACATTTTCGACTTTTTACGGGTTCATCAGCTTTTTATACTATCCTTTTTTCCTAATAGATAAGCGTCAATGATGGAAAACACCCAGAAAAAAAAGATTAAAAGGAAGATGAATAAGAAATAAAAGAAATCCAGCGCTTTTATAGAGCTGATTGTCAGATTGACAACGGCACTCAAATCAACCGTTCCTTTCTTAAATGGTGCTGCTTTTAAAACCGTGATAGCTACTTGAACAATTGCCCACGTTATAGATAACATTCCGGCAGCAACGGGAAGTATTATCATAATTCCACGTTTATACTTTTTTAAATAAATCTGTCCCCAACCGGGGAAAAGAAGAGCGCTGAACAATGCTGCTTTAATGGCTGGATTCATGGATTACCTTCCTGCATAATATTTAATTGCTTAAGGAAGAATAGCTACATCTTTCATTTTTAATTGTATATCGGACGCGCCATTCCAATAGTTAATCTGCGGTGTAAAGACAACGTCAAGNNAGACGCATTTTCAGATGATTATTGCCGACAACCGTCGGTGAAGAAACTTTGATGTTGCGGGCGCAAAACACCGGCTCAGGATTTTTACTGCCAAAGGGCGCAAGCATATCAATTTGGCTGATCAAACTTAAATTAATATCCTGAAGCTGACATTCCGAATCAATAATTGTTTGGGATAAAAGTTCGGGAGATGGTCCTGTATTTTGAATAATTTCATCTAAAAGACAGGCGAACTCATCGATATTATCCTCTTTTATCGAAATTCCCGCGGCGTGGAAATGTCCTCCATAGGAAAGAAGCAGTGAGGCGCATTGCTGAATGCCTTTATAAATATTAAAATCGGCAATACTTCTGCCGGAACCTTTGCCCACTCCATTGTTTAAACTAATGACAAAAGCCGGACGGCTGAAAAGGTCAACCAGACGGGATGCTACGATACCGACAACTCCCGGATGCCATTTATCAGAGGCAAAAACAAGCGCACGCATTTTTTCAATATCAGGATTATTACTTATTTTTTCTAAAATCTCTTTTAAAATATTCTTTTCCATTGACTGGCGCCGACGGTTATAAACATCCAGTTTTCCGGCCAGAAAACGTGCCTCTTCCATATTGTCTGTTAAAAGTAATGCTACGGCGTCCATTGCGGAAGCTATGCGTCCTGCAGCGTTTATGCGCGGAATAAGACAAAAAGAGGCCTTAAAGGAATCGATTAGTTGACCATCAATGCCGCTGACTTCTTTGAGAGCTTTAATTCCCGGCCGTTTACCTTCGGTAATCAACTCCAGACCTATCTTGGCAAATATTCTGTTTTCATCAACCAGAGGGGCGATATCGCCAATTGTTCCCAAAGCGACAATATCCAGATATTCTTTTAAATTGGGAAAATCTTGATTTTCCCAAAACCCTTCTTTGCGTAAGCTACCGCGCAAAGCAATGAGAAAGTTATAAGCAATGCCTACGCCGGCTAGTCCTTTAAAAGGAAATTGGCAATCTTCGCGATTCGGGTTGATGGAAGCGACAGCAGGAGGCAGATTCCCCGATATTTCGTGATGATCTAAAACAATTGTATCAATACCGATAGAGTTGGCATAAGCAATTTGTTCAAAATCGGAAATACCACAATCAACCGTGATAATCAGTTGGACATTGTCGCTTTTGAATTTATCAATAACCGGATTTTTTAAACCGTACCCTTCTTTTACTCTATCCGGAATATAATAATTTACATGAGGTGTTATTTCTTTGATGAATTTATACAGAATAACTACCGAGGTAATTCCGTCGGCGTCATAATCTCCGTAAATAACTATTTCTTCTTTATTGTGAATAGCTGTAAGTAAACGGCAAACTCCTTTTTTCATGTCCTGCATCAAGAAAGGGCTATGCAAATTATTGAGTGAAGGATTGAAATAACGATGAGCGCTTTCCAGATCCAGAATATCCCTGTTGGCCAGAAGCTGGGATATAATAGGATGAATGCCAAATTCTTTAATGAGAGAATCTTCTATATTTTTATTACCGGCTTTTTTTAATTTCCAATTAGTTACCGGTAGTTGTTTGATAGTTGCCATTGTCTGTCTTCTTAATTCATACCACTTCGCTTTCTTTGGCTAACTTNNGCGTATGTACAATACGCCTCCGACGCCTCCTCACTTGCCGCCTCGTTATCCTTTGAAAGCGAAACGGTATCACTTTCTTATATTTCATGCTTTTATAAATCAGATAAGATACTACATTGTTTATTAACATGAGTCAATTATCCTTTGGTTCTTGATCTTTAAAACAATTAGTGGTAAGCGCAAAAAAGTGAACAATGATAAAGAAATGGCTCAAATTAAAAACAAAAGATATTGTGCTTGTCCAATTCATTATAGAGGGGTATGAGGGACTGGCTACTGTTACAACCATAGATAATCGGACAGCAATAATCCAAGTTGCGATAATGCCGGATTTTGTATCAGACGTGATGTTCGTCTTGGAGAGTTTAAAAAAACAGTTGCCAATAGAAGAAATAAATTGTCCATTTTAATTGCCCGGAGACCTCTTTATGCTCATGCTGACCCATACATATCTCTTGCAGAAAGTCTTGGGGGCAGCAGATATAAAAAATAAAGATTTGGACATTTACATTTATAATATTGCTCCCGATTTGCTTACAATTCATCCGGATATAAATGCAGGTAAAACTCATACTATAAAAAGATTTACCGATATACCGGCAAAATATCCACAATCGGCATATGTTATGTTTCACTTATTGGTCGATGATCTGGCTCATCACGGATCAATTTGTTTGGATTACCAGGAAGAATTCAATCCCGAATCACAAGGCTTTTGTTATATCAAGGGAAAGCCCCTGATCAATACTATTTTAGATTTACATAAAACAATACAAAATGAAATCTCTTATAATGAGGCGGCTTACCGGTCGCATTTAATTATCGAGATGATTTATGATCTTGTTATTCTCAATGAAATTGATTCTTTGGAAACGATTTCTCTTTTAGCTGAGGCGATAAATTTTACAGTTAANNAAAGAGAGAATGGAACGAATAATGAATATTGAAGGCCGAATTCGTCTATATTCAGATAAATTCGGCCTCAAAAGCAAAGATAAATTATTTTATGAAGGTATTAAAAATTTATTTCTACGAGCTAAAAATTCGCTGGAACTTGATGAAAAAGAATTATTCCTTCACCAAACAGCCAAAACCATAAAAGATTATGGCTGGCTGCCGCCAATTACGTAGCTTTTTTAACAAATCCCGAACGAATACAACGTGTACAAACTTTTACTCTCTTCACAGAACCGGTTTTCCCATCAATGCAGCGTAATTTCTGCAAATTTGGATACCATGTTATTTTTGTTTTATTATTAGCGTGACTTACGCTGTTACCTATCGACGGTTTCTTGCCACATACTTCACAAACACGAGACATAAACAAATCCTCCTAAAAATGTGTGTGGTTACTAAACCATAAGACAGTATTATGCAAGCAATTTTTGATGAACCTGTAAAAAGTCGGGAAACCCCTGTTTTGTCATTCCGGACTTGATCCGGAATCCAGTCATTTCAATATGTTCTGGATACCGGCGTTCGCCGGTATGACGATATTTGGACTTTTTACGGTTTCGTCATTTTTTACTTAACCCTAATTTTTAAAGGGAGCAAATATAATACCATTTCTAAATCAAAGATGATATCGAGGCGACGCCCCAGCCATGCCTGGAATGCCGGGAGGTTAAGTTCACGAGCCACGCTTCACCAATTACGCTTCACCAATGTCCCCCGCTGGGCGGGGGATTAAGGGGGTGGATGTGTTAATATAGCCGGAATGTTCATCGTAGGGTGCGTCGCGTAACCTTTAGGTCATTCCCAAACGCGCCGCTTCGGACTGCTCGGGGAGCAGTCCCTACAATATCCACCTCCGTCACTTCGTGACACCTCCGCCGGCGGAGGATATGGGCGCGTTCCCCCGGCATTCGAGACTGTGTCGTAATGTC
>PLNU01000128.1:0-13012 GCA_003142835.1 Syntrophaceae bacterium
TCGGCAGTTAGTTTTGCTTCTTCTTCGATCTTACGGATAAGAGCCGCGGCATCATGCTTGGCATCCGCTTCCATGGACTGGATCAAAATATTTTTTGCTTCTTCCGAAGAAATACCTGCTATTTTCTGCAGCTTTTCTTTTTGCTCTTCCAGCAGTATGTCTAATTTGTGATGCTTTTCTTCGATCGCTGCTTCTTTGTTAATTAATGATTTTTCACGCCCTTCAATATTTGTTTCTTTTTGTGTCAATGAATCGATTCGTTTATCCAGATTTTCTTCTTTAGAACGAATGCGTTTTTCCAGGATATCAAAATCATTTTTTGTGTCTTTTGTTTCGCGATCAAGATCAGCTTTCAGCCTCAGAAGGTTTTCCTTGGCCTGCAGGATTGCCTCTTTCTTGATTGTCTCCGCCTCTTTTTTTGATTCCTCGACAATCCGCGCGGCCAGACTTTCCGATGCCTTGATTTTCTTTGCCGTAAATATTTGTTTCAGGATATAACCGACAATAATACCCGCCAGCACTGCAACTAATATAAGTAGGACAAATAAACTTCCGTTTAGCATTGAGAACTACCTCCCCTTGCCCCTTGGGAAAAATAACCAACCCAAACTGCTTTACCGGAAGAAATTTAAACCTCTTCAAGTAAACTCTTTCCCCAACAGAGCTATATTTAAACCTTCCGACACATGGGCAAGCCCAAATAATACTTTGCCGAAGGATTCATTTTTTTTGATTTTTTTTCTAAAGGCAGGATGAAAGGTGTCTTAGTCTTAACAGGCCGGGGCATAAAAAACCCCCGCCTATGCCGTGTTAATCAATTTTTTGAACCTTTTTACCAAGTGGGCGCCCGGTTTTGTGTTGCTTTAGGCTTTCTGTCTCCCGACCAGCGTACAAAGAGACTGACCTGCACACCGCAAACAAGTATAGGCCCCAGATTCAAAATGTTGGCTCAAAAACTAATGTTAATCACGTACATCGCAGGGGTGAACAAATATTATTTAACTTACATCTTCAATCAACTGAATCAGCTTTTCTGATCTGTTTTCCAATTGATCGCAGATTTCCTGGTGAACTTCCTTTAATTTTAAAAAATCTTCCGAAATGTTCAAAGCTGCCAGGATGGCAACGTCTAAGGTTTTAAGACCATTTCTGTCTTGTAAAACCTCTTCCATTTTTCCATTTACAAACCGGACAACGTTGGCCACTTGTTCGTCTTCCGCATCACTTAAAACCAAAAGTTCCTGTTCTAATATCTTAATGTTATAACTCTTTTTCAAAACACACGCCCTGGAAGCTTATTTTGCCACTTCTATATCTGCAAGTAAATCAAGCAGTAAATCTACCCTCGCGCGTACGCTGTTCCTTTCTTCGTCTAATGCCTTTAGTTTACTTTTAAACTCTTCTATCTCCGATTCTTTATTTTTTAACGCTTCCTCTAGTATTTGACACTGTTTTTTTAAAAAATCCTGTCCGCTAACGATGCTCTTAATTTTATCTTCAAGCTCGTTAAATTTTCCTAAATCCACTTTAATATCAACCCTTTTTCTAGAATAGAAAAACCAGAGGCAAATCCCTTTGATTTGAATTTATTTATGCCAATTTGTCCTTTAAAAGTCAAGGCATTATTTTAGCCGTCAACTAGCCCAAAGATTGGAAAAATCTATCCACTTCATCCATCATTGTCTGTCTGTCCGGCATACTGCTAACTATTTGCCGAAACCTGCTGGAACCAGGCAAGCCTTTGGTATACCAGAGTAAATGCTTGCGAAAACTTTTGTCGGCAATTTTTTTTCCACTGAACTGCGCCTCCATTTTCCAATGAGTATTAATTATTTCATATCTTTGAGACAATGTCGGCAAATAGTCTTCCCCGGCTCCGGAAAATAATTGGTGGATGCCTTTAAATATCCAGGGATCGCCTAATGAGCCTCTGCCGACCATTACCGCATCGCAGGAAGTCTCCTGGCGCATCTTCATTGCGTCCCGGGGATACCAGATGTCGCCGTTTCCAATTACCGGAAGGCCGACCGCCTTTTTTACCTGTGCAATGATACTCCAATCAGCATCTCCGGCGAAACCCTGATCGTAAGTGCGGGCATGGATAATAATGGCAGCCGCCCCGCAATCCTCAGCAATTCTGGCAATGTCTACAGCATTGATCGAACTGCGATTCCACCCGGAACGGATTTTTACAGTTACAGCAACGGATACGGCTTTTTTTACTGCCGTAATAATGCTTGCCGCGCGGTCAGGATCTTTCATCAGGATTGCTCCGGCACCAGCTTTAATGACCTTTTTCACCGGACAACCCATGTTGATATCAATTAAAGCAGCCCCCTGATCGGCAACAATACGGGCTGCCTCCGCCATTATGTCCGGTTGCGCTCCAAATATCTGCACACCCAGAGGTTGATCCTCCGCACTGGTCCTTAAATAATTTAGCGTTTTATCTGATTTTCTGATGAGACCATTGGCACTGATCATCTCAGTAAAGGCTAAAGAACAACCAAAAGAACGAGCTACTAATCTGAATGGTAAATTGGAAATTCCCGCCAGTGGCGCCAGAAGCGCTTTATTCTGCAGCCAATTAATACCAATTCGCTTTCTTTGGCTAATTTTGTTGGCAGCGTCGTCGGCTTCCTTAACGTATGTACAATACGCCCCGTCGCCTCCTCCTTGCCGCCTCGTTATCCTTTGAAAGCGAAATGGTATAATATCTTTAAACACTATTCAACCCCAGACACTTTCTGTTTTTTTAAATAAAGACCAGCGCGGGAAAGTTCATCTGGAGTATTTATTCCCATTACTTCAATGTAATCAGGAGCTATGTGCGGCTTCACTTTTCTGCCTTCACGGTAGGCTATTTCCACAATATCCGTAAGATAGTATTCCTTCTGATCATTATTATTTGTAATTTTTCCCAAGGCCTCAAACAGCAAGGGAGTATCGGCACAATAAATGCCGGTATTGATTTCGCCGATTTGCTTTTCGGCAGCAGTTGCGTCGCGCTCCTCAACAATTTTCGCTATACTACCATCAGTATCCTTAATAATCCGGCCATATCCCCGGGGATCGGGGGGGGTGGTTGTCAAGACAGTAATGGCGGCGCCTGTGGCAATATGGTTTTCGATCAAAGACTTAATTGTCGACGGTTTAAGCAGAGGCACATCCCCGCACAGAATAACTGTTTTGCCTTGATAACCGGCAAGTACCTCTTTAGCCTGCAAAACAGCATGACCTGTACCCAACCGCGGTTTTTGTTCTACGAAGGTACACCCTCTGTGGGAAAATTCCTTCCGCACCTTGTCCGCCTGATGACCGACAATAACGACAATCTTTTCGGCGCCGGCTCTGTGAGCCGATTGCAGCGAATAATGCAACAGAGGCTTGTCTTCCAAAACATGAAGCACCTTAGCCAAATCCGATTTCATGCGGGTGCCCTTACCCGCAGCCAGAATCAACGCGCAAAAAACTTTTTCCTCCACTGACTAACCCCACTTAACTTTCTATTTAATGACAACTTTATCTATTTGGGCCGGGAAAATTACTGATATCTCTTTTATAGATTTCTGATCGGCATTTTCAATGATAAAGGTAATGCCGCTGTATTCCAGTCTTTCTCTCCGCTTAGGAATCCTTCCCAGTCTATCCATTATAAAACCGCCGATAGTTTCATAATTACCTTCCGGGAATCTTGTGGCCAATAGTTGATTTAAACTATCCATATCCAGACGCCCATTGATCAGATACCTTCCGGCAGCGATTTTTTTATACAACTTCTCACCACTGTCATATTCGTTATCAATACTGCCGACNNTCATCAACGACAACGGCCATATGCTCCTGCCTTTTTTGCAGATCCATCAATAATTCACTGGCTTTTTTCGTTTCAGGCACGTAGAACACCCCCGTTTGAAGACAGGAAGCGATAGTCTCGGCAGCAGATTGATTTCCTGAATCTTTATGTCTTTGTATGGCTGCCAACAAATCGAAATAATGCAGAATGCCGACAATATTAATAACCTGATCCTGATACACTGGAATTCTTAAATATTTTTTACCAGCCACGAAACCGGCCGCTTCGTCGATCTTTGTTGTAATTGGCAGCGCTGTCAGTACCGAAATAGGAATCATTATTTTATCCGCGGTCAACTCAGAAAAATCAAATACCCGGCTGACCATTTCCCTTTCCGTTTTTAAAATATCGCCGCCTTTTGTGTTTTCCCCCAGAATATGCTTCAGCCCTTCCTTGGTAATATAAGAATTTTGATTTATTTTCTGCCCCGTTGAAATGCTTACAGCGCCTTTGGATATCAGAGCAATAATATAAGCCAGCGGATATAATATTACGGAAGAAATGCGGATAAAAATAGCTACTCTGATCGCCATTGTTTCTGCACTATGCAGGAAAATCCTGCGAATAATGATCATCACAAAAAGCGTCGGCAACATAACAAAAAAAGAAATTTGTTCACCACGCGCCGGCCCGAAAGCGCCGATTAAGAGACCCGTTGCCAGCGTGGAACCAACAATAATGGACAGGTTAGTTCCGACCAAAGTCGTCGAAATAAACCATCCCGGGTTCTCCATCAGTTTTACTGCCTGCCCCGCGGAAAATGAACCACGCCGGGCAAAAAACTTAATTCTGTTAATATTCGACGCAATCAGCGCTATCTCGCCACCGGAATAGAGGGCTTCCAAAATCAGACAGATAAAAATGATGGCAATGATCAAATATGTATTCATGCCTCTTGATTTGGCCCCTTCCCTGTTGGTGATGATATTCTAATTTTCAATATCCTTGCTCTGCCGATGTTCTCGATTAAAAAGTTGTAGCCTTCGAAGCTTACTTCTTCCCCTTTTGCCGGCAGCTTGCCAAACAAATGCAGGACAAAGCCGCCAATTGTATCGAATTCTTCCTGCGGCATTTGCGTTTGCATTAAATTATTGAATTGTTCCATTGGCATTTTACCGGGGGCAATAATTGTATTGTCGTCGATTCTTTCACAATCATTAACAGCCTCGTTGTAACCACTATAGGCTTCTTCAAATAAATGACCAAGAATATCCTCCACAGTAACCAGGCCGGATACTCCTCCGTACTCATCCACGACTATAGCAATTTGCATTCTGTTTTCCTGAAAATCATGCAGAAGACCATTGACTGTTTTTCCTTCAGGAACAAAGTAAGGCCTGATCAGCATTTTTTCGATGCTTGCCTGCCTGCCCTGCCCGGCGGCGCTCAGCAAATCACGGGCAAGGAGTATACCGACGATATCATCACGATCATCCGTGTAAATGGGTATCCTTTCGTGACGCTCTTTGACCACCGCGGCAATTATCTCTTCCACGGGCATATTGATGGGAAGACAAAACATGTCCACACGGGGTATCATAATATCGGTCACCGACTTATCACCCAGTTCAAAAATTCTGTTGATCAATTCTTTTTGTGATTCATCCAAAACACCGGCCAGGTTTCCGGCATTAACCAGGGTTTTGAATTCGTGCTCCATTAAAACATCGGCATCATGAGACTTACCGCGGCTATACTTAATAAAGCCGGATGCTTTTTCCAAAATAGCAACGACAGGGTATTCCAGCCGGGATATAAGCGTAAGCAGGGGAGAGATTGTCGAAGATATTTGCATCGGATAAGTAACGCCGAAGGTCTTGGGAATTGCTTCACCGGCAATCAAAAGCACCATTGATGTAAAAACAATGGAAACCCATTGACCATCAGCACCAAACAAACCAATAAAAAAAGAAGCCGCCAGAATAGAGATGACGATGTTCACCGCTTCATTACTGGCGACAATAGTTATCAGCAACCGCTGCGGTTTTTCCAGCAACTTGCTGACAAAGCCTGAGAATGGATAATTATCTAATTTCATCTTGTGCAGATGCAGATCCGTGAGTGAAAATAAGGAAGCTTCCGCCGAAGAAAAAAAGCCGGAAAACAAAAAAAGAATAAATATTACAAATATATCAAAGCCCAACTCGAAGTCTCCATCCGCCCCAATTGTTTTATTATTTATTGTAATCTAGCAGATTGGAGTAAGAAAAGACAAATATTTTGTAAGTGATTATAGAATTGGCAATAGACTAAAATTGATGAAATCGTAAAAAGTTGGGAAACTCCTGTTTTGTCATTCCGGACTTGATCCAGAATCCAGTTATTTCAATATGTTCTGGATACCGGCGTTCGCCGGTATGACGATATTTGGACTTTTTACGAGACCATCAAAATTCAAACAAGTAGGATAAAAAGGCACCACCGGATGGTAAGGGTGTAGGCCCGATATTGTCAAAAGACTGTCCTTTCAGCCATTGTGGAGCCTAGGAAAAATAACTGGCATTGCCGATATCCTTCCATTTGACTAAAAATATTTTTTCCGATATTTAGACAGCCTGACCATATTATACCATTTCGCTTTCAAAGGATAACGAGGCGGCAAGGAGGATGCTCCGCAAGTCCGCCACCGCGGATTGTGAAAGCCGACGACCCAGCATGCCCAGGCATTCGCCGGGGTTCCCTGCCGGGCAGGCTCTGCCAACAANNGCCGAAGAAAGCGAATTGGTATTAGCTAAAAGCAGGAGATTGACAAATGTCCAATATATTACTTGTAGGAAACGGCGCCAGGGAACACGCCCTGGCCGAAGCTATTTTGCGCTCTTGCCAAACACCTCGGTTATTCTCTTTTATGAAGGCAAACAATCCCGGAATAGCCTCTCTTTCGGAAAAGATCAAGTTGGGCAGTTATGCCGATCTTAAGGCAATTACAGGGTTTGCCGCAGAAAATAAAATCGAATTTGCCGTCATCGGCCCGGAAGATCCGCTCAACAATGGTGTTGTGGATGCTCTGTCCGAAATAGGTATTCCTTCCGTTGGTCCCACCAAAAGTCTGGCAAGGCTGGAAACTTCCAAATCATTTACCCGTAATCTGTTAAATAAATATAATATTCCCGGCAATCCACGGTTCAAAGTATTTAAAACGATTGATGGAATGGAAGCTTTTTTAAGCCAACTGGAAGGTATTGTTCTCAAACCGGATGGACTGACTGGCGGCAAAGGCGTGCTGGTTCAGGGCGATCATTTCGCGACGAAAGAAGAAGCGCTGAAATTATGTCAGCAAATATTGATGGAGAGCTCCTCTTTGATCGTTGAGGAAAAATTTGACGGTGAAGAATTTTCGCTGCAATGCTTATGCGACGGCAAAACCGTTGTGGCGACTCCGCTGGTACAGGATCACAAAAGAAGGTTTGAGAGTGACAAAGGACCAAATACCGGAGGCATGGGTTCATATTCGCTGGCTGATTATTCCATGCCTTTTCTAAAGCCGCAGGATTTGCAGGACGGAATGGAGATCACCCGTCAGGTCGCGGCGGCATTGCTTAAGGAAACTGGCAGCCCATACAAAGGCATCATGTATGGCGGTTTTATCGCTACAAAAGACGGGGTAAAGCTTCTGGAATACAACGCCCGCTTTGGTGATCCGGAGGCCATGAATATCTTACCGCTTTTAAAAACAGATTTTGTCGAAATATGCCGCCACATTATTGCCGGAACACTGGATAAATTGAAGATTGAATTTGAACCCAAAGCGACAGTTTGCAAATATGTTGTGCCGAAAGGTTACGGCCTGCCCGCTGATCATCCCGATGCGGCATCTTCACGCGCGAAAATCGAGGTGGGTAATGTGGGAAAAGCCAGACTTTACTATTCGTCGGTAGACAAGAAAAAAGATGGTTTGTACCTTAGCTCTTCGCGTGCCATCGGCATCGTGGGTATTGCCGATAATTTGGAAGACGCCCGCAAAATCGCTGAGGAAGGCGTGAAAGCAGTTAGTGGCCCGGTTGCCTATCGTACCGACATCGGCACGGATGCGCTCATCCAGAAGCGTATTGATCATATGAAGAAGATCAGATGTTAGAGTTCAAAACACAATGTATTTATTCAAGTTTTGTAGGGTGGAACAAGCGCAGCGGTTCCACCATTATTGAAACATTCGGTGGATGCGCTTTGCTTCATCCACCCTACGATCTTTTCTCACAACACCTGCCTCCGGTATTAAATCGCCACTAATTAGCTCTAAACTTTGGGCACCTTCGGTAACTTGGGGAAATTTTTATCTAAAACTGTATTCCATTTTTCGATCATGGGACTGATACTGGTCATAAGTTCTTCAATTTCGCCTTTAATGAGGATGGAAGATATTTTATCTCCCTGGGCAATTTGGTTGACAACATTTTGATCGATTTCGCTTGCCACTTCACCGAATACAGTATGTTTGCCGTCCAGCCAGGGCGGTGGCTACATGGGTGATAAAAAACTGGCTGCCGTTGGTCTGCGGGCCGGCATTAGCCATGGAAAAAATACCCGGTTTATTATGGCGCAGCTCCGTGACAAATTCATCCTGAAATTTATACCCCGGCCCGCCGCGTCCATCACCTGCGGGGCAGCCGCCCTGAATCATAAAATCGGGGATAACCAGGTGAAACTTCAAATTATTATAATATCCGCGCCGCACCAGGTTAACAAAATTCCCTACGGTAATCGGTGTCTGTTCGGCAAAAAGCCGCAAACGGATAGTTCCCTTTTCAGTTTCAATAACTGCCATTAACTTGTTTTTCATTTTGATCTCCTTTTTCTTTCACTGATACCATTTCGATTTCAAAGGATAACGAGGCGGCAAGGAGGATGCGCGTAAGGAACGGTCGCGACCGTTCCTTACAAATACTGAGGAAGCCGACGACGATGCCAACAAAGTTAGCCAAAGAAAGCGCAATGGTATTAGTGAAAGTCTAGAGATTACGGATTCATATGTCAAGATAAAAACAGTCTTGCAATTAAAGTTTCAATGCGCTAATTGGACAATCTCAATTTTATTTCAAAGACTGATTTAGAGGAGAAATGTTTTTTATGAACCAGATTAAAAGGGCACTGATCAGCGTAACTGATAAAATAGGAATTGTGGAATTTGCTCAAAAATTATCTTCATTCGGCGTGGAAATACTATCGACCGGCGGAACGGCGGCACAACTCAGAAACAGCGGCATCAAAGTAAAGGATGTTTCCGAATATACGGGTTTTCCGGAAATGATGGACGGACGGTTGAAAACTCTGCATCCGAAGATTCACGGCGGTTTGCTCGCGCTACGCAACAACCCGGAACATGTTAAAGCAATGAAAGAACATGGCATTGACCCCATCGATATGGTGGTTATCAATCTTTACCGCTTTGAAGATACTGTGGCCAAGGAAGGCTGTACGCTGGAACACGCTATTGAAAATATTGATATCGGCGGCCCCACAATGCTGCGCGCGGCAGCCAAAAATCATCATTTTGTCACTGTTATCACCAACCCGGCAGATTACAATCCAATTCTGGAAGAAATGAAAAAAACCGGTGGTAAGATCTCGGAGGCCACCAACTTCCAGCTGGCCGTAAAAGTATTTCAAACAACTGCCCGCTATGACGGCGCCATCTCCAACTATTTAGGCACAATAACACCGGAAGGAACTAAAAAGGAATTTCCCGATACCTTTACATCTCAGTATTCTCTAGCCCAAAATCTCCGTTACGGAGAAAACCCGCATCAGAAAGCGGCGTTTTACCGGGAAAACGATAATACACTGGCTGCCATCTCCAACGCCAGACAGCTCCAGGGCAAAGAACTCTCTTACAACAACATCATGGACAGCGACGCCGCCTGGCAGGCAGTATCCGACTTTACTTTGCCTGCAGCTGTTATCATCAAACATGCCAATCCCTGCGGCGCGGCTACCAGTAGCGCTGCCCTTGTGGAAGCCTACACAAAGGCGCTGGCTACCGACCCGATCTCCGCTTTCGGCGGCATTGTCGCCTTCAACCGTCCTGTGGATAAAGCCACGGCGGAAGAACTGGCAAAAATATTTCTGGAAGTTATTATGGCGCCGGCCTTCGATACCGCGGCCATCGATATCTTAAGCGCGAAGAAAAACGTTCGCCTGCTGGAAATATCCACAGCGTCAGGCAAGTATGTTTCGGGTTACGATTTCCGCCGTGTTGCCGGAGGATTGCTCATTCAGGACCGCGATAATGCGCCCTTTGATATTCGTCAGACAAAAGTTGTCACCAAAAGAAAACCGACTGAAGAAGAATACCAGGCGCTTAATTTTGCCTGGCACGTGGTCAAATATGTCAAGTCCAACGCCATCGTTTATGCCACCAAAGATCAGCTGGTCGGTGTTGGCGCCGGTCAAACCAGCCGGGTGGATTCCGTGAAAATCGCGAAGATGAAAGCAGTACTGCCGACTAAAGGTTGTGTACTGGGGTCGGATGCATTCTTCCCCTTCCGTGATGGTATCGATATGGCCGCGGAGGCGGGAATTACGGCAATCATTCAGCCGGGCGGTTCCGTGCGTGATGAAGAAACAATACAGGCGGCAGACGAACACGGCATCGCCATGATCTTCACCGGTGTGAGACATTTCAAACATTAAAAAGGAGCTGACCGTGAAAGCAAAAAGCGTCAAAAAAGAAAGTATTCTGGTAAGTGTTGTTATGGGCAGCGATTCCGACTTGCCCATCATGATCGAGACAACCAAAGTACTAGAAGAGTTCGGCATTGGGCATGAGCTAATTTTAACTTCGGCGCATCGCACACCGCAGCGGACAACAAAATTTGCTGCCTTAGCAGCTGGTCGCGGCGTTAAGGTGATTATCGTCGGAGCCGGAGCAGCCGCGCACCTGGCGGGCGTAATCGCCTCGCAGACTATTCTGCCGGTAATCGGTGTCCCGATTGATGCCACTTCCCTGCATGGTCTTGATGCCCTGCTCTCCACCGTGCAAATGCCCGGCGGAATTCCGGTTGCCACAATGGCTATCGGCAAGGCCGGCGCCAAAAATGCCGCCTTATTTGCCGTCCGCTTACTGGCACTGGAAGACAAAAAAATCAAAAGTGCGCTCTTAGCCTACATAGAGAAAATGACCCGGAATGTGGAAAAAAAGCAGGAAACCATTTCATGCCGGAAATCCTGAAAATCGGTGACAAAAACTCTGAAGAAATAGTCTTGACCAGAGCCGCAGAAATTATTGCCCACGGCGGCATTATTGCTTACCCAACAGAAACTTTTTACGGACTGGGTGCCGACGCCACAAATGAAAAAGCAATCCAAAAGATATTTGCCATCAAAGGCAGGAATTTTAAAAACCCTATTTCACTGATTATTGGTCAAACAGATAATATTTACCCTCTTGTTCAAGATGTACCCCAAACAGCACAAAAGCTGATGACCGCATTCTGGCCGGGCGCGCTGACAATAGTCTTTTTAGCTGCGAATAATGTATCACCTTTGCTTACGGCAGGAAGTGGCAAAATTGGCCTGCGCGTGTCCAGCCATCCCGGCGCGCGGGGCATCATTCAAAGGCTGAAAAGACCGCTTACCGCGACTAGTGCTAATTTAACCGGCGCACCTGAATGCACGCGAGCTTCCGAAGTTGCCGAACAAATCGGCGACAAAATTGACGCCATCATTGATCTGGGTAATACTCCGGGCACTAAAGGTTCCACCATCGTCGACGTGACTTGCACTCCTGTAGCTATCCTCCGCGAGGGAGCAATAAGCAGAAAAATCATCGAGAAATACATTGATATTTAACGGACTGTTCTTTGGATTAACAAAGGAAAATTGCAATAAGACTGCCCTTTCATGTAGAAAGGCGAGACAGTATAAAACGGTTAAGTGAAACTCCTTCCTCCGCACAGCGGATAGCCAACTCCCGATGTTTTCCAGGTGGGATTCTCAAGGTGAGATGCCCCTTGAATTTTTTCATTCCTAATGGCGTTGGTACTGTTTCACCCTCTTCCTGCATCCACTTGACGGATTCCGCGACAACATATTCAATTCCCCGAAGCGTTTCCTCAATGGTATCCCCGTGGGCAGCCAGAGATGGGAACTCCAAACATCTGACTACATGACAATTGTCTTCCTCTGACCATTCTACCCGGTATGTATATTTCTCAATTTCATTCTTCATTAGATCAGTTCGTGGTTTTTTTCCTAATTCGCGCTCTTCCTGGTTCTAAAACAGTAAAACTGTCGACAAGATCTGTGCCGTGTCCTTCAATTAGATCGATCACGGCTGCAACCATTGAGGAGCGCATGCTTGCCGGATAGCGGATTAGCAATACACCGGCCATCGCATGTTGATGCGCAAAAACCCACTCACCAAAGTCCTTGTCTTCGGTTATCAATAGCCTGTTTTCCGCAACAGCCAATTCCAATACCGATTCATCCAACAGCGATGGGGATATTTCAGCGATGGCATTGACGGAATAGCCAACCGCCCGCAGTGCGCGGATAACGGAAAAATCGCAACTTTCGTCTGCTAAAAAACTCAATGTTTTTGCATTCAAGCGGCAGTGCCTGTCTTTAAATAGATGGTTGTTTCATTACGGATCATATCGGCGGCATAGATCAGCGCTGCATGGATGGCATCTATCGAGAGCTTTGGATAACCATCGAGCAAATCTTCAAAAGAAGCGCCTTCACCCAATTTTCTTACGATGAGATCAACAGGAATCCGGGTTCCCTTGATAACGGGTTTGCCCAGCATCACTTCCGGCTTTGTCTCTATCATGTCATAGGCATTCATAACATCCCTCCCTTATTGATTATTATGATACCAGATATTTAGATTCAGAACAATTTTTTCTTTAGCTAATAAAAATCTCGCGGCGGCGATCCCACCGTCACCCGTGGACGGGTAAATGGCACGGAACCGGCGCACCTGAATGTGTAAGCGCATCTGATGTTGCCTCCCAACTTGGCGATAAAATTGACGCCATCATTGATCTGGGCGATACTCCGGGCACTAAAGGTTCCACCATCATCGACGTGACCTGCACTCCTCCGGTTATCCTGCGCAAAGGAGCAATAAGCGGAAAAGCAATCGAGAAATACATTGATATTTAACGGCCTGTTGCCCAAAAGATATCCATTTGATACCACTTCGCTTTCTTTGGC